>JBOHFG010000001.1:0-3782 GCA_050699575.1 Pseudonocardiaceae bacterium
CACGGCCAGCGGGTCGTCGAGCACCATCACGGGATCGGCGTCGTCGAGCATGAACGCGACCCGCGCTTCGGGTAGATCCGGGTCCACCGGCAGATACGCCGCTCCCGCCTTGAGTACCGCCCACAACACGACAACTAACTCCACCGACCGCGCCAACGCCACCGCGACACAGCTTTCCGGTCCCACCCCACTAGCGATCAGCTTGTGCGCCAAGCGATTCGCCCACGCATTTAACTCCGCATACGACAATTCAATACCCTCGAACACCACCGCCACGGCGTCAGGGGTCCGCACCACCTGCGCCTGGAGCAATTCCGGCAACGTCGCCGCGGGAACCTCACGGTCGGTGGCATTCCATTCCACCAACACCTGCTGGGCCTCAGCATCGGTCAGCATCGGCAGCTCACCCACCGTGGCGTCGGTATTGGTCGCGATCCCGTTGAGCAGGATCTCCAGCTGACCGACCATCCGCTCGATGGTGGTGGTGTCGAACAGGGTGGGGTCATAATTTAGTTGGAGGCGCAGTCGTTTCCCTAGATAGGCGCACAGACTCAGGGGGAAGTTCGTGGTGTCGACTGTGTAGGAGTCATGTATCTGCAGGCCGGTTCGGGTGATCGATGCTTCGTCGACGGGGTAGTTCTCGAATACCATCGAGCTGTCGAATAGGTTGGTCCCAGGGTTCAGGTCGCTCCAGGTTTGTAGTTGGGTCAGTGGCACGAAGTCGAACCGGCGGGCTTCTACCTGTGCGGTCTGCAGTTCTCGTAGCCAGGACATCACGTTGTGGTTGTGGTGGATCTCCACACGGGTGGGGATGGTGTTGATGAACATTCCGACCATTGACTCGACACCGGAGAGCTCCGGTGAGCGCCCTGACACGGTGGTCCCGAAGAGGACCTCGCGTTCTCCGCTGTACCGGGAGAGGACGAGGGCCCAGGCGCCCTGGATGATGGTGTTCACCGTCAGCCCATTGCGGGTAGCGACCCGGTGTAACCCACCGGAGGCGTCCACCGGTAGATCGACTGGTACCGACGCGGAGGACTCGCTGCGATGGGCTTCGATCGGTGCTCGGTCAAAGGGTAGGGGGGTCGGTGAGTCAAACCCCGACAACACCCCCCGCCAGTATTCTTCAGCCTGCCCGCGGTCTTGGACTGAGAGCCAGCTCAGGTAGTCCCGGAATGGGCGCCGAGCCACCAACTCCGCGGGCCGACCGGTCACGATCGCCGCGTGCTGCTCGAACACCTCACCGAGCACCTGGGCCAAGCTCCACCCGTCCAAAGCCACGTGGTGGAACGTCCACACCAGCAGGGCCTCGCCGTCGGACAACCGCGCGATCGTGACCCGCAGCAGCGGCGCCACACCCAGATCCATCCCTGCCGCACGATCCTGAGCTAGGATCGCTCGACGTTGACGTTCCCGGTCGGCTTCGGGTAGCTGACGCCAGTCGTGGTAGGTGGTCGGGACCTCGACGTGGCGGGCGACCACTTGCAGTGGCTCGGTGACACCGTTCCACACCACTCGACTACGCAGTATCGGTGTCCGATCGACGACTCGCTGCCAGGCGCTACCCAACGCGTGAGGATCGGTGATCCCCGACAAGCGTAGGCATAGCTGACCGAAGTAGGCCCCGGAGGAATCATTCACCACACTGTGGAACACCATCCCGGCCTGCATCGGCGTCAGCGGGTAGATGTCCTCCACTTCTCGCCCAGTCCCGACTAGCGAGTCCACCGTGGTCTGATCCAGGCGGGCCAACGGGAAATCGGAGGGTGTGCGCCCACCCACTCCCGGGCGCGCGCAGTATGCCACGATCTCCAGCAACGCTGCCTGCATGTCGTGTGCCAGCCGCCGTACGGTGGCTTCGTGGTGTACCTCGCTGGAATAGATCCAGACCAGGTTCAGGTGGCCGTCTTCGACCATGCCGAGGACATCCAACAAATAGGGTCGGGTACTCTCAGCAGCGAAGTTCTGTCCGATATCTCCACACTGTGCCCGGTACAACCCGTCCGAATCCGCCGCCACATCCCACTGACCGTGGTAGTTGAACGAGATCTCCGGATGTGTATCATTGCGCAGTATGCCAGCCGGTGAGTCAGTCGGACTCAGGTAACGCAACGCCCCATAACTCAATCCACGGTGGGGTATCGCCCGTAACTGCTCTTTAACCGACTTGAGGACATTCCCCCACTCCGCGGATGCCGACACCTCCAGCGCCACCGGGAACATCGTGGTGAACCAACCCACCGTGCGCGACAGATCGACCCGCTGGAGGATCTCCTCCCGGCCGTGGCCCTCCAACGCCACCGCCACCCGATCCCGCCCGCTCCAGCGGCCCAGCACCCGACCCAACGCAGCCAGCAACACATCATTGACCTGAGTCCGGTACACTGCGGGCACCTGGCGCAATAACGCATCGGTATCGGGTCGGCTCAGTCTTACCGACACCGTGCGACTCGACTTCATCGTGTTCGATCCGGCTCGATCCACCGGGAGATCAGGCCTCGCGTTGGCCGTCACATCATTCCAGTACGCGAGATCCTCATCCATCCCACCGGATCCGACGTGCCCGGCTAACCGGTGCGCCCACTGCCTGAACGAGGTTCCCACCGGTTGCAATGCCACCGGCTGGTCCGCGCAGAGCTGCCGGTAAGCTGTTTCCAAGTCCTCCAGCAGAATCCGCCAGGACACTCCGTCTGTCACCAGGTGATGCGCGGTGAGCAACAACCGGGACGCCTGCCCGGAGCCCATAGTGAACAACACCGCACGCAACAGCGGCCCGTTGGTGGGGTCCAAGCCAGTCTGGGCCCTGAGCGCGGTGTTCTCCATCGCGATCTGTTGCTGCTCAGCATTCAACCCAGAAAGATCACAGCACGCGACCACCTCACCGGACTCTGCAACGCTAGCAACATCCTGACGCCAATGACCGTCGATGCACTCAAACCGCATGCGTAATGCCTCATGGTGACCCACCAGTGCATCCACCGACCCCGCCAATGCAGCTATGTCGGGATTTTCGGACAACTCCACGAACATTGACATATTAAAGTGGTTTGGGTAGTCCCCAGTCGATTCGAAAAACCGCTGCTGAATCGGTGTCAGCAACACCGGGCCAGCAACCACACAGTCATCCACCTCATCAGGCGCCAATTCTGCCAACCCCACCGCAAGCGCGGCTATACTCTGCCTCAGAAAAATATCTTTAGCTGTCAACCGCAGCCCGGCCGCCCGAGCCCGCGACACCACCTGAATACTCAGAATAGAGTCCCCACCGAGTTCGAAAAAGTTGTCCTCAATCCCGACCCGCTCGGCTCCAAGAACATGGGTCCAGATGTCGACCAGTACCTGCTCGACGGTGGTGCGTGGCGGTACATAATTCACACCGGATGATACGTCGAGTTCCGGCGCGGGCAGGGCTCGCCGATCCAACTTTCCGCTCGGGTTCAGTGGCAGTACATCCAGTGTCACGAACGCCGACGGGACCATGTAGTCGGGTAACACCGCGGCGGTGTGTGTCCGTAGTCCGACCGAGTCTATGGCCTGATCAGCTTTCGCCACGATATAGGCGACGAGCCGTTTGCGGCCGGGTTCGTCTTCCCGGGCGATCACGGCGACACTGGCCACACTCGGGTGGGTGGCCAGCACGGTCTCGATCTCACCGGGCTCGATCCGGAAGCCCCGGATCTTGACCTGCTCATCAGCCCGCCCAAGGAACCGCAGCTCACCCTCAGGGGTCCAGCACACCACATCACCACTGCGATACATCCGCGAGCCCGGGGCACCGAAGG
>JBOHFG010000002.1:0-9327 GCA_050699575.1 Pseudonocardiaceae bacterium
GGTGAGATCGGCGGCGAGCAGCACGCCGGTCATCCCGGTGTTTTCGCTGGCCACGCCGAGCAGGGCGCGGAGCACCTGGTCGCCGACCGCAGTGAGGTCAGCTGCCCTGGTGTGCAGGTACGGGTCCGGGATGGCGTCGAGTTCGGTGCCGATCCGGGTGATGGTCGCTGACCAGGCCGCAGCGGCCGCTTGCCCGGCGTCTACTCGTGAGCGGACCTCGTCCATCAGGTCCGCGTCGTCCAGAAGCAGCAGATGGGTATCGAAGATCGTGCCGTCGGCCTCGCCCATCTCGTGGACCACTCGGGTTCGAAGCCGCTGGATGTCGCGGCGGACGGTGGCCAGGGCCCGCGTGAGCCGACGCCACTGGGTTGCGGGGTCATCGGTGTGAGCGTCGGTGACGGTGATGGGCGCGAGGCTCCTCGACCAGGCCGGGCCGATGCCGATCCCGGGCGAGGCGCCAATCGGTGAACGCCGCCCCTGTGGTGACATCACCTTGGGCGCGTCGGTGGGCACAGCTGGATCGTCGAAGCCATGCGCCGCGAGGGCGAGAACGTGGTCCAGCGCCGCCCACGCCCGAGGTCCGACGGCCTGCACCTCGATCTCGTGGCCGGGCAGCGCGCCGAGGGTGAGTACCGTCGACAGGTTCGCCGCAGACACCCACGGCGAGCCTGTCGTGAGGTTGCGCACGCGGACGCGCGCATCGAGCAGGCGCACGGCCTGGACCAGCCGCGAGGCCGGCCTGGCGTGCAGGCCGTGCGCGTTCGCCACGGTGAACGTTCCGACGAGCACCATGGCCGGAACCCTCCATTCTGGATCAGTCGCGAGAGTGCATGGGTGGGTCGTGCTGGTCGAGCAGTCGAGTGAACGCCTCGGTCAGGGGTGCGGCGGCGTAGGGGCCGACGATCACCTGGAAAGTGTCAGTGTCGAGGAGGCCGAGTACGGCGGGGTGGGTGAGCAGGGCGGTCTCCTCGATCACGCTCCGGTCAATGAGGGTGAATCGCAGCCGGGTGACGCAGTGCACGACCGAGGTGATGTTCGTGGTCCCGCCGAGGTGGGGCAGCAGCGCGGTGGCGGTGGTGGTGAACTTGTCGCGGGGGGTCATCGGGCGCCCCAGAGGTAACGGGTGATGTCGATGTTGGCGTAGCGGATGTCGGTGAGCTCGTCCCAGTAAGCCTTGCTGACGATGTGGGAGATGATCGAGCGCAGCCGTAGCAGCGCGTCGAGCCACGTACCGGGCTGCCGGTGCCGCCGCCACAACTCGGCGTCGGCCTCCCGCATCCCCTCCAGGTGGGTGTCCAGGGTGGTGCGCCACTGGTGCAGGACGGTGAACGGCACCGTCTCGCTGGCCGAGGACTCCGCGTCGAGGAGGAAGGCCTGGATGGTGAGCGCAGTGTCGCCCAGCTGTTTGGCCCAGGTCTGGGCCACGTCACCGGTGGGTGGGGTGGCCAGCGCGGTGAGGAGTTGACGGGTCGTCGCGGCGTCGCTGGGCTGGTGGGCCATCACCGATGCCTTCCCACTCGGTGTGCGTGGGCGGCGAGCCAATCCTCGGTGATCTCCTGGGCGTCGCGCAGGCAGTGGGTCCTGGTGTTGGCGTAGCGGTGGATGGCGCTGGTGTACAGGCGGGTGGGCACGCCGTGACTGGTTACGACCGCGGAGCGGGGCTCGGTGCAGCCGCACGCGTGCGGCGCCTGGCGGCCATCCGCGTGGGGGCCCCAGCGGGAAGCCCGCCCAGATCGCCTGGGTCTGGTAGCGGCTGGGTCCACACTGGGGAGCAGGGATGGCCAGCTCGCCGGGTCGGCGGCGTCGCACACGGTCCAGCCGGCCCCTACGTACGTCCAGCGGTGCAGATGATCGAGGAAGGTGTTGTAGGCCGCCAAGAACCCGGGGTCGTACCAGAGCCGGAAGCGCTGATCGTGGGCGTGCGCGGCTCGACGGTGACGGGACTGGGCGGGGTCGAGCCGCAGGATGACAACGGTGTCGGATCGGTGCCCTTCGCCGAGGTCGAACTCATCGGCGATAGCGAGAGCGTGGTCGAAGACCTGACGTGGGGCGCGGCCTGTGGTGACCAGCGCGTAGCGGTAGGCGAGGACGCCGATGTGGCATCGGTCGCTGGCCACTACCAGATCGGGGTGCAGTGCGTGCAGGCGCGTGGCGCCCTCGATGCGGGCGCGGTCCTCGGACAGCAGTGCCCGCGCGACCTGGGCATCGCCGGAGAGCGTGGCTGGTGGCTGAGCCTCGGGGAACACGATCAGCTTCTCGGGCAGTGACTCCAGCAGGCGCCCGAGCAGCGTGGTCTTACCCGCGCCCGGGCTGCCCTCAAGCACGAGCACCGGATCCCTCCCTCTTCACCAGGTCCGCGCCGGCCTCAGCGCCGCCAGTCAAACAACGGATCTCCCACGGGAATCGGGCCTGGTCCATGGCGCCACAGCAGCTGCGCGGCGGTGGCATCTAGGGCGATCACCGGGCATAGCGGCGACCGTCCGCTGGCCTGCACCGCGGCCGGGTTCCAGCTGATCACCGGTTGGCCGGTGCGCACGGTCTCGCCCTGGACTACGTGCGGGATGAAACCCTGCCCCCGTAGCGTGACTGTGTCGATGCCCAGGTGGACCAGGACGGCGGCGCCGTCGGCGGTGGCGACGACGAAGGCGTGTGGGTGCAGCATCACCACTGCGCCGGCTACCGGGGCCACCGCCGCACCGACGGCACGTTCCGGGTCGAGGGCCACCCCAGGGCCGACCATGCCACGGGCGAACGCCGGGTCGGCAACCTCGCTCAGCGGCAGTACACGCCCTGGTATCGGGCTGCACACCTGCAGCGTCACCACAGCTCCGCACTGCCGGGGGCCATCGGGTCGGCTTCGTGTTGCCCGGTCAGGCCGGCGAGCAGGCGCGGTGCCAGGGCGGTGACTCGCGAGGCCAGTGGTTGGTCGATCTCCACGGCCCACTGCAGAATCCAGCGGGCCCGCCACGCCAGGTGGAACAGCAGATGCCGGCGATCCACCTCCGGGTCGACGTGCCCGAGTGCGGTGCGTTCGGCGGTGTAGCCGGCCAGCAGCCCGCGGATGTCGCGGGCGCCGAGCAGGCCGTCCTGCATCACCAGCGTGGCGAGGTCCTCATAGCGGCAGCCGTGCCCGCAGCCCTCGAAATCGATCATCCCGGGTGGCTGGTCGGGGGCGAGGAGCACGTTGCGGGCGGAGAAGTCGCCGTGGACGAACCCGCGGGCACACCCGCTCAGGTGCTCGCTCTCGACCGCGGTCAGTGCCCGCGCCAGCCTCGTGCCCGCCTGGTAGGCATCGGCGTCACTCACGGGCAGGTCCCGCAGGCGCCGGGTGAACTCCGGCAGATCGCCCAGCGCGTCAGCGGGCAGCGAGTGCAGCCGGGCGGCCGTCCGGCCGAGCAGCTCAGTGGTGCCGGGGCCTTGCCAGGCCGGCTCGGTGGCCTGAGTGCCGGCCAGCCGGGTCGCCGACATCCAGGCCAGCGAACCGGGGATATCGTCGTGGCCCAGCACCACGGGAATGCGCAGGCCCGGCGCTCGCCTGGCGAGTGTCAGGCCGGTGATCTCCCGGTGCAGGCGTTCACTGGGCCGGTGGGTGTACACCTTCAGTACGGTTTCCGGCGCGAGGAACACCATCGACCGGCCGCCGTAGCCCACGATCGCCCGGTCGGCGAAGACGGTATCCAGAGCGGACTCGGCGGCCAGCCGAGCACAGTCGATCGCCTCGGCGAGCGCGCCGACCACGATCGTGGCCCACTGCTGGCCGCCGGTGCCCTCCGCCACGCTGGTCCTGCCCTTCTGTTCGGGGTGGCCACGGCCACGCCATTCGTGCAACCAGTACGGGGGTTGGCCTGCCAACTCCACCAGCTGGGCGGTGCGGGCCACGCCGGGGTGGGAGTATGAGTCGAGGATGGCAGCGTAAGCGTCGCGGGCGAGCTGGGCCATCGCGCGCCACGAGTAGCACCGCTCGACCAGTCGCCGGCCGGTGTGACCCAGCCGACGCCGCAGGCACGGGTCAGTGAGCAGTTCCTCGACCAGCGTCGGCAGATCGCTCATCGTCACTGTGGCGCAGACCAGCGCGAAGCGCTCCGGGGCGGCGAAGCCGACGAACGCCTCCGGTGTCCCCACCACGGGCAGACCTGCGGCCAGGTAGTCCAGCACCTTCAGCTTCATGCCACCACCGCAGTCCAGCGGGGCTATCCCCACCCGCTCGGTGACCAGCGCCGCCCGCAGATCCGCCACCGGCCCCCGCAGCCGCACCCGATCGGCCAGGCCCCGGGCATCACGTGGATAGCGGCCGAACACGTCGATCACCGTGCCGGGCGCCAAACGGGGGGCCAGGGTGTGGTGCAGGTAGCGGACCGCACGCAGGTTGGGCTCGTAATACAGGTTCCCGACGAATGCCACCCCACCGGACCGATGGTGCTGGTGGGGTGGCGGGCCGGGCTCGGCCCCACACGGCACGACATGCGCCGAGCGGGCCCCCAGCGCGCGGGCGCGGGTGGCGTCGCGGTCAGTGAACGCGACCACCCCGTCCGCGGCGGTGATGGCCGCCGCCTGCAGCAGCGCCGCTTGCCGGTGCTCGGCACCGATCGAGCGCAACAGCGCGGCTTCGTCGTCGTGCATCTCATACACCAATCGGGCGCCGCTCGCCTCGGCCAGCGCCCGGCCGTAGCGCACCACGAGCTGGGTGTTGGACATCACCAGCACCTCCGGCGTCAGCCCACGCACCAGGGCGAACAGTGGGCCGGTGCGCTCGTAGAGGGCGTCGTAGGGCAGGTACCGCACCGGCAGCGGCCAGGTGCCGGTCGGGTGGGAGCGCGGGTTGAGGTCGCACAGCAGCACCGTCGTCGGGCAACCCAGGGCGTGCAGGTGCCGGTTGAGGTGCAGGGTGCGCACGGCGGCCCCGGTCAGCGGCAGCGACCCCAGGAACCCCGCCGTGTCGAACACGACCACCACCCGCAATCGGCTCCATCGCCTGGTTTGCGTGGTCATCGCGCGCTGACCCGCCGGTGACGGCCGGCCCGCACCGCGAGCCTGATGGATTCGGCCCGAAGCCCGGCGATGCGCGCCACGTCGGTCAGCGTCGGCAGCCAACTCGCCGGGCGCAACGATCGCAGCGCGTCGCGGACCCGGTCGCTGTCGTAGATCTCAGTGTCGGGATGCGCGTTCACCAGCCGGGCGATGGACACCCCGTGCCAGAACGCCCGACCCACCAGCGCGGTCACCCGTCGGTCGGCGGGATGGATCGCCCGCGCCACCACCGCGTCCGGGACCACGACCACCGCCAACCCGGCCCGCTGGGCGCGGATGACGATCTCCAGATCCTCACAGGACAGGTGACGTCGCCCCCGCACCCCGAACCGCTCGTCAAAACACGGCAACGGATCACGGCGGAAGCCCAGGTTGCACCCGACCAGCCAGTACGGTGCCACCAGCGGTGAGACCCGATCCGGCCACACCGGGGGCACGAACAGTCGCGCCACCCGCCGATCCAGCCACGGTGGTCGCGTCCCGGTCCACCGTGGCTCGACCCTGCCCCCGGCGCAGTAGGCACCGGTGTGCTCCAACGCGGCCACCAGCCGGCGAACCCAGCTCGTCGCTGGCCGCGCGTCAGGGTCGGTGATCAGCACGTAGTCACCGCGAGCGGCGCGGATACCGGTGTTGCGAGCCCGGCTCAACCCCGGCAGCGGTTCATGGACAACTCGAGCGGGCACCGGTGTGTTCTCGACGAACACCCTAAGTGCCTGCGGTCGGGTGTGGTTGTCCACCACGACCAGCTCGACGTCACCGACCGCGACATCCTGTCCGACGAGCGCCGCGACCAACCCGGGTAGCGCCGCGCCGTTGCCCCGCACCGCGACCACCACACTCGCCCTCGGCCGTGTCGGGAGCGTCAGGCTCTCGGTTCTCAGGCGCCTCTTAAAAGGGTTGGTGGGTGAGAAGGTGGGGGTCATATCCTGGTGGTGATGATCTGGCGGGTCATCCGGGCCAGCTGCAGGCCGTCGTGTTCGCCGGCCCGGACGTGGACGGTGGCCAGCAGGATGCCGGTCATCGTGCTGGCGCGCTGGTTGGTGACGTTCTCCCAGCGCCGCACCGAGGCCGTCGCGGACTGCTGCGCGGTGTCCAGCTGCCCGCGGGCGAGCTGCAGCTGGGTGCCTACCGCGTCCAGATCACCGTTGGTGTCGGTGTGGCTGGGTGTCCAGAGCTGGTGTGACTCGCTCAGTGCCTGGTCGGCGGCCGTCTGGTCACCGAGACGCTCCAGTGCGAGGGCTGAGTCGGCGAGTATACAGGCTTTCACGGCTGCCCGCGTGCTCCGCGCCACCGCGCGCTCGTCGCCTGGGGGGATGTCCCACGCTTTGGCCTGGGCGCACTGCAGCAGTTTCAGCCCGTCACTGGGGTGGCCGTGTTCCACGGTGGCCAGCCCGGCATAGGCCAGGGCCAGGGCCTGCAGGTAGGTGTCACCGGCGTGGGTGGCGAGCTGGAGGGCCCGCGTCCAGTGGTGGGTGGTGTGGGCGTAGAGGCCGGCGTCGAACCCGGCGAACCCGGCCTGGATTTCCAGCTCCGCGACCGCCACCCGCAGTGCCTGGGTGACCGGCTCTGCGCTGGGCACGCCCAGCAGCCGCCGTGCCCAGCGCACCGCCGCGCCGCTCATCTCCGGGTCGGAGCCGTGGGCGCGGCTGAGTCTGGTGAGCTGCTGGCGCAGGTCGTGCACCTTCGCTACGTGGACCCCGCAGATCCGCGAGGGCAGTGGCACCGGTCCCGGCGTGGCGCCGGGCAGCTCCCGCAGTTCCCGGTATCGCAGTGGCTGGCCGGTCAGGACCACCATGCCCAGCGCAACCAGGTGCCGGCGCAGCATGTCCGCGCGCACCCCCTCCGGGCTGCGATCGACCGTGCCCCCGCCCCCGTCAGGGTAACCGCCCTGCGGCCCGTGATAAGTGCCCTCCGGGCCCCACCGGGACAGGCCCATCATCTCCGGCGTGACGTCCAGGCCCGCGGCGATGCGCCGCAGCAGCCGGTGGTTCTCCACCTGGCGGCCGGAGAGGATCTCGGCCACCTCCGACTGCTGCTGCCCGGTGCGGGCCGCGATCTGGCGCTGGCTGAGCCCGGCCTCATCCTGGAGCACCCGGTACAGGGCCGCGATATCCCACCCCGCCAGGATCTCCCGCACACCCGCCCGCTGATACCACCCAGGGCCGACCTGGCCAGCTGGATCATCACTCATCGCGTCCCTCCGGGGTTGGTGGCCGGCCCGGGCGCTGGTGGCGCCGCAGCGGGGGGTCAGCGGCGCCACCAGCGCCCGGCCGGCGGTTCAGGGGGCGGTGCCCCCGGGTTGGGGTCCGGGCATCCCGGTGGGGATACCGGTCACGCAGGTTATGCATAGCGTTCTGGCCGGGCCGTGGGTGAGGGTGAGACCGTCAGCGGGTATTGGCTGGACCGCACAGCGCCCGGGCGTGCGTTCCCGTGCTGGCGAGGTGGACGGGGGCGGGGTGCAGCAGGTGCAGGTGGCCCATCGCCAGGGCAGTGTGCCCACCGCAACCGCGGCTGCCCCGCACCCACCGATCTCCCACCAGAGCAGCAGGGGGTCCGGCGGGCCGCCGGGAGCAGGAAGCGGGACGGGGCAGCCCAGCCGGCGGCCAGCCAGGATCGTGGTAGCGGACAGCGAATCAGGCACCCACAGTCCCCAGGGGTAGCGCCCCCCGCTCTGCCGGGTGCCAGGCAAGGACCCCGCCCGGTCGCGGCGCCCAAAGCGGCCGCCGCTCATCGCCACGGCCCCCTGCCGTGGACGTCGCGGCAGGGGGCCGTGGGCGGGTCTCGGTGGCCGGGTGGTCTGGTGCCGGTGGCCCCGCAGGTTCCCCCGGGGCTGGTGGGTGGCAGACCGGCGGCCAGGGAGCCGTAGCAGGCCACGCAGTGCACCAGCCCGCCCGGCCACCGGCCGGGTGCGGGGGAACTAGCCCGGGCGAATGCGGCGGTGATCGCGTCCATCAGGGGGACGGCGTCCCGGGACGGCAGGCTGACGGCGTCACCGCCTGCGTCACCGTCACGCAGGGAGACCTCCCCGCAGGCACTGATGCGGACGATGACGAATCGCGCGGGCTCCACAGCGCTGTACCCCCCTGCCGCATGACCCCTGGCCGGAGCCCCGGGATTCCGGGGTCCTCATCCTGGTGCACGGCACACTGTGGCAGCGGTGCCCAGAACGACCGCAGGAAGTGGCCCGCGGCCAGCTTGTCGGGCTGCCACCCCCGCTGCCACCCTCTAGGGTTGGCGGCCATGGTGCGTCCTGGAAGCTGGATCAGGCCAGCGGGTGTGAGTCCCGTCCCGGTAGGTACCGGAGCGCCGGGTAGTGGGCCCTGGTTTGTGGTGGAGACGCGGCGGGCTGAGCGGGGTGTGAAGAGCCTCTTCGGAGGGAGCAAGCGCGCGGGCCGTAGCACTACTAGGTGTGAGTCCTGCAGCCTCGTCAAATTCACAACGGGGGAGCTGAGCCGTTCATGTCACGGCGAAGGCCGTGTCTGCCAGGCCCTGTTCCGGGGTCAGTCTGGTGGGTCCTTCCGGGGTATGGGGAGCGGCACGTGCGCACGGTCTGGTCCGGAACTGGAGAGACCCGTCTGTGTAGCCTTGTCAGCGAAGATCACCGGTATAAGCTAATGGTGAAATCTGGTGGAGCGCAGCGGGAGTCCGACGGGGTCGTAGTACCGGTGATCGCCGTGAGCAACGCGGTGCACGGGAAGGGCCCCGGCTTCGATCACGCAAGCGGAGGCGGTAAGCGCGGGGGCATGACCGGGACCGCCCGGTCCAATCACCTTGGTGGGCAGTCTAGGCCCGTTGTGTTGCATCGGTTAGCGCCGGTGGGCAAGGTGCGAGAACTCAGGCGCAAGCTATGGGCTGCGGCCAAGCAGTCTGAGGGTCGGCGTTTCCACGCCCTGTATGACCGGATCCACCGCAGTGACGTGCTGTGGGAGGTGTGGGAGCGGGTACGGGCGAATCGTGGCGCGGCTGGGGTCGATCGGGTGATCCTGGCGGTGGTGGAGGACTACGGGGCCGGGCGGATGCTCGGCGAGCTGGCCCGGGACCTCCGCACGGGGACCTATCGTCCGTCGCCGGTGCGGCGGGTGGAGATCCCCCAACCGGACGGCCGCACACGGCCGCTGGGCATTCCGACGGTACGCGACCGGGTGGCGCAGCAGGCGGCGAAGATTGTCCTCGAACCGGTTTTCGAGGCGGGCTTCCTGCCGGTCAGCTTCGGGTTCCGCCTGAAGCGCAGCACTACCGGTGTGCTGGAGAAGATCCGGGTGGTGTTCCCGCGGGGGCAGCAGTTCGTCTTCGAGGCTG
>JBOHFG010000003.1:0-6298 GCA_050699575.1 Pseudonocardiaceae bacterium
TCCCGGAGCCTCCGCAGGCGGTCAGTTTTTTATGCTGGCCGATAATTGAACAGGCGCCCGTAGCTCAACGGATAGAGCATCTGACTACGGATCAGAAGGTTGGGAGTTCGAGTCTCTCCGGGCGCGCCAAAATTATTATTTATACCGCCTCTGGCCAGCGGTGAAGCAATCGAACAAGATCGAATTAGATAACGCATGTGGATCTTTGTTCATCACGCTGTCCATTAACTCGCGTCCACACATGTCCCCGCACTCGCAGGAAGCAGGTCCCGAGGACGCGACGAGCGTGCCCCGCGACCGGGCTGCGCCAGCAGATACAGGACAACATGGCGGCCCGGACGAACGTCACGCTCGGCTACCGAGGACGCGGCCCTGCACCCCAATCAGCATGCCCTGCCCCGTGCAGAGCTGACTGAGGAGCCCGAGGAACCCAGCGCGGCCAGCGAGGTCTAGCTGATGCTCGATTCCTGCACCGAGCACGCGACTCAGCTTCGCAGCCCCTGGTACTGGCGACCCGGACACCGCCTCGGCCGACCGTTCTACACGTGGCATCTGACCTTTGAGGCCGGCACGACCTTCACCGCCTGGTCGCCGAGTACCACGAGGCACTGCGCGATGTACCGGGTCTCGACTTGGTACGTATCCCGTGGCTACACATCACCATGCAGGGTATCGGCTTCATTGACGAAGTATCCGACGCCGACCATGATGCCATCATCGAGGCTGCCAGCCGACGACTCGCCAAAATCCCGCCGCCGACCCTGACCTTCCACACGCCACCATCCGACCCGAAGCTATCGCCCTTTACCAAACCCGACTGAACCGATATGCACCATTCAATCCGAGATTCAGGAAGTTATCGCCGGTTTCTGGGGACCAACCACGCCCCAGAAACCGCAGACAATTGCCAGCCTCACCTCAGTATAGCCTACATGAACAGCCCGCGGAATCATCGCGCGTAGTAGAGATCATGTCCGCAAAAAATGCCGACCCGACCCGACCCGACCCGGCTGGTTCTCACGTCCGCATCCTGCATCGCGATACAGCGCGTCAACCATTCCTATCATTGGGATGCTCACGCCACAGCTCATTTAGCGCGCTGATCCCCTAGTGCTCCGTGGAGAATTCCGTGGCAACAATTAAAGGCGACACTCAAAGCTACCGGTGACGACTTTCTGTACAGCATCGTTGTCAGGTCTCCGACGTGGACCGCGGGCAGCTCAATCGTGCCACGGTAAAGTTGAACCGAATCGCCGCCCACGAAGGCCCGACCCCGCTTTGACGAACCCGGTCTCATCCACCACCCACACCCCTTCCGGCTCACGTCCCTGACGCGGCATGGACATGAAGAGTAATGCGGAGCCGTTTCTGAAGACGCACGACCAGCTCCGCCCAACATTGGTTTGTCCCGACATCTGCCCGTGCCGGTGGAGGATCCTCCTGCGACGCAAAAGATCGGAGTTGATGCCCTGGTCGCCAGATCGTGAGTGCGCCGGCGCGCACGGTGCAGACTGGGCAGGTGACCGATGCCCAGGCGGCCGCCCAGCTGGCGGGTGCGCACGAGCCCGCCGAGCCGACCCCCGCGGCGGTGCGGGCCAGGGGTGGGGGCAACCCCGACCACCCGGCCGTGCACGGTGGGGGGCTGTTCGGGCTCGCGCTCGGGGCGCTGGGAATCGTGTTCGGTGACATCGGCACCAGTCCGCTCTATGCGGTGCAGACGGTGTTCTCGATCGACAACAACGCGGTCAGTCCCACTCCGGACGACGTCTACGGCATCGTCTCGCTGATCTTCTGGTCGGTCACGCTCGTCGTCACACTGAAGTACGTGACGTTCATCCTGCGGGCGGACAACGACGGCGAGGGCGGCATCATGGCGCTCGCCGCGCTGGTCCGCGGGGTGTCGGGCACCACTGTGCGGCGTGCGGCGGTCGCGCTGGCGCTGGGTGTGCTGGGCGCGTCGCTGTTCTACGGCGACTCACTGATCACGCCGGCTATCTCCGTGCTCTCCGCCGTGGAGGGCCTCGAGGTGGCCCGGCCGGGCCTCGCCGGGGCTGTGCTGCCGATCGGCATCGCCATCCTCGCGCTGCTGTTCGCGGCGCAGCGTTGGGGCACCCACCGGGTCGGCCGGCTATTCGGTCCCGTGATGGTGATCTGGTTCGTCACGCTCGCCGTGCTCGGGCTGCCGCACATCATCGCCCGCCCGGGTGTGCTGGTCGGGCTGTCACCGACCTACGTCGTCTCGTTCGTCGCCGACCACCCCTACACTGCGTTCATCGCGATGGGCGCGGTGGTGCTGGTGATCACCGGCGCCGAGGCGCTCTACGCCGACATGGGCCACTTCGGGCGGCGCCCGATCCGTGTGGCCTGGTTCGTCATGGTGCTCCCCGCACTGATCATCAACTACCTCGGGCAGGCGGCGCTGATCCTCGACGACCCCCGCGCCGTCACCAACCCCTTCTACCTCCTCGCACCGAGCTGGGCGCAGCTTCCGCTCGTCGTGCTGGCCACGTTCGCCACGGTGATCGCGTCGCAGGCGGTGATCTCCGGGGCGTTCTCGGTGTCACGGCAAGCGGTGCGGCTGGGCTTCCTGCCCCATCTCACCGTGCGGCAGACCTCCACGCAGGAGAGCGGTCAGATCTACGTGCCCGCGGTGAACTGGCTGTTGTTCGGGGGCGTCCTGGTGCTCATTGTGACGTTCCGGTCGTCGGCGAGCCTGGCCACGGCCTACGGCCTCGCGGTGACCGGCACCCTGCTGCTGACCACCACGCTGTTCCTCATGTACGCCGCGGCGGCGTGGCACTGGGCGCGGTGGAAGCTCGTGCTCGTGGCGGTGGTCTTCGGCGGCGTCGAACTGATCTATCTCGGCGCCAACCTCACCAAGGTCACGCACGGCGGCTGGCTGCCGCTGTTGATCGCGGCGATCGTCGTTACGGTGATGACCACCTGGCAGCGCGGCCGGCGCATCATCACCGCACGGCGCGTCGAGCTTGAGGGCCCGCTCCCCGAGTTCGTCGAGCGACTGCACGCCAAGGGCATCGCCCGGGTGCCGGGCACCGCGGTCTTCCCGCACCCGACGAACCGCACCACCCCGCTCGCCTTGCGTGCGAACGTTGAGTTCAACCACGTTCTGCACGAGCGTGTCGTGATCATCTCGGTCACGTCGGAGAACGTGCCGCACGTCCCGCACGCGGAACAGCTGACGATCGACGAGCTCGGCCACGCCGACGACGGGATCGTGCACCTTTCGGCCCGCTTCGGCTTCCAGGACGACCAGGACATCCCCGCGGTGCTGCGCCAGGCCCGCGGATTGTCCGGCGAGCTCGACCTCGACCCGGACAACGCGTACTACTTCCTCTCCCGTATCACCATCGAGCGCAGCCGTCGCCCGGGCATGGGCACCTGGCGCAAACGCCTCTTCATCGGGCTCTCGCACAACGCCGCCACACCCGCCACCTACTTCAAACTGCCCGTCGACCGCACCGTCGTGATGGGCTCACG
Source organism: Pseudonocardiaceae bacterium (assembly GCA_050699575.1). Classification (GTDB taxonomy): domain Bacteria; phylum Actinomycetota; class Actinomycetes; order Mycobacteriales; family Pseudonocardiaceae. The sequence goes on from JBOHFG010000003.1 coordinate 3,499, forward strand.
AATCGAGCTCTGATCACATCCGCGAACACTGACTTCCGGATATACACGCCATCGACACCCCGCCAGCATCCGCGCAGGCAGATACACCTCTGCTGTCGTGTCCGTCCGGCCCGCCCACCCAGCCCTACGCTGCCCAGATCCCTCTCACGGATGTGTCGCAAGCCGATCCCGTTACAGGACGGCGGGATTGCTTCGATAGCGCGAGCGGATCAATATCCCGAGAGCAGCGCCTGGAGCCGGTTGAGGCTTGGGTTGCGCAAGGTAGCTGCGGAATCGTCCTCGCTGGTCGAGCCGGCGGCCCCAGATGACCAAGGTACGGGCGGCCGGGTCGAGCTGGACATATGGTTCGTCGTCTTGGTCCTCGGTCCGGTGTAGGCCTGCCTGGCCGGCTTCAACGACGAGACGCACGTCGGGAGTGTTCGCGGCGCGTAGGCGGACGTGAAATCCTCGTCTGGAGTTGGGTCATGGGCCCGGCCGCGGCGCAGGAGAATCTGACCGAGCACACCGACGGCGTGCTCGGTCAGATCGGACTGAGCGAGCAGTTCGGTGCTGATGTCGTCGTCGCCGACGAAGTCCCAGCGGTGGACGGCGAACTCGTTGCGTAGATGTGGCAGGAACTTCGCGACCACCATCCGACGCCCGGTCCATGGGATCACCGCGTCGGGGTCGCGGGCCAAGGCCTGCGCAATCACCGAGCGTGCCCGTTCCTCTTCGACCTCGAGGCGACGGAGCAGATCAGCGTCGCTCAGTGCCCGATACGGCGGCTCGCGTTCCTCGAAGGTACGGGTCTGGGGCACCAGGTCACCGGCGAGATAGCGCAGCAGGTGGCGGGTGACTTCAGCCACCGCGGCGGCGAGGTGGGCGGTGACTTCGTGCGCGGTCCAGCCGTTTGCATCGGTGCCAGCGTCCTCGGCTACCGGCACACTCCACCGCGCGAGCACTACACACGAGTGAGCCCGAGCGGCCGCGCCGGTTTTCGGGCCAGCACCCGGATGTCGGCCTAGTCTCAGCCGGAAGAAGAACTCGATCTCGGTCGCATCCTGCGCACCCGTCCGACCGGCTCGATCTCCATGTCGACCCGCTGGTATCGCTCGACGTCCATCACAGAGGCGAGTACGGTCCACCGGGCAGTCGATGACCGCGCTTCATTTACTCGATCATGGCATGAGCGTAAGGCCAGGCCGGGGCGGCGATCGTGTGCGCCCGGCGCGGGCCGCACACCAACCACGCCTGAGTCTGAGAAAACGCGCGGCGCGCGGACATGTCTTCGAGCATATGCTCGAAGACATGGAATTCCGCAGCCTTGGACGTTCCGGAATGCAGGTCAGCCCGCTGTGTCTGGGTGCGATGATGTTCGGCGCGTGGGGCGAACCCGACCACGACACCTCGATCGCGATCATCCACCGGGCACTGGACGCCGGGATCAACTTCATTGACACCGCCGACATTTACTCGCAGGGCGAGTCGGAGGTCATCGTGGGCAAGGCGCTCGCCGGCAGCCGCCGCGACGACATCATACTGGCCACCAAGTTCCACGGTCCGATGGATGTCCCGATGGGCCAGTCCGGCGGCGACCCGAACAAGCGCGGCAACTCACGCCGCTGGATCGTGCGCGAGGTTGAGAACAGCCTCCGCCGCCTGGGTACTGACTGGATCGACCTCTACCAGGTGCACCGCCCGGATCGGCACACCGACGTCGAGGAGACCCTCGCGGCGCTCACCGACCTGCAGCATCAGGGCAAGATCCGCGCGTTCGGCTGCTCGACGTTCCCGGCGCATGAGGTCGTCGAGGCACAGTGGGTGTCGGAACGGCGCGGCCTCGGCCGGTTTGTCACTGAGCAGCCGCCGTACTCCCTACTCGTGCGAGGCGTTGAGGCCGACCTGCTGCCCGTCGCGCAGCGCTACGGCATGGGTGTGCTGCCGTGGAGCCCGCTGGCCGGCGGGTGGCTGACCGGGCGGTACCGCAAGGACCAGGACATCCCGACGTCGCGGCGCGCCCAGATGCTGCCGGGCATATACGACCTTTCGGACCCGGCCAACCAGCGCAAGTTCGAGGCCGCCGACGCGCTGGCCGGGCTTGCCGACAAGGCCGGTATCTCGCTGATTCACCTGGCGCTGGCGTTCGTCCTGCAGCACCCGGCGGTGACCGCGCCGATCATCGGTCCGCGCACCATGGAGCACCTGGAGTCGCAGCTCGGCGCGGCGGACGTGGTGCTCTCGACAGATGTGCTGGACCAGATCGACGAGATCGTCGCCCCTGGTGTCACGCTATCGCGCTCCGACGCCGGTTACCTAGCGCCGGCGCTGGAGGATCCGTTCCTGCGGCGCCGCCGCATCACATGAGGCGCCGCTACAAGGCCTCGGTCACGTCCGGTGCCCAGCGCGGCGAGGTTCGGCGTAGGGGGGATTTCGGTGTAGCGGTCTTCGTCGCTGATGACGTCGGCGTCAATGTCCAAGCTTTCGTTTCACTCGAGGCCCTCGGGGGTGAGTACTGGGCCGATGTAGTTAGGCGCCGGGGTGGAACAAACAGAACGGGTGTTCTGCGGGGTTCAGGTACACGCGCACGTCGTCCTGCGGCTGCGGGAAGCGTTGGGCGGACCGCTGCACGGAGGTGGAGTCTGCGACCGTACGGCACGCGGGACCCCAGAGATGGATCTTGTCCATTGGACTGTCCATTAACCGCAGTCCTCCACGTACTTTTGGGGCATCGGCGGCGCAACCATGGCAAGCGGAATGCCAGGTAGTACTACTCCTATCGGGTGAACTTCGCACTACGGATCAGAAGGTTGGGAGTTCGAGT
>JBOHFG010000004.1:0-7200 GCA_050699575.1 Pseudonocardiaceae bacterium
TGTTGCCCGGCCTGGAATTGGTCATGCTGATCGGGTTGATCGTCGCCAGTCCGGTCCGGTTCAATCGGGAATCCCCCGCGCTGCGGGTAGCCAGCCTGACCTTGACCGGGTTGCTCAGCCTGGCCAATGCGTGGTCGGCGACCCTGCTGATCCTGGGCTTGGTTCGCGGCACCGAAGGCAACGACGCCGGTGCTCTGCTGTCCACCGGGGTGGGGATCTGGCTGACCAACATTATCGCCTTCGCTGTGTGGTATTGGCAGTTCGACCGGGGCGGACCGGCTGCCTGCGCCCATGCTCGGCGTGTGCTGCCCGATTTCCAATTCGTGTAGATGCAAAACCCCGACCTCGCCCACCCCGAGTGGGAACCGCAGTTCGTTGACTACCTCTACCTCTCGTTTACCAACGCCACCGCCTTTAGCCCGACCGACGTCATGCCATTGTCGCGGTGGGCCAAGCTGACCATGCTCGGGCAATCCTTGGTCTCGCTGGTCACCCTGGCTCTGGTCATCGCCCGTGCGGTCAACATCCTCAAATAAGCAGGCCCCTGGGAGCCTGGTGATCTACCTACAGCCGTGTCGGGTTCCAGAACTCAGACACGGATGCTGATCTGCGGTTTCATGCTGCGGGCTCGTACTCGTTGATCAGGCCTCCAAGGCGCTTGATCTGCTTGTAGTTGAGGTCTGTGATGGGGGCATTGTCAGGTTGTTGGGGTGTCGTGAAGGTAGCTGCCACCAAGTGCCATTGACAGCATCTGCGCAGCTCAGCGCGGTAACTGCTGACTGTCGCGATGCGCTCTACGGACTTCCACGAAGATCACTAGATAGGCTGCTGACCAGCAAAAAAATCATGGATGGCACTTGGTGGCAGCTACCTTCACGACACCCCGTCACCGGGGCGGGCCCGGCGTCGTCGTAGCGCGTTGGCGTAGGTTTGCCCGAACTTGGCACAGCACTGCCGCACCGTTTCGTGGGAGACCACGATCCCGCGTTGCAACATCATCTCCTCGACGTCGCGGAAGCGGGGTGCAGAGGGTTTTGGAACGAGATCCGGCGTCAGTGGCTATTTTCGCTGGTCACAAGGCCTACTGGCCTGAGCAGTGAAGGCAGTTCACGCGCCGGTGCTCCAAACCAAACAGGGCGGTGAACTGCGGAAACACGCGCCTACGCCGGATCCGGGTCCAAAACCCTCTGCACCCCGAATCCGGGCCTCCCGGTAGTAAGCAGCGAAAAACAACGATCCACCGCATCTGTGCAGGTCAAGCATGATGGCTGGGGTCGGGTAGTTCCGTGGCGGCGATGATCGAAGGTGCGGTCTGCCTCCGGATCGATGGATGGGATCACGCCACGCTCGCGAGGTCAGTGTGGCCAGTATGCCCAGCTCAGGCCATCTCGACGGAGATCATGTGTGGGATAACAGGCAGTATCCCTCGTGCGTCACAACACCGACTCGACACGGACTGGGCGGCGACTCCAGCCCTTCGTTGTTTTCTCGCTGCTTACTACCGGGAGGCCGAGGAGGGCGTCGGTCGCGGCCCGCGCACGGTGGCCCCCGGCTGGCCACCGAGATCGCGGTAGTGTCCGTTCGCGCGGCTTACGGACACGTCGGGAACCCGTAGGCGATCATGAAAAGCGGTTCTCCAACCAGCTGAAACACCCGTCTACCGCCGGATTTCGTTCCAAAACCCTCTGCACCCCGTGACGAACACGGCGGCGTTGCCCGCGGCGAGCTGCTTGAACCGGCTGATCGCGAGATGTTCGGCGCGAGGGTCGAGTGCGGAGGTGGGTTCGTCCTTCATCGGCACGGCCGCGTCGCGGCAGGAGGCCCGCGCGGCCGTGATTGTGGTCAGCCGGTCGTGGCGGCGAACGGGCCGTCGGTGCCGAAGGCGAGCCGCGCGAAGTTCTCGCCGATGCGGCGGTGTCCCGCGGGGTCGGGGTGGACCTCGTCGGGCAGCGGCAGTTCGGCGTAGTCCTTCTCGCCGTAGAGGTCGCGGCCGTCGAGGTAGTGCAGGTTCGGGTCGTCAGCCGCCCGCTGCTCGACAATTCGGGTGAGCGCGTCGCGGATGACGGTGAGCGTCAGGCGCCCGGCGGCGCGTTCGGCCGGGTCGCCCGTGGCCGTGAACCGCAGGGTCCCGCCGTCGAAGTCGGGCGCGAGCGGGCCGGGGGTGTCCTCCTGGACCGGGCACAGGATGGCGGACACCACCAGCAGCGGCGTGGTCGGATGCCCCTCGCGGATGGTGTCGAGGAAACCGTGGACCGCAGGCGTGAAGGCGCGCAGGCGCATCACGTCGGCGTTGACGACATTGATGCCGATCTTGACGCTGACCAGGTCCGCAGGGGTGTCCCGCATCGCGCGGGCGGTGAACGGGTCAAGCAGCGCGCTGCCACCGAATCCCAGATTGATCAACTCCACTGCGCCCTGGGCGGCGGCCAGGGCCGGCCAGATGGCGGTCGGGTGGCCGGCGTTCGAGCCGTGGCTGATGGAGCTGCCGTGGTGCAGCCACACCCTGCACCCGCGCTCCGGTGCCGACTCGACCGGGGCGTCGGTGCGCAGGGCGATCAACTCGGTGATCTCCGTATAGGGGAGCCAGATCTCGACGTCCTTGTCACGCGCGGGCAGACCGGTGAACCGGGCGGTGCCGGGGGGCCCTTCGCTCAGTTCGACGGACTGGGTGGCCATGTCGATCGTGCGGACCCTGCCGCCAGTCACTGTGGCCTGGGCAGTGAGACGGCCGTCGATCAGCAAGTCGTATACGCCGTCCGCCGGGGTCGGCAGACCTCGGTAAGCCCTCTTGGTGGGCAGCGTGTCCAGTTCGATGGTGGTGGCCCGGGTGCGAAAGGCCAACCGCACGCCGGAGGGCTGGGCCTCGGCCATGGCGAGTTGGTCGTCGGGGATCTGCCGGCGAGCCCGAGCGGGCAGCCGGTGCGGCAGCAGGCCGCCGCGCGCGGTGCCTTCCAGGTCGAGGGCGCCACGCAGGATGTCCGCGGTGACGGGTGTGGTGATCCAGTCGTGCTCGGTGTTCATCGCCTCAGCCTTTTGCTCAAGATTTCCGGATTGCTCAGGTGCGCCGGTGCGCGGCGCGGCCGCCTGGCGGTCAGAGTGTGGTCCAATTCGCAGCAGGGCGTCGAGGGAATCCACGATCCAGGTCCAGGATTCCTGCGGGTCGACGGCGGTGTGGCTGAAACCTCCGCCCATCTCCAGGCTGACGTAGCCGTGGAAGACGCCGCCCAGCATTCGCACCACGTGCGTCTGGTGGTCCGGCTCGGTCAGGTCGGCCGTCGCCTCGGTGAAGCCGACGCGGCCGGTTCATGCAACTGACGTTGAGTCAGTTCGCGTGTGGCAGGTGTTCGACGCCGCCGCACCAGATGGTGCGGATATGGCGGGTGGTGGCGATGTTAAATGAGGGGGTCGCCGTCGACGAGCACGAGGTCGGCGCGCCGGCCGGGTTCGATGCTGCCGCGGTCGGTGAGCCCGAAGTGTTGTGCGGGCAGCACGGTCGCCGCGCGCAGGGCATCGAGTGTGGACAGGCCGGCGTCGACGAGCAGTGTCAGTTCGTGGTGCAGGCTCCAACCGTGCCGGACCGTCGCCGGCACTGTTGCGTTGCGCGAAGCTGGGGCAGCGAGATCGTTGATCTCCGGGCTGGTCAGATCGCCAGGGCCAGCTCGTCGAAGGCAGTCGTCACCCGCAAGTTCACCGGTTCCTCGGTCCCGAGTTCGTAGTGTCCGCGTCGGATGTTCTGGACGAACCCGTGCCCGGTGGTGATGATCCTGGCTGCGTGGTCGGTTTTCAGTCCGCGCATCGGGTGTAGGCGTCGTTTGAGCTGGCTGTGGTCGGCTTCGATCCGGTTGTTGGCGTAGGGCTCGGTGTGGTGCCAGGCGTCCGGAGCCACCTCCTCGAGAACACGCGGGTAGACCGCCGCCTGGTCGGTGATGACCTCGACCGGAGCGACCGTGGTGGTGGTCAGTGCCCGGGTGAAGAACCGGCGGGTGGCCTCCAGATCCCGTCTCTCGGAGACCATGACGTCGATGACCTGGCCGAACTGGTCGATCGCCCGGTATACGTAGCGCCACCGACCGCTGACTTTGACGTAGGTTTCGTCGACGAACCAGCGATCTCCCGGAGCGTGCCGGCACGGCCGGCCCGCGTCGATGAGTAGTGGCGTGAACCGCTGCACCCAACGGTAGATCGTGACATGATCAACCGTGATGCCCCGCTCGACCAGCAACTCCTCCACGTCCCGGTAGGACAGTCCGTAGCGTGGGTACCAGCGCACCGCCACCAGGATCACATCCGGAGGGAAGCGGAACCCCGTAAAGCTGGACCTTGATGCTGGCACTCGACGAGAGCGACGACACATCGACCAAGCCTGCCTGATCTTGCTCTCCACTGACGCAACAGTGCCCTCTGGTCGACTTGTCCGTTGTCGAGCAGCGCTACCGTGCGTCTCCCACCCCGGGATGGAGGTGGGAGACGACGAGTCATGGCTACGGAAGATTGACCGTGACGATGTTGCTCGCGACCGACTGTTGGAACGGAAGCTGCGGCGTGATCTCGACTTTCACCTGGAGTTCATCGGGGTTGGAAATGGGTGGTTTGTCCTCATCTGTTGTGGCTCGCGATAGCGAGATCACATCTGTCTGGTGCTTGACCGCAGCACCACCGGCTGACACTGTGCCGAGGAACTTAGCGGATAGCATGTCGTCGGGACCGGCATCCGGCTGCGGGTCGCCGACGTTGACGTCCACCCCGAAGACCGCGACCACCCTGCCGTAGGGCAGGTCGGTCTTGATGTCGAACGGGGTGAAGAAGATGTCGTAGTCGATCTGGAAATCAATCAAGTCAAAGTTGGTCGGGTTGGGCTTGATCTGAAGCTTCGGTGTGCTCGTTGAGGCCACGTTGATCCCTCCTCGGGGTGATCTGTTGAGTGGTGACAAATCTGTTCGATCCGTAGCTGGTGAGAGTATGGCCAATGAGGCTTATTCACAGGCCAGAAAATGATCTTCTTGGACCCGGTCTGAGCTACGGAGATGCAGGCTCACGGTAGGGCTGTGAATAAGCCTCCCTCTAATTATGCCGAACTATCCCGACCGGCCACCCCCTGACCAGCGGGATCACGGGAACATCGGCATAACTCGAACATCGACATAACCCAAGAACTCTGTTTTCATTTTCAGTTCACGGTTTTCTTTTTCTAGCGCCCGGAGGCGTGCCCGGTCCGTGATTGATAGCGGGGGTTCCTCGCCGGCGTGGTTTTTCCGGTAGTTCGCTACCCAGCTTCCCGGTGTGCCGTCGTTTACACCGATCTCTCGGGCGATTTCAGCGATCGGGCGTGACGTCTCGATCACCATCTTCGCCGCTTCGTCCTTGAATTCAGGCGTGTACTTCCTGCGCCGTTCTGGCATTTATCCCCCTTCGTTCCGGAAGGGACCTTATAGGGTCCCCTGTTCGGAATGTGGGAGGCACGCCATACTGATGGGCCCCGAAGTTCCCGGTCAGTGTCTGCATTAGCTGGGGGATCTTCGGGCGCATCCGGGCTTTAGCCATCCCGGCCAGGGTGTGCACATCGCGTTCCCCCTCGATCAGCGCACCCAGCATGGCCCGCCCCGACACTCCGAGGATGTCGGTGGCCACACTGGAGAGTTTGATCCCGGCATTCTCCAGCAGCTTCTTGCACCGCTGCTTCTCCCGGGTCCGCTCCGCGGCCAAAGTGGAGCGATACCGGGGCAGGTCACGCAGCTGGCGGATCGGCTCCGGGGGCACAAACGAGGCCTTCAGCAGCCCGCACTCACCCAGCTGACACAGCCACGCAGCATCGGACACATCCGTCTTACGCCCCGGCAGGCCCTTGGCGTGCGCGGCATTGACTAGCATCACATTCAGATGGTCCTCCAGCAGGTAGTACGCACCCCGACAGTAATCGCCCGTTATCCAGCACCGCTAGCGTCACCTTCTGCTCTACCAGCCAGTCCCGCAGCTCCAGCAACGAGTTCGTGGTGGTCTCGTAGGTGCGGATCTCCTGACGGCGCGACCGCTTCCCCCGGGGACTAGGAGTCCGCACACACGCCTTGAGATCCTTCTTCCCGATATCCAGCCCAGCACACCGCTCATGCAGCAACTCCACAACACCCTCCCCAGACGAACCGGTAGGACCACGCACGCCCGTCCGGAGGACCACAGGGCTTAAGAGTCTGGCCCACGTGCTCACGGCAACAATCGACAGTTCCTGTCAGTGGCCTCCAGCACCATCCTGATCCACGAGCTTCCCAGCATCACAGTACAATCGGCGTCCCGGACGGACACGGACCCCGTTTTCCCGCCTCCACGGCGGCCCCGCGCAGCGGGGCCCTGGTTCCTGGGGTATGCCCACTGATGACATCAGCGTGGATCCGCCGACGGTCGACATACACGTCGAACTTTCATGGCCGCGGTCACTAAGCCTTGTCGGCGGTGCGGGCTTGAGCGCGATGGGCAAGGCGGGTGCGCTGCTCGATGGCAAGCTCATCGGCAGATGAGTACATTGTAGTGATCACGTGCGCTCGGGATCGACGCGGGACACGGTCCGGCCCCGAGGCCGGGGGATCCACGGGGGCGTGTCTTGCTCGCCATCTTCGAATCGACAACCAACGACCTCGCCGCAGGCTCAACCGGCGTGACCGCAGATCACTCGTAGGTGTGTCTTTAGCGACGTCTCGTGTCACCGAAGCGGATCGCATCCACCGCGGACAGGTCAGGCGCGCGGCGGGCCACTTCCTTGGTGGTTCGGGCAGCCAGCGGAGCGGCGGCGAGCAGCCGGTCGGCCAACTCCCGGGCGCTAGAAAGCAGCGATGAGTGCGGCACAACCCAGCCGGCGAGGCCGATCTCCTTGGCCCGCGCTGCGTTGATTTGCTCGCCGGTGAGCAGTAGCTCCATGGCGTATTGCCAGCCGATCCGCTGTGGCAACCGAATGGCGCCGACGATCGTGGGGGTCCCGATCCGCACCTCCGGGTACCCGAAGACCGCCCGCTCACTGGCGATGACGAAGTCACACCAGGTGACCAAGGTCAACCCATAGCCGAGACAGTACCCGTTCACCGCGGCGATCACCGGCTTGTACATTTCCCAACCACTCTCGAAGGAGTTGACGGTCGGCCGCTCCCAGAACGTGCCAGGAAACTCGCCAGCCGGATCACCCGAGGACCGGAGGTCCGCCCCGGCGCAGAACGC
>JBOHFG010000005.1:0-12967 GCA_050699575.1 Pseudonocardiaceae bacterium
CACCGCGACGGCGCTGGCCGAGGGCGCGTTCCTGCTGGCGGTGACCGGGATCGGCCGTACAGCGATCGCCACGTCCGGCCGGTTCCTCGACATCGTCTCCGACGCCGATCGGCAGCGGATGGTCGCTTTGTACGGCGGGCTGCCGGTCGGAGTCGAGGGTGCGCTGCCCGCGCAGTTGTCGTTCCCGCCGAATCATCCGCGGGTGCACAACGTCGTCCGCGCGCCGCTGGTGCTGCCTCATCTGATCTCTCTGGGCGAGTACCGCGGCGGCGTGCGGGGTCGGATCCCGGTGCAGGATCTCGCGGTCACCGCCGATAATGATCGGCTGTATGTGGTGTCGCTGTCGCGGCGGCGCGTGGTGGAGCCGGTCTTGGCGCATGCCGCGGCGCGGCACACCATGCCCGCCCTCGCGCGTCTGCTGTGCGAGATTCCGCGGGCCACGAGCGCTGCGGTCTCGTTGATGGACTGGGGCGCGGGCGCCTGTCTGCCGTTTCTGCCGCGGGTCCGCTACGGCCGCAGCATCCTCGCGGACGCCCGGTGGCGGGTCCCGCCGGTGCGCTGCCCGGCCCGGCCGCGCCGCGTCGCGAGTGGATGGCGGCCATGGCGGCGGTGCGTGAGCGCCTGCGACTGCCCAGCAGTGTGTCCGTGGGCACGGCGGACCGCCGGTTGCGGTTGAACCTTGACGATCCCCTGGACCTCGCGTTGCTGCGCGCTCACCTCGACGCAGTTGACGACGCCGTCACCGTGGCGGAGGCACCCACCGCCGCTGATCACGGATGGTTCGCCGGGCGGGCCCACGAGATCGTCATCCCGCTGGCCTCCACCGCACCACCCGCCCGCACCCCCGCCGTCGTGACCGGCTCGGGGCCACTGCCGCTGATCGGGCACGAGCACGGCAGGCTGCCGGGCTCGCAGGTCCTGTTCGCGAAGGTGTACGGGCACCCGGACGTCGTCAACACGATCCTCACCCGCCACCTGCCCACCCTGCTGGCAGCGTGGGACGAACCGCCAGTCTGGTGGTTCGTGCGCTACCGCACCCCTGCACCGCACCTGCGGTTACGTTTGCACCACCTACAGGATTACGGGCAGGCCGCCGACCTACCACCCGGAGACCGCACGGTATGGATCCGGAGCGGCGATGGCCGCCGCCGAGGCCCTGTTCGCTGCCGACTCCGCGGCGGTCGTCGCCCAGCTCAGGGCCCTGGCCAGCTCGCGGGAGGTGCACGCGCGTGCACTGACCGCGGCGAGTCTGGTCGACCTGGTCTGCGCCATGACGGCAAGCCAGCCCGCGGCGATGCGGTGGCTCATCGACCACGCCGAACTCGCGGGCTCCACGTCGGGAGGTGACCGCACTGTTCTGCGCCAGGCTTTGAGCCTGGCCGGCCTCGGCGGGAACAAGCCGGCACTGCACACCCTCCCGGGCGGTCGGCAGATCGCGTCCGCGTGGAACACCCGACACGAGGCGGCGACCCGCTATGCGGACTGCCTCGCAGCCGGCGCCACCCACGTCGAGCCGGCCTCGGTGGTGGTGGCGCTGCTGCACCTGCACCACGTGCGCGCACACGGTATCGACCCCGACGCCGAAGCACTGACCCACCGGCTGGCGCGCGCCGTCGCCCTGTCCTGGAACACCCGCCAGAACATGACCGAGGACAACCCCGATGACCCTGCTCGACGACGACCTGCAACGACGCACCGCGCAGGCGGTGGCCACCCAGCTCAGCGACGTTCTGGTGGTGCCCCCGCCGCTGGGGCTCGGTGACGACCGCGGCCCGAGCAGCCCTCGTTGGCGGGACCAGTCGTTGTCCAAAGGTGCCGCTGGCGTCGCCGTCTTGCACGGTGTCCGCGCGCAGGACGGACGAGGCAGCCCGGAGCCGGTGCATGCGTGGCTGACCCGCGCCACCGGCGAGGGTCTCAGCGTCGGGCCAGGGGCCGGTCTGTGGTTCGGCGCCCCCGCCGTCGCGTTCGCCATCTCCACCGCGGCACCGCAGCAGTATCCGCGGGCGATGGACAGCCTTCATTCGGCCGTTCAGGCGCTCGTCACGCGCACCTGGACGTGGCCCACGCCCGGATGGCCGCCGCGGCACGTCCGCCGCTGTCGGAGTTCGACCTGGTGCGCGGCCTGACCGGGCTCGGCGCGTACCTGTTGCGCCGCGACCCCGGTGGCGACCTGGTCGGTCGTGTGCTGGCCTACCTGGTGGCGCTCACCGAACCGCTTGCCGCCGACGATGACGCAGGGCGCAGCGCGCCGGGCTGGTGGACCAGCGATACCCCCTCGGGGCAACCGGCGCACCGTTTCCCGCGGCTGTCGGCGGCCACGCTGACCTCGGCATTGCCCACGGCACGGCGATTATCTTGGGCTGTCAACCCATTCCAGCATGTAGGTCTCTCATCTTCTGGTGAGTTACCTGAGGCACGTAGGCGAGCCGATAGCCGTACTACCGGATGCGCCATCGTCGCTCAGGTTGCGCTCGAGGGAGTGTCGCCCACTGCAAGCTCTGGTCGACCTCGATAAGGAAGTCAGCGGGACCGGGCCGACCGCTGTGCTCCCACCATTCCTGGATGTGGCTTACGGCGGCCCATAGGTCGCGTGTTCCCTGAGCGTCGACGTGCCCGAATGCGGAGACCTGAGCGGATGAGCCGCGATCATCTGCGAGCAGGAGGTCTCCGAGGAGTCCGAGATCGGCGATCTTGATGGTCGGGTCGCTCAGTCCGACGACGAACCTGAACCGTGGATCGCGCAGGGACGTGATCATCGAGGTCGTTCTCGCAGCGGAGGCGCCGGTCCTGGCAGGAAGCATATGCGCGTGGTCTCGGGGAGTTCTCAACGGGAGGATGTGGATTGGTTCCGGGAGGAAACGGCCGGTGGCTTGGCCCTGGTGCCTGATTTCGATGACGGCTATCGCTCCCCGAAGTGGGGTGACGATTCGGCTGTCCGGCTTGGTCTGAGCGAGCCAGGGTTCCGGTAGGTGGGTGACTTCGGCTGTGCTGAGGATCCCGTCGTAGGGGGCCGATTCGGGGCGGGCGTTGTAGCCGTCTGCGCAGATGAGTGTGGGGTGGTGGCTGAGCCTGGTGAGTGAGATGTGGGCTTGGTGGATCAGTTCGGGGTCGAGTTCGACTCCGATGACATTCTCGGAACCGCAGCGGTGGCTGAGGAGCGCTGTCAGCCAGCCCGTGCCGAGGCCGACCTCGCAGACACGGGCTCCGGGGCCGATAGCCAGCGCGGTCAGCATCTGGGCGGCGAGGCTCGGCTGGATGCAGGAACTCGCGGGGGTATCGGGGGCGCTGTCTGGGCCGTGAAGACGTTGGACCCATGTGACGTCGAGGTAGACGAGCTGGAGCCAGCGTTGTTCTCCGACCGTGTCCGGAGTGATGATTTTCCAGGAGTCGCCGATTTGGCTGTAGAACGACGGCAGGAACAGGTGCCGGGGGGTATGAGCGAACGCTTCGGCCCAGGGTTCGTCGAGGAACCCCTTGTCGAGGAGGTCTTGTGCCTGCTGGGTGGCATGCCGTCGGCCGGTCTCGGAGAGAGCTGTCATGACTCGGGCAGTTGGAGGGACAAGGCGACGGCGCGGAAGTCCTCGATCTGGGCGGCCATGTCGCGGGCGTTGCCACTCCTGCCGGCGGCTCCCGCCGTCAATGGGCGCTCGAGGCTGTCGAGGCGTTTGACGACGATGGTGGTCCGCTGCTCGGCTGGGACGGCCAGGACCGGGAGCAGCGCTTCTTGTGCGGCGTCGAGGTCGTGTTGAAGCAGGTGGGCGGTGACGACGTCGATGCGGGCGACGGCGAGTGCCGATCCGGCGCATTCCTCGGCGGGGCCGTTGGTCCACAGGTCGATCGCGCGGGACGCCTCGGTGATGGTCCCCTGGGGCTGTTGCATGTTGGTGTAGGCCATGGCGGCCATGTAGGCGCGCTTGGCGGGGGTGCTGGTGAACATCCCGCCTGTCAGGTCGTGGATCTCGTCGTCATCGTGGGCTTCGTCGCGGGCACGGACTGCGGCGGTGATGGCTGTCTGGGCTTCGTCGTCGATGCGGAGTTTGGAGCAGGCGAGGGCTTCGAGGCTGTGCAGGCGGACGGCGGGGCTGCCGGTGCCGAGCCGGGCGAGCCCGGCTCGGGCGTGGGCCAGGGCTCGCCGGTGCTGGCCTTCGAGGGAGAAGAACGCCGACAGCATGCCGCTGGCGTACGCCCATAGCGAGGGATGGTCGATGAGTTCGGCGTAGGTGCGGGCGGCGCGGGCCTGTTCGATCGCGGCGGCCGTGTAGCCGAGGTCGCAGCTTGTCCCGGCGAGCAGGCAGCTGAGCTGGCCCGCGACGAGGTAGAGGTCGTGGCGTTGGGACAGCCGTTCGGTGCGGTCCAGGAGCTGGTAGGCGCGGTCGCGGATCAGGGTGAGTTCACCGAAGAGCGGGAGCATCGGGCCGGTCAGGTAGGCGCGGGCGAGCCGCCCCGCATGGTCTGCGAGCTGTTCGAGGGTTGCTTCCTCGATGTTCCCGGCGCCGTCTTGGCCTGCGTGGTCGCCTGCTTGCCGGGCTGCTGCCATGATCAGCTGCCCTTCCGTGCGGGGCAGCCATGTGCCTGCGGGAACGTACGCTCCGTCTGGGTCATCGGTGCGGTTCTCCCTCGCTGGCGCGAACTCGGCCCGGTCCCTGGCGAGACGATCAGGCACCCTCACTACCGAGTGTTCCACGGCCGTGCCGGGTTCTTCCTCGCGATCGAGCAGCCATTGACGTTGCCGTTCGGTGAGCGCTGCCACGTCACGATGGTCGATCAGGTTCTGGGGGCTGGTCCGGTAGATCACCGCGAGGTTCCGCAGGACGGCGGCCGAGGGGCGGCGGGTACTTTTCCCGATGGGCCAGTTCTCGTACTCGCTGATGCGCGTCTTGCTCATCGGAGCGGGGCTCTGAGCGGTGCCGAACTTGGCGTTGTATGCCTCAGCGGCGACTTGGCCGGACATGCCGACGGCGTACCGGTAGGCCGCCCGGGGCCGCAGGTGGAGCTCGGCGACGAGCGCCAGGGCGATTTCGTCGACGGTCAGTCCGAGCTCGGTCAGCTCCCGACGTAGCCAGCCTGCTCGTGTGCTGAATCCCGGGCTGCTGGTCGCCTCTGCAGCGGTCACGACGGCCTTCCCTTGGCGCGGATGCGGACTCCTGCCAGGCCACAGTAACGCCGCGGTGTTCCCCTTCCCAGCCTCTCCAGGAACTGTTCGAGGGCGAGGGCGGGAACCTCTTTGCGGGTCGACGCTGCAGTTCACGCTGGTCAAGTGGTGTGAAGCTCCAGGGCGACGTGGGAACGAACTGTTCCACGGCTGGGGTCCTGACCCGTGGCGTGGCTCAGGTGACAGTGGTGGTCAAGCGCGCGTTCCTGAATGACCAGGGCCGTCGCTGGCCTACTGAGATCTGAACCGGAGGAGATCACGTGCTCACCGCACCCCTCGAAATCGACCGCCCGCCCTTGGATCTGTTTGCCGGATCCACCCTCATCGACCTCGACGGGGCCGAACGGGCCGCAGCCGCCCTGCTGGCCGCCCTCGGTGTTCCTGACGGCAGCGAGGCCGCCCTGCGGACCCCGGCGCGGATGGTCGCGGGACTGGCGGAGCTGCTCAGCGCGCCGCAGTGGGAGTTCACCACCTTCCCCAACCGAGAGGACCAGCACGAGCTGGTGCTAGCACGCGATGTGCCGTTCACCTCGGTCTGTGCCCACCACCTGCTGCCGTTCTCCGGGGTCGCCCAGGTGGG
Organism: Pseudonocardiaceae bacterium; assembly: GCA_050699575.1. Taxonomy (GTDB): domain Bacteria; phylum Actinomycetota; class Actinomycetes; order Mycobacteriales; family Pseudonocardiaceae. The sequence goes on from JBOHFG010000005.1 coordinate 5,733, forward strand.
GGTGCTGCCAGGCAAGACGATCGCCGGCCTGTCGAAGCTGGCCCGCACCGTTGAGGCCTTCGCCGCGCGGATGCAGGTCCAAGAGGAGCTGGGACAGCAGATCGCCGCGTTTCTGGAGGAACAGTTGAAATGCTGTGGGATCGGTGTCGTCCTGATAGCCGAGCATCTGTGCATGACGCGTCGCGGGGTCCGGTCACTGGGCGCCGACACCGTCACCATCGCTAGCCGGGGCCAGCTCCGCGACGATCCCGCCGCCCGCGCAGAGTTCCTGTCCCTTGCCGTGCCGCAGACCCGGAGGGCCGCGTGAGCGCCAGGATCGGCAAGCGGTTCAGCTTCGAAGCCGCACATTTCCTGGGTGGTCTGGCCGAGGGCCACAAGTGCGGCCGCCTGCACGGGCACTCCTACACCGTCGAGATCGTCTTGACCGCGACGCAGTTGTCCGGGCCGGGCTTCATCGCCGACTTCGCCGACCTGCACCCGGTCAAGAAGCACCTGGACGAGGTCTACGACCACAAGGTCCTCAACGAGGTCATCGACGTCGAGCCGACAAGTGAGAACCTCGCGCGGGTGTTGTTCGACTGGTGTACCGCCCATGTGCCGCTGCCAAAGACCGCAGCCGTAGAGGCTGTCCGGGTCAGCGAGACCCCCGCGACCTGGGCCGAGTACCGACCCGAGCCCACGCCCTGACGGGCTACCGCCCCGCTCTTGTCTACCCCGAACCCGTTGTAGCCGCACCGCGAGAGGAAGATCATGTCCGCCTCCACCCTGCCGCTCGTCGATCACACCGGCCAGCGGCCCGTCCCGGTCTCCGAGTTGTTCTATTCCTTCCAGGGCGAGGGCGTGAACCTCGGCCGCCGTGCGTTGTTCGCCAGGTTCATGGACTGCAACCTGACCTGCGGGTACGTCAAAGCGCCCGGCAGCGCCAACGCCTCCGCCGAGGGCAAGATGCTCTGTGACACCGAATACACGTGGAACAGTGCCAAGCATGACCTCACCCAGGGCGCGCGGCACCTGACACCGCCGGAGATCTGGGACGAGCTGATGACGCTCGACCCGTCCACCGCCACCCCGTCCATCGCCCCGGTCGACCTGATCATCGCCTCCGGTGGAGAACCGCTCCTGCACAAGGATGCCCTCCTCCACCTCGCGAGCCAGGCCATGCTGACGGGCCGGTGGATGGAAATCGAGACTAACGCCACCATCAAACCCGGCGGCGACCTGATCGCGGCCGAAGTGGCGTTCAACGCCGGCCTGAAGCTCGCCACCTCGGCGATACCCCGGAAGAAGCGGATCAAGGAGGACGCTATCTCCGAGATCCAGGACAGCGGCCATGCCCGATGGAAGTTCGTCGTCTGCTGCCCCGAGGACCTGTCGGAGATCGCCGAGCTCCAGCAGGAGTTCGGGCTCACCGAGATCTGGCTCAGTCCAGAGGGCACCACCCCGACGGCCGTCATGGAGCAGATGCGGATGGCTGCCGATCCCGCCCTGGAATACGGCTGGAACCTGACCACCCGCGAGCACGTCCTGATCTGGGGCGACGAACGTGGCAAATGACGGCCGGCAGTCCCAGAGCATCAACGTGTCGGTGATCGCACCGGCCGCCTACCTGCGCGACTTCGCCGCCCAGAACCCGGCGACAGTGCACCACGTGGCCGCCCAACGGGTCCTGGAGGACCCCACCTACCGCGAGTTCTTCCTCGAGGAGGCGGGGCTCGGTGCCACGATCATCCTGGACAACGGCGTCTTCGACCTCGGCGAGTCACTCGGCCCCGACGACCTGGTATGCGCCGCGCGGGCGGTACACGCCGAGGAGATCATCCTTCCCGACGTGATGTATGACGGGCCGGGCACTATCCGGGCGAGCGACCTCGCCGCCGCGAGGATCCTCGACCTCAGCGACGAGTTCCGGCTGTGCGCGGTCGTACACGCAGCCGACGACGAACAGTGGCATCGCTGCTACGACCACTTCGCCTCAACCGACCATGTCGGCGCGATCGCGTTCCCGGCTTCCCGCCGCAAGGAAACAAGCGACGAGCTGTCGAGGAACCGCGTCGCCGCGACCGGCTACCTGCAAGACCATGGTCTGGTCGACCCCGGCCGGATCTACCGGCTGCTCGGCTTCGGCCGCATCGGACACCTGGAGCTGTTCGAGCAGCGCAAGCATGAATGGATCAGCTCGATCGACGGGGCAGCACCAGTCCTCCTCGGCGCGATGGGCGTCCGGATGCTCCCCGACGGCCCGTACGAGAAGGTAGCGACCCCCCGCGTAGAGACCGTGGAGCGGATCGACCCTGGGCGGTTCGCGTTGATCCGGGACAACATCAAGGCCGTCCGGTACGCGGCCAACTGCCCCATCGAGATACGGGTACCGGAGTGACCGCCCGGGTCTCCGCCGAGACGCTCACGTTCCCGCGCCTGCTGGGTGTCTCGCCCGTGGATGCCTACCGGCACACCATGAGCGTCTCGAGCCTGCGCCGCTATCTGGAGATCAAGGTCCATCACCTGATCCAGGACCACGATTGGGCACGCATCCGTGTCATCGGCGACTACGACCGCGACTGCGTGGTCTCGGCGAACGAGAAGAACGACAAGCTGTTCAACTGGCAGCGCCCGACTGCCGAAGTCCAGGGCGACGACCTGGTCATCAAGTGCTTCCCCGGCCTGGACTACGTCCGCCACTACGCCCTGATCATCGCGACGTATCTGAACATGGTGGGGAGGTCCCGCGGCCAGGTCGGCTACGAGCTTCCGTCCGAATCCCGGTGCGAGCGGGCTGTTGATCGGCTGGACATCGATCCCTCCGCAGATCATCTGGTCGTCCTGGGCTGGGGACTTGGGCACTTCGTCCACGGCACGCCCTGGATCCACGGCCACGGCTACGCTTGGCAACGTGCTGAGCTCGAAGGTCGGCGCGTGCTCTACCTGGGCTACCTGCACAGCATCTGGGGAGATGTCGCCAACCGTGTCGTGTCCCGCTTGGCCGCACTGGGCGCCCGCCGCGTCGTCTACGTGGGCAAGGTCGGATCACTCGACCCGCACATCGCCCCCAACACCTGCCTGGCCACCGGCAGCAGCAGCGTCCTGGACGATGGCCGGATCGGTTGGCGGGACTTCTTCGGTGACCTCGCCGCCGACCAGCCGGACGTCCGTTCCGGAGTCCACGTGACGTCGCCGTCGATCCTGCTCGAAGACACGACCTGGCTGGCCGGACAGCACGGCGCCCGGTTCGTAGATCCGGAGATCGGCCACATGGGACGCGCCGCGCAGGCGGCCGACATCGAGTTCGGGTACCTGCACGTCATCTCCAACAACCTGGCCCGCGCCTACCCGGCAGACCTGTCGAACGAACGGCTCAGCGCCGTCGTCGAACCCCGGGTTCGGCTGCTCGACCGCATCCATGAGGTGATCCGGCACCGGCTGCGGACCGCCGAAGACACTTACTGACGGAAGGAATGGCTTGTGAGCATCGAGACCGTGGGAACCGGCAAGTTGATCACGGTGGCGGGGATCGACGGCGCCGGGAAGTCGACGCTCGCCGCATCGCTGCACGCGGTCCTCACCGACGCCGGTCAGAGCGCGATCCTCGTGGGGAAGCAGACCACCGAGGTCCCGATGAGCGCGGACCTGTCGGAGTATCTCGACAGTCTCAACGCGCTCGTCTACCGGCGCAAGGCGAGTGTGGGCCCGGCCTGCGGAGACCATTACTGGCTGTTCGCGCTCGCCGCCTGGTATAGCCTTCAGGACCGGCTCGTCATCGGGCCCGCTCTGCGGTCGGGAACCCATGTGATCCTCGACAATGCCCACCACAAGATCCTCGCCCGGTACGCCGTCAACCGTGAGGTACCTACGCAACTTGCCCACCAGGTGTTCGCCCACCTCGCTCCACCCGACGTCGTGCTGTTCCTTCAGGTCACGGCCGAGGAGGCCCTGCGCCGCAAGCAGGAATTCAGTCCCCTGGAGGCGGGCCGCACCGGGTCGACGGGCGAGGCCTTCGTCTCCCACCAGGACACCGTCACCTCCGAGCTCCGCCGGCAGGCGGCCAGCGAGGCATGGGTGTCCATCGACGTCACCGCGAAGGGCCCGGACATCGTGCTGGAGCAGGCGCTCGCGATTGTGTCCGAACTGCTCGGCCTCCAGGCTGCGTGAACAACTCGTAGAGATCAGGGACGACCAGGACGAGGAAGGGCGGGACCGCGTGGACCTCGAAGGCGGGAGGGAGTACCTGTGGCACGGTGTCACCTGGGCCACCGGCGTGCCTAGGCTACTCCTTGCGGACACCGCGACCGGCGAGCTGGGTCAGGTCGAGGTCATGGGGCTTGAGCTCGGGCTTAAGGTGACCAGTCCGGCGCGGTTCTGCACCGGAGGCTATGGCTTCGTCGGTACCTTCCAGGTCGAGCCGGTTCCTTGTCCTTGGCAAGCGGAGGCCGGCAGCGGCGGGCAGTGCGCTGACTGCCTGGGACAGGACGAGTTCCGCTTCGCCCATCAGTTCAACAAGGGAGGTCATGCCCCACCGGCGCTGACGGCGTATATGGCCCAGCCGCACTGGCTCTACATCGCCACATTCGCCCACGCGGCCAGCAAAGTGGGGACGGCGGCGGCACCGCGCCACAAGTCGCGTCTGGACGAGCAAGGCGCGATACACGCAACCTACCTCGCTGAGGTCCCCGACGGCCGCGCAGTCCGCTATCTCGAGGACGCGCTTAGCCGCGAACTCGGCCTCGCCCAGACCGTCCGAGGAGCCGCGAAACTCGCTGCCCTGGCTGACCCCCGTCCCGATCCTGGGCCTGCCCACACGGTGCACGAGCAGTTCGTCGACAGCGCGGTGACCGTCCTGGCCACACTGGGAGCCAACGTCGCCCGACGGGGATGGACGCCACCGCCCGAGGGCTTCACGCTCCGCTCGCAGCAGCAGGGCGAACGCGCGATCTATCCGCATGACCTGAGAGACGGCGAACACGGGCTCCGCATAGAAGCCTGCTCCGGCACGCAGATCCTGGCGGCGCTGCCTGCGGACTTCGAGGACGTGCGGTACGTCCTGGACCTCAATACCTTGAGGGGCCGCCGAATCACGTTCGGCGACTACACCTCGCCCGAAACGACTCTTCAAGGGTCGCTCTTCTGACACCCCCCGCAGGCCGGCCACACTCCCGGTCGTGAGGAGAGGAACACCGATGCGCCCCCAGGACGCGATCATCGGCTGGGACGACACCCTGAACGCCGAACTCTACGACCGCTTCACCCGCGATTTCCCCTTCTATGCCGACACCAGCCGCGACCTCGCCATCCGCGGCGATCTCGCCTGCAAAGAGGTGGTCGTCGACCTGTGCGGCGGGACGGGCATCACCGCGGCCATCATCCTGGAGAGCATGCCGCCGCGGGCCCGGGTGATCTCTGTCGACAACGCCAAAGCCATGCAGGTCGTCGGGCAGCGCGGCCTCGCCGATCCCCGGATTACCTGGGTGATCGCCAACGCCGAGGACGTCGCCGACCACATCACCGAGCCTGTTGACGCCGTCGTGTGCAACTCTGGCATCTGGAAGACGGACACGCCCGAGGTCTTCGCGGCGGTGAAGCGCATTCTGCGGCCGGGCGGCCGACTGGTCTTCAACGTCGGCGGTGGCTTCGCCGGTCTCGCCAACCCCGATGACCGTGGCATCCCGACCACGTTGTCGCTCAGCGATCTGATCACCGCGATCGCGGTGGCCGACTACGGCTATGTGCCGCGACGCGAGAAGGCTTCTCGTTCGGCCTTGACCCGCGCCACCGTCGAAGCGCAGCTGACGACGGCCGGGTTCGCCGTACTGACATCGGACACTGTCACACACATCGGCACGGTGAAAGAGAAGCGGGCGTGGTTGTCCATCCCGCTGTTCGCCCGCCCTCCTGGCCAACTCACCTACGCTCAGCGCATGGAGATCCTGCAGAAGGCCTACGACAAGGTCGACAGGAGGCGGGTAAGCACCACGCGCTGGCTCGTCGTCACCGCCGAAGGCTGACATCAAGGAAGGTAGCCCCCCGGGTGGTACCTGCTCGCGTCCGGCCCAGCTCGCGTGCGTACTCACGGATTCGCAACCTGTCTTCGGGGAAGACTCCCTCCCAATCATGGTCCAGCGGGATCCACGCCACGGGCTGGTGGCTCTCCCCGGTCAAGGGCAGCGAGCTGTCGATCACGGCCGCGTAGGACAAGCCGAGCGTGGGTGCCCAGTCGGAGCGGTAGGATCTGACGGCCACCGCCGCGGGGATGTAAGGCAGCTCCGCGGTGATTCCGGTCTCCTCGAGAAGTTCACGGTGTGCCGCCTCACGCGGTGTCTCCCCGTGCTCGACCGCCCCGCCGGGCGGTACCCAGCCACGCCAGCGGTGGTTCACCAGCAAGACATGCGTGAAGGCCTCGTCGAACGCCCAGACTTCGGCCGCGAGCGGGTCCATCGGGCCCTTCATCGCCATCTCCAGCCAGGCACGCGCATCGTCGAACTCGGTCTCCGCCCAGTCGGCATCGGCCACAGCCGCGCGGAGTGTGTGCTGGTCAGGACCACTCTGAATCACCTGCATAGGTTACTGGCGGGGGAGCATCTCGCGTTGCGTAGCCTCGGCCCTGGTCAGGAGCCGAGGGTAGGGACACGGCCATCGCCCGAGAACAACCGCTCGCCGAGCATGTATGGCTGACCGCGACTCCCCGGCCTTTCGTCAGACCCAAACGCCGTCAGCCCACGGTGTTCTGTTGCCTGGTCATCTGTTTGAGGGCCGCACGTAGCCCTCCGACCTCGTCGAGGGCCGCCGACGCCGGGTCGCCCGACATCGGCGTTCACCTGCCGCGACTGCTCGACATGCTGCTGGAGCACGCTGGTGACGTGCCACCAAGCCGACTGCCCGGCCTGATCGACGGCAGCGCGGGAGTCGCCCTGGCCCTGCACAGCATCGTGACCGGGACGAATAGCGGCTGGCGGACCTGCCTCCTGCTGAACTGATCAACGATGAACGTGGTGAGGCCGTGTGATGAGCGACCCGAACACCGGCACCGGGTGGCGGCAGGTGGACCTGTGGTGCGAGGACTGGCGGGCCGCCGAGCAGATGGCCCTGAAGTACCTGTGGCCGTTGCTGGCCGAGGCCGAAGACAACCGATCCATCACCTGTTGGTGGTTCGTCCGTAAGGGCGGATCCTGGCGGCTGCGTTTCCTGCCTTTCGACGGCAGGGACGAGACCGCGACCACCTTCGCAGACCGGATGGTCACGGCGCT
>JBOHFG010000006.1:0-2050 GCA_050699575.1 Pseudonocardiaceae bacterium
GGGCGTGGGGGTAGTCCGCTTCGGCGGCCCGGGCGCGGGTCTGGATGTGCCGGCGTTGCTCGCGTGGGCCGGTCTGCTGCTGCAGCGCCGCGGCGCGTTCGGCGAGTTCGGTGGCCTCGCGGTGTGCCCGTTCCTCGGCCGCGCGGAGTTCCTCGATGCGGTGTGTGAGCTCGGGCCGGTGGGACCGGGCGAGCCGGCTGAGGCCGGCGAGTTCGTGCTCGGCGTGGGCGCGTTCCTCGGCTGCCTGGCCGATGAGTTCGGTCACCGCGTGCCACCGTGATTCGAGCTGCTCGGCGTCGCGCGCGGCGGTGGCCAGCTCGCGCAACCGGGTGAGGTTGTCCTGGACGGCGAGCGCCTCGCGGCCCCGGCCGGCTTCGGCGTCGACCCGGAGCTGCTCGGCGTGGCGCTGGGCGGCCTCGCGGTCGCCGCCCAGCTGGGCGGCCCGTCGCTGCTCACCCTCGACGAGCTCACGCAAAGCGGCGCCGGTGAGGTTGCCGTGCTGGCGCTGGGTCCAGTGCTGCCCGGCGGCGGGCTCACTCAGCTCAGGACCGGTGACCTCGGGCGCGGCAGCCTGCCCGTCGAGCGTCGCCTCGACCTCGCCCGGCTGTGCCTCAGGTTCGGGTTCCGGTGCCGGTGGGGCCGGGGCCTTGCCGGGCTCCGGCTCACCGATCGCGGGCTCAGCGGCCGGCCCGGGCTCGGCCTGTCGTTCCCCGGCGTGCTGGATGGCCCGGCTGAACGCGAACGTGACCGCGGCGGAGGGGTTGAGCAGGTTCGGGGCGGTGAGGACCTCGGCGTTGAGCCCGCCGAGCATGGCCTCGACGTCGTGGCCGGCCTGTTGGGCGGTGTCCATCCGGTCGGCCAGCACGCGGAATGCCGGGCCGGAGATGACACGCTCGGCGAGCTGGGGGTGGTGGGCCCACGCTTCGCGGAGCACAGCGGCGGCACCCTGCTGGCGTTCCCCGCGCTCGGCGTGTTCCTCGGCGGCGCGCTGGGCGTCGGCGATCGCGTCGAGCTGGCGTTGGGCGGCGCGGTTCATCGCGTAGACGCTGAACGCGGCTTTGTCGCGGATCTCGGGGGTGTCGAGTGTGGTGAGTGGGATCGATCGGAGCAGCCCGCGCGTATCGAGTCCGGCCTGCGCGTAGCGGTCGAGTCCCCGGGCCATCGTGTCGAACGCCGGCGCGGTGATGACCGTCTCCGCGAGCTGCGGCCGGGCGCTCCACACCTGTCGTACCAGTTCGGCGGCCTGTTCGCGCACTTGCTCGGACCGCTGCCGCTCGGCGCGGCGCTGGGCGTCACGCTCGGCGTCACCGGAGCGGATACGCTCGACCGCGACGTCCACCATCGCCGCGGTGAACGCGGCCGGGTCGTGGACGTGCGGGGAGCCGACCGTACGGAGCGGGATCTCGGCGAGCACCTCACGCACGTCGTAGCCGGCCTCGGCGGCGTCGTGCAGGGTGCGGGCGAGGGCGCCGAACGCGGCGGCGGCGATGATGGTCTCGGCGAGTCCCGGCTCGTGGCGCCACACCTCACGCACCAGGGCCTCGGCGGCCTCGCGGCGGCGCCGGTCCTCGTCCTCCCGCTGCTGGTGCTCGCGGTCGCGGTCGGCGCGGCGCTCCTCGCGCGTCTGGGCGCGTTGCTTCCACTGCGCGCGCCGCTCGGCGTTCAGCCGTTCGGTGCCGGCCCGCGCGGCCTCGGCCGCGGCGTGGTCCATCTGGGCGCGGCCGTCTTCGGTGCGGAACTCCTCAATGCCGAGATCGGCGACAACCGGCCGGTCATCGCTGTGGGTCTCGGTGGCGCGGGCACGTTCGGCGAGTTTCTCCACGACACGCTCGACCAGCTCAGCGTCCGTGCGCGGTGCGCCACGCAGGTAGGTGTCCTGCTCGGTCTCCAGCTCGGTCCGGCCGGCGAACACGTACACCGCGCCCTTGTGGCGGCTGGTGGCGACGTGCGCGGCGGGATTGTCCGCGCCAGCCGCGTGGAACAGCACGGTCGCCCCGGACTGCTCCCCCTCGGGGGTGGTCCACTGGTCGCCGACGGTCAGGCCTTCGGA
>JBOHFG010000007.1:0-10623 GCA_050699575.1 Pseudonocardiaceae bacterium
CACTGTTGGCTGTCTATGGGCAGGGTCGGTCGGGGGATCGTCCGTTGTGGTTGGGGTCGTTGAAGTCGAATATTGGTCATACGCAGGCCGCGGCGGGGGTGGCTGGTGTGATCAAGATAGTGATGGCAATGCGGCATGGGATCCTGCCCAAGACCCTGAATGTCGACGAGCCGTCATCGAAGGTGGACTGGTCGATTGGTGCGGTGGAATTGCTGACCGAGGCACAGGAATGGCCGGAGACGGGTCGTCCCCGCCGGGCGGGGGTGTCATCGTTCGGGGTGAGTGGGACGAATGCGCACGTGATCCTCGAGCACGTTCCTGAGCCCGAGCGAGCGCCTGAGCCAGTGCCGGGGCGGGAAGGTGTGGGTGGTGTGGTGCCGTTGGTGGTGTCCGCGAAAACCACCGACGGATTGCGTGCGCAGGCTGCCCGTCTCGCCGCCTTTGTAGAAGGTCGCCCGGATACCTCGGTCGCGGACGTGGGCCTGTCACTGGTGGGCACTCGAGCACTATTAGACAACCGAGCGGTGGTGATGGCAAGCAACCGGGAGAGGATGCTGGCCGGGCTGGGCGCCCTCAGTCGTGGTGAGCCGACGGACACCGTGGTTGTGGGAGCGCCGATCGAGGGCAAGCTCGCATTCATGTTCACCGGTCAGGGCAGTCAACGAGCGGGGATGAGCAGTCAGCTTTACGAGATGTTTCCGGTGTTCCGCGCGGCCTTCGATGAGGTGTGCGCGCAACTGGACCACAACTTGGCCGGTCATGTGGACCTGCCGCTTCGCGATGTGGTGTTTTCTGCGCCCGGATCGGCTGAATCCGATCTGCTTGACCAGACGGTTTTCGCGCAGGCCGGATTGTTCGCCGTTGAGACCGCGTTGTTCCACCTGTTTCGTTCCTGCGGGATACGCCCCGATTTTGTGGTCGGGCACTCGATCGGCGAAGTGGTGGCGGCGCATGTGTCGGGCGTGCTGGCGTTGGCGGACGCCTGCGTACTGGTGGCGGCGCGGGGCCGGCTCATGCAGGCGTTGCCGAGTGGTGGCGCGATGGTCGTGGTCCGGGCCGCAGAAGAAGAAATTTTGTCGATCTTGGAAGGCTGGGAACACCAGGTGGGGGTTGCCGCGGTCAACGGCCCCGACTCACTGGTCATCTCCGGAGACGAGGGCGCTGTTCTGGAGATAATGCGTGAGCTCGATACCCGAGGACGCAAGACCAGGAGGTTGCGGGTCAGCCACGCCTTCCACTCGCCACTCATGGACGACATGCTCCACCAGTTCCTCGCCGTCGCGGCTGGCCTGACGTTCCAGCAGCCGAGCATTCCGGTTGTTTCCACCCTGACTGGGGACCTGGCCACACCCGAACAGCTCTGTTCGCCGGGCTACTGGGTCGAGCACGTGAGGCGATCGGTGCGGTTCCATGACGGCATCCGCACGCTGCGCGACCATCATGTGACGACGTTCATGGAGTTGGGACCGGACGGTGTGCTCACCGCACTGGCCCAGGAGTCACTGGCCCACGAGTTACTGGGTGACGAGTTACCGGGCGACGAGTCCGAGGTGAGCCTGTGCCTGCCGGTGTTGCGCCGCGACCGCGCTGAGGTCACTGCCGTGGTGACGGCACTGGCTCAGGCGCACGTTCGCGGTGTACCGGTGGAATGGACCCGATGGTTCGACGGTGCGCAGGCTCAGTTTGTCGATCTGCCCACCTATGTTTTTCAACACCAGCGTTACTGGGTGGAAGCCGCAGAGCGGCTGCCGAACACCTCGGATCTCGGTCTGACCACACTGGGACATCCATTGCTGGCTGCCGTGTTGGACCTGCCCGGTACCGAGCAAGCGGTGTTCGTCGGCCGGTTGTCGGCTCGCACCCACTCTTGGCTTACCGATCACACGGTGTTGAACACCGTGATCGTGCCGGGCACGGCGTTGCTGGAGCTGGTGGTCCGAGCCGGCGATGAAGTCGGGTGCGACGTTGTCGACGAGTTGGTCAACGAGGTGCCCTTGATATTGCCAGCGGAATCCGGCGTTCGACTGCAGATCACGGTCGAGGGAGCCGATGAGGACGGTCGACGGGTGGTCACCGTGCACTCGCGGCCGGAGGACGCCGGACCAGACGTGACGTGGACGCGGCATGTCAGCGGCGTACTCGCAACAGAAGGGAAGCCGCCGTCCTTCCAATTCTCGGAGTGGCCGCCGACTGGGGCGGCGCCGGTGGATGTCAGCCGTTTCTACGAAGACCTGGCTGAGTCCGGCTACCACTACGGCCCGGTGTTCCAGGGCTTGCAAGCTGCATGGCGGCGCGGTGACGAGTTCTTCGTTGAGGTCGCACTCCCGGAACAGCAACAACAGGACGCCGTCGGGTTTGGGGTACATCCAGCGTTGCTGGATGCCGCGCTGCAGGCCATCACTCTGGGTGGGTTGGCGGAACGCATCGACGAGCGGGTCAGGTTGCCTTTTGCCTGGCGCGGGATTCAAGAGTGGTCTTCCGGCGCTTCGGCGCTTCGGGTTCGCGTGGTGTGGAATGGTCGCGACGAAGTGTCGCTGCAGCTAGCAGACGCCACTGGTGCGCCGGTGGCAGTGATTGAGTCGTTGGTGTCCCGCCCGGTATCGGTTGAGCAGTTGAGTGTAGCCCGGGATGCGATGGCTGGTTCGTTGTTCAGGGTGCAGTGGGTTGCGGTGCCGAGGCCAGTACCGCAGGAAATGGATGCTGTGGGAAATGTGGAGTGGGTGTGCTCAGCTGACGAGGTGGAATCGCTGGTTAATGCTGGTGAAGTAGTGGGTGTGGTGTTCGATACCACCACTGCTGGTGGGGATGCGCGGGCAGTGGTGTGTGACGTGCTCAAGGTGGTACAGGCCTTCGTGGTACACCCCGAGTTGACCTCCTGTCGTCTGGTGGTGCTCACTCGCAACGGCATGGGACCAGGATGTGGTGATCCGGTGGCCGCGGCAGTGTGGGGATTAGTGCGTTCAGCTCAATCCGAGGAACCCGATCGGATCGTGCTACTCGACACCGGGACTGGGACCGCGGACGTGGGCACGACAGTGGCCACGGTGCTGGCCTGCGGCGAGCCGCAGATAGCGCTACGCGGCGATGCACTATGGGCACCACGCCTGATCGGCATAACCACCACCTTCCACGACACGACCCGTAGGGAGCCAGCCACGAACGGAACCGTGCTCATCACCGGGGGAACTGGAGCACTGGGCAGGGTCCTTGCCCACCATCTGGTCAGCCACCACGGGACACAACACCTGGTGCTGGTCAGCCGGCAAGGCCCCAACGCCCCCGAAGCCGACACACTGATCGCCGAGTTGACCAAGCTCGGCGCTCAGGTACGGATCATCGCGTGTGATGTGGCGGACCAGCACGCTCTCGCCCAGGTGATCACCACCATCCCCACCGAGCACCCGCTCACCGGAGTGATCCACATCGCCGGCGTGCTCGATGACGGTGTGCTCACCACACTGACACCACAACGACTCGACACCGTGTTCGCGCCCAAAATGGATGGTGCACTCAACCTGCACTGGCTCACCCGAGACACAAACCTCGACATGTTCGTGTTGTTCTCCTCTGCCGCCGGGGTATTGGGCAGTCCCGGACAGGCAAACTATGCGGCGGCTAATGCCTTCCTGGACGGACTGGCATATCAGCGTCGGGCTGAAGGGCTGCCTGCGGTGTCGATGGCATGGGGGTTGTGGGCTTTTGGGATGGGGCAGGCTGGTGTTGGTCGTGGTGGGTTGCGGGCGTTGTCCTGGACTGAGGGGATGGCGTTGTTTGACGCAGGGTTGCGGTCCGGTGATCCGGTAGTGGTGCCGATGCGACTGGATTTGTCGGTGGTGGGTAGTGATGGTGGTGTGGTGCCGTCGTTGTTGCGTGGGTTGGTCAGGCAAGGCCGCCGGGTGGCGAACTCAGGCGTGGTGCCAGCGGAGTCGCTGGCCACCCGACTACATACACTTCCCGACGACGAACGACGTCGGGTTTTACTCGACCTGGTACGGATCGAGGCCGCCGCTGTGCTCGGACACTCCGCAACGGATTCGGTGGGAGCGGGCCAGTCGTTCCGGGACGTGGGCTTCGATTCGCTCACGGCGGTCGAGTTGCGCAATCGGCTGTGCAGAGCTACTGGCGTACGGCTGCCGGTCGCTGTGGTGTTCGATCATCCGACGCCAACTGACCTCGCCAATCGGATAAAGGCCGAGCTCTTTCCGGACCTCTCCCTGGACGACGCGCTTAGCGTACGCGAGGACGAAATTCGCACGGTGCTGGCAACTGTGCCGTTCGATCGGTTCAGGGAGGCAGGGGTACTAGAGGTGTTGTTGCGGCTTGCGGATTCCAGTGATGTTACCTCGGCGGCGCGAAGCGACGACGACACCGATCTCATTGACACGATGGGCGCTGCCGAGCTCGTGCGCCGAGCGTTGAGTGGCACCGAACACTGAAATCTGTCCGCTCCGAGCAGCGTCGAGTGTGGAGGATACCCGTGACGACATCTCAGGGCCAGCTCGTCGAAGCGCTTCGAGCTTCGCTCAAGGAGAACGATCGGCTGCGCCAGCGACAGGCCAAGTCGGCAGCGGTGTCCACCGAGTCGATCGCTATTGTTGCGATGGCCTGTCGTTTTCCTGGTGGGGTCTGTTCGCCGGAGGACCTGTGGCGGTTGGTGGCGGGCGGGGTGGATGCGATCTCGGAGTTCCCGGCGGATCGTGGGTGGGATGTGGAGGGTTTGTTTGATCCGGATCCTGATCGGGCGGGCAAGTCGTATGTGCGTGAGGGTGGTTTTCTGTACGATATGGCGTTATTTGATCCTGGGTTTTTTGGGATCTCGCCCCGTGAGGCGTTGGCGATGGATCCGCAGCAGCGGTTGTTGTTGGAGACGTCGTGGGAGGTGTTCGAGCGGGCGGGGATCGACCCGGCGTCGGTTCGGGGCACGAACATCGGCGTGTTCGGCGGTGTGATCAACCATGACTACGGAACTCGGTTACATCCGATTCCGGAGGAATTTGAAGGATATCTGGGAACTGGTAGCTCGGGCAGCGCCGCAATTGGTCGGGTGGCGTACACGTTGGGGTTGGAAGGTCCGGCGATCACGGTGGACACGGCGTGTTCGTCGTCGTTGGTGGCGGTTCATCTTGCGGTGCAGTCGTTGCGGCAGGGTGAGTGTTCGATGGCGTTGGCCGGCGGCGTGACGGTCATGGCGACACCGGGCACCTTCGTCGAGTTCTCCCGGCAGCGTGCACTTGCTCCGGATGGTCGGTGTAAGTCTTTTGCGGCTGATGCTGATGGGACTGCGTGGGGGGAGGGTGTTGGTGTGGTCCTGTTGGAGCGGTTGTCGATTGCTCGGGGACTGGGGCATCCGGTGTTGGCGGTGGTGCGGGGATGCGCCGTGAATCAGGATGGTGCGTCGAATGGCTTGACCGCCCCTAATGGTCCGTCGCAGCAGCGGGTGATCCGGCAGGCGTTAGCGAATGCCCGGTTGTCTGCGGGAGACATCGACGTGGTGGAGGCCCACGGCACGGGGACCACATTGGGAGACCCGATCGAAGCGGAAGCCCTACTGGCGACGTATGGGCAGGGTCGCTCGATGGATCGTCCGTTGTGGCTGGGATCGTTGAAGTCGAATATCGGTCACACGCAGGCTGCGGCGGGGGTAGCTGGTGTGCTCAAGATGGTGATGGCGATGCGGCACGGCATGCTGCCCCAAACCCTGCACGTGGATGAGCCCTCACCGAAAGTGGACTGGTCAGCCGGTGCGGTGGAATTGTTGACCCAGGCGCGGGAATGGTCGGAGACAGGTCACCCTCGTCGTGCCGCTGTCTCGGCATTCGGTGCAAGCGGTACTAATGCGCATGTCATTCTTGAGCAGGCGCCGGCGATGGAATTGGCGGACGTTGTTTCTGGAGCTGTTGCTGGTGTGGTGCCGTTGGTGGTGTCGGGCTGTGGTGTGGGTGGGCTACGGGGGCAGGCGGGGAGTTTGGCCTCGTTTCTCCGTGCGCACCCCGAGATCGGTGTGGGTGATGTGTGCTGCTCGTTGGTGTCGACCAGGGCGGTGCTGGCCGATCGGGGTGTGGTGGTGGCCACTGGTCGGGAGTCGGCACTGCGTGGGTTGGGGGCGCTGGCGCGGGGTGAGTCGGCGCCGGGAGTGGTGTCGGGTGCGGCGGATGTGACGGGTCGGGTGGTGTTTGTTTTTCCTGGTCAGGGTGCGCAGTGGGTGGGGATGGGCCGGGAGTTGATGAGTTCGTCACCGGTGTTCGCCGAGTGGATGGTTCGGTGTGCGGCGGTGTTGGCGCCGTGGGTGGACTGGTCGTTGGCCGAGGTGCTGGACGACGAGGTGGCACTGGGTCGGGTGGACGTGGTGCAGCCGGTGTCATGGGCGGTGATGGTGTCGCTGGCCGGGCTGTGGTCATCGGTCGGAATACAACCTGATGCCGTAGTGGGGCATTCACAGGGGGAGATCGCGGCGGCATGTGTGGCGGGTGGACTGTCGTTACCGGACGCCGCGGCGGTGGTGGTGTTGCGCAGCCGGTTGGTCGGCCAGCGGCTGGCTGGTAATGGGGCGATGATGTCGGTGGTGGCGCCCCATGACGAGGTGTGTGAGCTGCTGCGTGGCTGGAAGAACCGGTTGTGGATAGCCGCTGTCAACGGGCGAGCCTCGGTGACCGTGTCCGGTGATATCGACGCAATGGAAGAGTTCGGGGCTCGGCTTTCCGCGGAACGCATGCTTCGTTGGCAACTACCAGGGGTGGATTTTGCGGGACATTCCGGACATGTCGACGAGATCCGTGGAGAGTTGTCGGAGGTATTGGCGGATATTCGCCCGCAGTCCGGGCAGGTGCTGCTGTATTCCACGGTCGAGTGCACCTGGCTGGATACCACCAGAATGGACGCAGACTATTGGTACCGGAATCTGCGTGAGCCGGTCGGATTTGACGCGGCTGTGCGCGGGCTGATCACGGAAGGCTACCGGGCGTTCGTTGAGATCAGCCCACACCCGGTGCTGACCACCAGCGTCGGGGAAATACTCCATGAGACCGACACCGCTCCTGCCGTCGTCACCGGCACCTTACGCCGCGACGACGGTGACCTCGCGCGATTCACCACGTCCGCCGCCGAACTGTTCGTCCGAGGCCTCCTCGTGCACTGGCCGGCCCTGGTGGGTGTGGGCCGGAGAATCGACCTACCGACGTATGCATTCCAACGCCAACGCTATTGGTTGGAGTCGCCCAGCCAGGTGCGGGACGTATTCTCCGCTGGGTTGGGCGCGGCGAATCACCCGCTACTGGGCGCGGTGGTCAAGCTTCCTGATACCGATGGCGTGGTATTGACCAGTCGGTTGTCGCTAGCCACCCACTCGTGGCTCGCTGATCATGTCGTATTCGGCACTGTAGTCCTCCCCGGTGTTGTGCTGGTGGAGTTGGCGATTCGTGCGGGCGACGAGGTCGGCTGTGCCGTACTCGACGAGTTGGTGATCGAGGCACCGCTCGTCTTGCCTGAACACGGTGGACTCCAGATGCAGGTGAGTGTGGGAGGCCCGGACGCTGACGGTCGGCGTTCGGTGACCATGTACTCTTGTTCGTCGAACGCCGCTTCTGGAGCTCTTTCTGGGGCTTCGTGGACACGCCATGCCAGCGGTTTTCTGTCCCCGGTCGCTGCGACACCTGAGTTCGAGTTCTCGACGTGGCCACCGCCAGGTGCTGATCCGGTGGACATTGCGAGTGTCTATGCGGAATTCGCTGCGGACGGACTCATCTACGGCCCGCAGTTCCAGCGGTTGCAGGCAGTGTGGCAGCGCGGCGACGAGATCTTCGGCGAGATCGTCCTGTCCGAAGAGCAGATGAGGGACGCGGGCCGGTTCGGTCTGCACCCGGCGTTGTTGGAGTGTGCACTGCACGCCAGCACCTTCGCGGGACAAAATGTGGCCACTTCGGACGCGCAGGTCCGGTTGCCGTTCTCGTGGAACGGGGTCGCGCTGCACGCCTCCGGAGCGTCGATGTTGCGGGTACGTGCTGTGTCCGCCGGGGTTGGGGTGGTGTCGTTGCAGTTGGCTGACCAGTTCGGCCAGCCTGTTTCGTCGATTGATTCGCTCGTATTTCGTCCGGTTTCCGTTGAGCGGTTGGGTGTGGCGCGAGATGCGGTGGCTGGTTCGTTGTTTGCCGTCGGGTGGGTTGAGGTGCCGGCGTTGTGGGGGGTGGATGGTGCGGGGGGTGTGGTGTGGGTGTCCTCGGCTGGTGAGGTGGGGTCGTTGGTCCATGCGGGTGTGGTGGTGTTCGACGTCGGTGCTGTTGGTGGGGATGTGCGGGGTGTGGTGTGTGGAGTGTTGGGGGTGGTGCAGGCGTTTGTGGCGGCGCCGGGGTTGGGTTCGTGTTGTTTGGTGGTGGTGACCCGTGGTGGTGTGGGTCCGGGATGCGGTGATCCGGTGGCTGCGGCGGTGTGGGGGTTGGTGCGGTCGGCGCAGTCGGAGGAGCCTGATCGGATCGTGCTTCTGGATGTTGACACCTATGCTGGAGCCGATGTGGTAGCTGCGGTGGTGGCGTGTGGTGAGCCGCAGGTGGCGGTGCGTGGGGGTGTGGTGTGGGTGCCCCGCCTGGCCCGAGTAACCAGCACTACTGAAGGCACCGGTGCTGGTGGGGGTGGAACGGTGTTGATCACTGGGGGGACCGGGGTATTGGGTGGGGTGCTGGCCCGTCACCTGGTCACTCGGTACGGGACACAACACCTGATACTGGTCAGCCGGCAGGGCTTGGACGCCCCCGGAGCCAACACACTGATCGCCGAGTTGGCCGAGCTGGGGGCGCAAGCGCGGGTGGTTGCGTGTGATGTGGCCGACCGCCGCGCGTTGGCTGAGGTGATCGCGGGGATTCCCGCCGAGTATCCGTTGACCGGGGTGGTCCATGCCGCTGGTGTGCTCGATGATGGTGTGTTCACCGCGTTGACTCCGCAGCGGGTGGACACCGTGTTCGGTCCCAAGGTGGATGGTGCGCTCAATCTGCACGACCTGACCCAGGGCATGGATGTGGACATGTTCGTGCTGTTCTCGTCTGTTGCTGGGATGTTGGGCAGTCCGGGACAGGCGAATTACGCGGCGGCTAATGCCTTCCTGGACGGACTGGCATGTCAGCGTCGGGCTGAAGGACTTCCGGCGGTATCACTCGCCTGGGGGCTGTGGGGGAGCGCAAGTGGGATGACTGAGCAACTGGCCGAGGTTGATCACGCACGAATGGGACGTGAGGGCCTGCGACCACTGTTGCCGGCGGAAGGTGTTGCGCTGTTCGACGCTGCGTTGCGCGCCGGCGACGCGGTGCTGGCTCCCATGAGTGTGGATACGACTGTTCTGGGTGTGCGGGGCGGTTCTGTGCCGCCGTTGCTCCGTGGAATGGTTCGCGGTGGTCGCCGAGCTGTACCAGTCGGACCAATGACCGACGGCTCGTTCGTCCAGCGGCTGGCTGGGCTGTCTGAGACCGACTGGGGCCAAGCCGTGCTCGAGGTGGTACGCGTCGAAGCTGCCATGGTGCTCGGACACGAGACAGCGGATGGCATTGATGGGTCCCGGGCGTTCAAGGAGCTGGGACTCGATTCGCTGACGGGGGTGGAACTGCGCAACCGCCTCAACGTGGCTACGGGTCTTCGCCTACCGGCAACCCTGGTGTTCGACTACCCCACACCATGCGCTCTCGCTGACTATCTCGTTGGTCAATTACGAGGTGTCCAAGTACCTCCGACTACACCGGTGTCCGCGGTGTCGGTGTCTGATGATCCGGTGGCCGTTGTGGCGGTGAGTTGTCGGTTGCCGGGTGGGGTGTGTTCACCGGAGGATCTGTGGCGGTTGGTGGCGGATGGGGTGGATGCGATTTCGGAGTTTCCGGCTGATCGTGGGTGGGATCTGGATGGTTTATTTGATCCGGATCCTGATCGGGCGGGGAAGTCGTATGTGCGTGCGGGCGGGTTTGTGGCGGATGTTGCCAGTTTTGATGCGGGGTTTTTTGGGATCTCGCCGCGTGAGGCGTTGGCGATGGATCCGCAGCAGCGGTTGCTGTTGGAGACATCATGGGAGGTGTTCGAGCGGGCGGGGATCGACCCGACATCGGTTCAGGGCAAGGACATTGGCGTATTCACGGGTGTAACCAGTCACGACTACGACGATTGCCTGGGCCAGGCTGCTGGTGACCTCGAAGGGTACCGAATCACGGGTCTTTCGGGCAGTGTTGTGTCAGGTCGGGTGGCGTATACGTTCGGCTTGGAGGGGCCAGCGATCACGGTGGACACGGCGTGTTCGTCGTCGTTGGTGGCGATTCATCTTGCGGTGCAGTCGTTGCGGCAGGGTGAATGCTCGATGGCGTTGGCCGGTGGAGTGACAGTGATGGCCACGCCGCGTGGGTTTGCCGAGTTCTCCCGGCAGCGCGCACTTGCGCCGGATGGTCGGTGTAAGTCTTTTGCGGCGGGTGCTGATGGGACGTCGTGGTCTGAGGGTGTTGGGGTGTTGTTGTTGGAGCGGTTGTCGGTTGCTCGAAAATTGGGGCATCCGGTGTGGGCGGTGGTGCGGGGTTGTGCGGTGAATCAGGATGGTGCGTCGAATGGGTTGACTGCGCCGAATGGTCCGTCGCAGCAGCGGGTGATCCGGCAGGCGTTGGTGAA
>JBOHFG010000008.1:0-4340 GCA_050699575.1 Pseudonocardiaceae bacterium
TACGAACTCGGAGTCGAGGAAATAGCAAACCTACGGGTCATGACTGCCTTCGACGAGCTGACCCTGGCGATCTGACCAACCGGGATCAACGATCACGCCTGCCCCGGCTCCGCACAACGCAACAGCACCGCCACGATTCCCCCAGGAGATGTCTCGTAGGCAGTGGACGGTACGTCCGACCTCTTAGCCGACCCCAGATCGAACAGAGCCAGCGACCCGCCGAGAACCTAACATTCAGCCAGAGTGCCGGCTACGAGCGGACGACGCGTACCCCAGTGATCTGGGGCTGACCGGCTGCTGGTTGCTGTCATGGGGTTGCTGTTGGGTGCGGATACAGTCGAGCATCATCGGCGATGAGGTGGTCGTTGGCGGCGTTGTCCCCACGGTCGACGTCATCACCGAGTATCGGCGCCTGGGGCACTCCCGTGGCGCGGGCGCAACGTCACGATGACCTCCTCTGGCGTAGTAGACTTGTAGTTGTGTCGGATGTTGACTGGATCTATGGCGCGCAGCACATTTCGAGTGATCGGCTATAGCCACAGCCGGCGGGCGATCCTGACCGTCATCTTGGTTCGTCGGGGTGGTGAAGCGTACTACGGGGCAAATGGTTGGGAGTCCAATCCGGCTGATCAGCGGCGTTATCGGGAGGCATAGTGAGGAATGCGAAGCAGGAAGTCGAGGGGGCGCAGGCTGAGTCCGAGGTTACCCGGGATGAGCCCTTGCCGGAGCACGTCATAGGTGAGCGGCGTGGCCGTTCTGTGGTGCAGTACGAGCAGGGCATGTCCTTGCGGGAGGGGATCGAGCGTCTCGCCGCTGACGCCGACCGCCTCCGGCGGCTGGCTGCCGCCAGCGAGGTCGCCTAACCCGTGACTAGCTCGTCGATCGGGCGTTGTCAGGGAACCGTCACCGCAGGTGAGTGCTCACCGCGATCGATTTCCGGGCTGGCTTCGATGACGATCTCAGCAGGTGTGGTCGCGCAGCGCCGCTAGGAACGCTCGGAGATCGGCGGGCCCGTTCGTCGCGGCGGTGTGTACTCGGTGCAGGTCGAGCTCGGCGTAGGCGTGCACGATCAGATTGCGGAACCCGGCGGCGTGACCCAGCCGCTGGGCCAGCTCGCTGGGTATCACCTTGGCACTGGCGAGCATGCGGAATGCGTCGGCATAGGTGGGTGGGCTGCCCAGCCCGAGCCGCACGCAGCTCGACACTGCGAGATCGATCACTACTTGCACGGCTTGCCAGAGGTGCAGGACGACTGCGTCGGTCTGGGTGCTCAGTGGCTGCAGGTCCTTGGCGTGGTGTGGCAGGTGCTCGGCGACCCGGCGTAGATGGCGGTCCACCGCTGCCGCGCGTTCGGCGAGCAGTTCGCGGTCGATCGCGAAGCTCATCCGAGCGCGGCCAGCACGTCGTTGTGCGCGCTGCGGATGACGGTCTCGATGTCGCACCAGAACGCAACGGCCGCAAGCTGGAAGCGCTGGAACTCACCCGAGGGACGTTCCAGCACGGGGATGCCGTCGCGAGCCGCGCGGTAGCGCAGCAGCGCACTCGCCTGGCTGAGGTCGACTACGTCGACCTCGTCGGTGCCCAGGATCCCGGTGAGCGTCGCCGACAGTGCTGGCAGATCCGGGGGGTCGTCGGCAAGCACGCCGATGTCCCAGTCGGACCCCTCAGCGGCGTCTCCACGCGCTCGGGAACCGTGCAACACCGCGAGCCGCAGTGCCGCAGCCGCGGGATCCCTCGACAGCCTGTCGCGCAGCTCCGTCGGGGTCACGGTCACCAGCGTACGGCGGGCCACCACCATCGGATACGCGACCTGCGATCACGAACTGGGCCGTGATCGCAGCGGGCTCGGCTGGGCCCGGGGGTTACCGGGTATGTTCAGGCCGTGGCTGGGGTGAGCGATGCTCTGTTGTCGGGCCTGCCCGACGAGGTTCGGAAACTGCTGGCCGCACCGCCGGTCACCGAGAAGAAGTTGCTCGAGTTGGGCGTTGCGTGGTCTGGAATGTCGCCCAGCCAGGCTCGGATGGCTGGCGCGCTACGGCTGTTTGTGATCACGTGGGATCCGCTCGAGTGGCGAGTAGGGCGTCCCAGTGGGTTCGCTACAGTCAATGGTGGCCTTCCCAGTCTCGAACTTGTGGTTTATGCACCCGTGTGGTCGCTGGTCGAGCTGGCCACTGAGCGGGCGGTAACGGTGGCGGATGTGCTGGGCTCGATGGCTGGCTCCGCGGTGGTGACCGCTGCCGCGCATGAGCAGTCCGTAGCCGTAGGTCGCTACCCCGACCTCGGCACCCGGCAGGCGACACCGGACTTGCTCTCCGATCTCGCGGCTGGCTCCGCGCTCGGTCCGGTCGAGGTGCGGCTCGTGTCCGCTGGGTGGGAGGACATCGGGCTCGGTGCCATCACTGATGTCGTCCAGCACGCTTTCGGTCCGGTTGACCTCGACCGTTCGCTGGTTGAGCTCGCTGCTGCCGCCGAGTCACATCCTGGCTGCCCGGCCTGTGCGGGTCGCCGGTTCCTTTTCCCGGCCGAGCTGGCCGAGGCTCAAGACGGGATGTGCCCGGCCCATCGGCGCGGGGCTGAAAGAGTAATCAGCACCCGCCTCGCCCGGGCGAATGCCAGCAACCCGGACGGGTGGGCAGCACTTATCGACGCGTCCTGCCGGCGCGAGCGGCCGCATCTGCCTAACGGTGTGGCCACCAAGCTCGCCGGTGCCGGTGAGGCCATGTACGTCGTCCCCGAGCCGGGCGAACTGCTCATTCGTGCTGAGCTTGTGGTCGAGGCGGCCAGCTGGTTCCCTGGCCGCCTCGACCAGCTAGCCATCGCACTGGGACAGGAGCCCGAACCGGCGGGTCAGCTTCCCGACTGGCTGGTCAACCTCGTCCTCGATCTCGGCCGTGCCGGTCTGGGCGCTGAGGCCGTCATGGTGGGTGACGCGCTCGCTCAGGTCGATCCCGACAGCCGGGCCTTCTATGATGGAGATGTCATGGTCGCACTGGCCGAGGCGGGCCTCGCCGAGGAGGTTCGGGCCCGGATCGAGACGAGCCTGACCCGTTGGCCTGACGATTTCTGGATCCGGGTCCATGCCGGTGACGCGCTGGCCGCGCTCGGCGACCTCGATGGGGCTGCGGCACATTTCGCCACCGCCCTGAGCATGGCCGAACAAGCCGACGACGTCGAAGCCCGATACGACGCAATCCACCGGCTCAGAAAGATCGGCCGTGGCAAGTCCCAGGACGAGCGCGGCCAGCCCAGAGGCCAGCGTCGCCAGTCCAGACGCAAACTCAGCAAATCTCAGCGCAAACGGTAGGTGTGAACTCAGATCCGGGAGGCCGATCTCCATCCAGGTGTTCGGCTCACCGTGCCTGCGGCGGCGGGTTCATCGCGTCCGCAGGCCGTAGCGGTACGGTTGTGACATGTCCAGGCTCGATCGCATCATGTCGGACCCGGCGGTCTGTCACGGCCAACCGACGGTTCGTGGGCTGCGATATCCCGTCGAGAACCTTCTCGAGCTCTTGTCATCGGGCATGACGATCGAGGACGTGCTCGCCGACTACCCGGACCTTGAGCGTGATGATCTCCTCGCTGCGCTGGAGTTCGGCGCCCTTGCCTCGAGCCGTCGCAGGGTGGTCCCACTCGACGCGGCGTGAAATTCCTCGTCGACGCTCAGCTGCCCGCCAGGCTCGCGCGGTTCCTGAGCAGTTCGGGACACGATGCGCTGCATACATTGGAACTGCCTGATGGCAACCGCACAACCGATGCCCGAATCGCCGAAGTTGCGGATGGTAGCGATCGAGTTGTGGTCACCAAGGATCGAGACTTCCGAGACAGTTACAGGTGCGCGTTATCACAACCGTGTGGTGGCGACCTGCTGTGCTTGGCGGGCCAGGTCGGCAAAATCCGGTCCTGGTCTGGCCTGCAGGTCGTGGGCCAGGGGAGCTAACCGGGTGCGGGCGACGCCGGAGCGCAGGGGGAGTACCGCCTCGATCGCCTGCGCGGCCCGCTGGCCAGCATCGGGCTCGCCGGCGAGCAGGTGCACCCGGGCCACCGTGATACCCGCCAGCATACCCTCCCGCCCGTGATTACCTTCGGCGAAAGTCCGTGCGGCGACTGCGGACAGCGACTCGGCGGTGTCGAGTGCGCCCAGCTCCAGGTAAACGTAGGACGTCTCGAGATCCATCTCTGCACGATTGTGCAGGGAGGCTGGCTCGTAGCCATCCCGGCTGCGGGCCAATGCCGATCTGACCCGGCGGGCCTGCACTCCAGAGCACGGAGCCGCCAGCTGCGCCTGAGCCAGCGCCGAGACCACCACCAGCCCAGAGCGCAACGGGGCGACCCGCGGGTCC
>JBOHFG010000009.1:0-2185 GCA_050699575.1 Pseudonocardiaceae bacterium
ATAGCGGAGCTCCAGAAGCGGACCCCATCGGGCCATCACGTCTTCGAATACCAGGACGGAGGACTGCGCGGATGCGGTCCCACAGGAGACGCAATGATCAGAGAAGGAACCGTACGGAAACCCGATAGCTTCGTGTTCGGATGGATAAAAATCCACCGGAAGCGGACCAAGCGCCCCGACGGTACCGCGTGCCCTGGTGACGTCTTTCACTACAAGGGTGAAGGCACATGCATATGCCTATGTATGGAATGCGGGAAAGATATCAATAAGTTCATGGGAAATTCTTAGTCTCTCATGAAGTAAGCGCGACACCGGGCCGGACGAGAAGATGCAGTGCAGCCTTGTTCTTTGAACCTACGATCACCTCGACGCTGCGGTGGTCGCCGCGCCTCGGACCGCCGAGACGTGTGGCTGCGTTCACAGCGAATGATCGGCAGACCGCCATCGTCCGCTGCGACGGAGTCCGGTCACAGCAACGACCGGTCCTGCCATCCCACAATGGCTGGTCAGCGGTGGCGGAGATCGTGATCCGGGGCGGCGGATCAGACCCGAGTGGTGGCGACGTGGTGGGCTGTGCGGGCGAGATCGCGGTAGTCGCTGCCAGGGCGGGCTTGCAGCGCGGCAGCCAGCGGTTCGAGCCGCCGGCGGGCGCGTGCCGAACTGAGCTTCATCGTGGCGGTGATCGCCTCCTGTGCGAGCCCTAACCCATCGGGCTCGCCGGCCCGGACGTGGATGGTGGCCAGCACGATGCCGGCCAGGGTACGGCCGCGCCGGCCGCTGCGGCCCTCCCAGAGCCGGACCGACCCGGCGGCGAACTCTTGCGCCGCGTCCAGCCGCCCACGTTCCAGTTCCAGCTGCGCAGCGACCCGGTCCAGATCACCCGTCGGGACAGCGGGCGTGGGCTGCCACCGTTCCCGGCCTTGCGCCAGCGCGGTGTCAGCGGCGTTCTCGTACCCGAGCCGGTCCAAAGCGGTGGCGGAGTCAACCAGCGCGCAGGCCCCCATAGCGGCCCGGGAGCCCGGCCCGACGACGCGCTCATCGTCCGGTTCGACATCCAGGGCCTTCACCTGCGCGAACTGCAGCATCTTGAGCCCGTCATCGGGGTGACCGTGCTCCACCGTGGCCAGTCCGGCACAACCCAGGGCAAGGGCCTGGCAGTAGGCGTCAGCCGACTTGGCGGCCAACCTCAGCCCCTGGTTGTAATGATACAGAGCACGGTCATACAGACCGGCGTCGAACGCCTCCCACCCGGCATGGAGGTGCAGCTCCGCTACCGCCGTCATCAAAGCTTGCTTGACGTCCTCGGCACCCGCCACCTCCAGCAGGTCACTGGCCCACGCCGCAGCCGCGCTGCTCAACTGCGGATCAGCCCCATAAGCACGCGCAACCTCACCGAGCTGTTGAGTGAGGTCGCGCACCTTGACCACATGCAACCCCAGGATCCGCGACGGCCGTGGCACCGGCGACGGCCCAGCCAGCTGGCCGATCGCCCGCAACGGCTGGCCCATCACGACCATCCCCCCGGCGGCAATCAACACCCGGCGGTACACCTCCTCATCAACTCCCTCCGAGAGGTCCCCGACCATCGCCCCAGCAGAGTAGGCGCTACCCGACAGCCACATCCACTCACGCGGGATGCCCAGGCCCTCAGCGATACGCACCAGCACCCGATAGTCATGGACCGCACGCCCATGCACAATATCTGACACCTCCGACTGGGACTGCTCCGTCAACGCAGCGATCCGCCGCTGACTGACCCCCACGTCCTGAAGCGCCCGATACACCGCACCGATGTCATGACCAGCCAACGCCGCGCGAACGTCCGCACGCTCGAACACCGCCGGGTCGATGGGCTCCACCACGATCACCACTCCCCTCGGTCTGTGGCCTACCGGCACCATAGCGCCACATCCCGTGGCGGTCGCCGCTACGTGCGGCGGTATATGCGGCGGACTGGATCAGCAGGCCGCATTCTGCGGTGCAGGCCAGGTTGCCACCGCGCAAGACCGGATCGGCCGCGGTGAGAGCGTGTCCTGCGGGTGGCGATACTGGTGAGGCGCTCCTCGTCGGGCAGCCCAGCCAGTCGCTCGGCTGCGGCGTCGATCCGTGGATTCTCCCCGAAACGCTGGACCAGCATCGTGCGGGTGATCCGCAGCACGGTCTCCCGCGCACCTTCTTGTCGTCC
>JBOHFG010000010.1:0-9282 GCA_050699575.1 Pseudonocardiaceae bacterium
TGGGCGGCCGTGATGGCCAAGCGGAACGCCACCTCGTCACCCAGTTGCGCGTGCGCGACGGCGTGGCGCAGCGAGACGAAAGCGTGTAGCGCCGGGGAGGGCTCGTGACGGGCGGCGTCCACGGCGCGGCCGGCGAACTGCAGGGCTTGCTGGGCTAGGCCCCGGCCGCCGGTGTGGCGAGCCAGGTACGAGTACTGCTGCGCCATGTTAGCGTACAGCTGCACGCGCTGCGGGCTGTCACCAGCGCTGTCGGCCAGTAGCGCGGCCTCCCCGGATAACTGGCGGGCCAGTGTCTGCTGGTCGGCGTCGTGGGTGTACCAGGCGTTTTCGATGCCCAGATCCGCCGTGACGATCAGCAGCTCCCGGCCGATCGCCGCGGAGTAGTCGCTCTCGTCGAGCATCCGGCGAGCGTGTGCGAGATGTCGCAGGTGGCGGCGTCCCCACGGCTGCTGGTGTTCTCCCGCGCCGGGTTCACCCCGGACGCTCGGCGCGTGGCGGCGAGCAGGCAGGACGTCGAGCTGGTCGATCTCGAACGTCTTTACCAGAGTGACTGACACCGCTGGACTACACCAGGACAAAGTGGCGCGGGTTAGCGATGATTGGCCGATGCGGGTTCTGTTCTCGTCGACGTCGGGGCTCGGCCACGTGCAGCCCATGCTGCCGCTGGCTGCCGCGGTTCGGGACCGGGGTCATGAGGTGTTGTGGGCGACCGCAGACGACGTGTGCCCGCGGGTAGCGGCAGCCGGCATCCCGACCGCATCGGCGGGGATGCCCTTCGCCGAGGTGTTGCGCGAGTATCGCCGGCGCTGTTCCGAGCCGTCTGCATTCACCGGCGAGGCGCTTGCCGATTTTATGTTTCCGGCGCTCTTCGGCGCGATCGCGGCACCGGCGATGTTCGAGACGATTCGTGACCTGGCCACTCGATGGCAGCCGCACGTAGTCGTCCACGAGGCGGCCGAGCTGGCCGCACCCGTGGCCGCCGCTGTCCTTGACCAGCCCCACGTTACGCATGGCTTTGGGCTGCTGGTCCCGCCGCATCGGGTAGCCCTTGCCGCAGCCGAGGTGGCTCACCTGTGGGACGCGGTGGGGCTTGAGCGCCGCCCGTACGGGGGCTGCTACGACCACCTCTACATCGACATCTACCCGCCCAGCATGCAATCGGACGATCTTGGCCACGTGGGTCGCATTCAGCACCTGCGTCCCGCATCGCTCACCCGGGTCGCCGGCGACGAGCTCCCGCCGGGGCTGGTCGAGATCCTTGATGCCGGCCGGCCGGTCGTCTACCTCACTTTCGGCACAATCTTCAACGTCAATGATGCCTTCAGCGCCGCGGTCGCTGCGGTTGGCAGGCTGCACGACGTCGTGTGCATCGTGACAGTCGGACCGCACGGTGACCTCGACGCGTTCGGCCCTCAGCCCAGCCACGTCCACATCGCCCGCTACATCCCCCAGAGCGATCTTCTTCCCCGCTGCGCCGCCGTGGTGTCCCACGGCGGCTCGGGCACGCTGCTCGGTGCGTTGGCTCACGGCATCCCGCAGGTCTGCCTGCCCCAAGCGGCCGATCAGTTCCGCAACGCCGAGGCATGTGCCGCCGCCGGCGCCGGCATCGCCTTGATCGGCTCGAATGTCAGCACCGGCGGCGTCGAAGCCGCTGTGCGACGGGTGCTCAACGACCCCAACCTGCGACGCAATGCCGAGCGCCTCGCCGCTGAGATCGCCGGCATGCCTGCTCTTGATGACGCCGTCACCGCCCTTGAGCGGCTTGTCACGCCTCACCACCTGACAACCTAGGGCTCCTCTAGGGCGTCGCGGATGGGGACCAGTTTGGCAGCGGCTTCGGCGACTTCGGAGTCGGGGTCGGAGCCGGCCACGATTCCGCAGCCGGCGAACAACCGGGCGGTGCGGCCCATGACCTGGGCGCAGCGCAGCGCGATGCCCAGCTCGCCGTCCCCGGCAGCGTCGATCCAGCCGACCGGGCCGGCGTAGCGTCCGCGGTCCATTGCCTCCAGCTCACGGATCGTGCTGACTGCTGCCGGGGTGGGGGTGCCGCCCACCGCGGCGGTGGGGTGCACGGCGTCGGCCAGGGTCAGTAACGGGGGTCCTGCGGGGTGGAGTACCCCGCGCACCTCGGTGGCCAGGTGCAGCACGTTGCGCAGCTGCAGCACGCTGGGCGCGGTGGGGACCGTCAGCTCGGTGCAGAACGGTCGTAGCGCGTGGGCCAGCGAGTCCACCGCGTAGCGGTGCTCGTCGCGGTCCTTAGCCGAGTCGAGGAGCTCGCCGGCCAGCGTCCCGGCGTGGGCACCGTCTTGTGGCAAGGTGGTGCCCGCCAGGACCCGCGAGAGGACCTCGGTGCCGCGGCGGCGCAGCAGCAGCTCCGGGGTCGCGCCCACTAGCTGGTCCACCGCGAACGTCCAGCAGGACGGGTACCGGGCGGCTAGCCCGTGCAGCAAGAACCGCGGATCCAGCGGCTCGTCGGCAACCGCGAGCAGGTCGTGCGCGAGCACCACCTTGGCCGGCGCCGACCCGTTGCGCATCCGGGCCACCGCGCGGGCCACCGCGTCGCGCCACGCGGTCACCGGCAGCTCACCGTCGAGGTAGCGCAGGCCGTGGGGGCGGCTCACCGGGATCACCGGGCCGGTCGCAATGCCGGTCTCGAACTCGGTGACCCAGCTCCGGTCGCCTTGCCGGCCCACCACCACCCGCGGCACCACCAGCACCGAGCTGCCCGGGGACTCGTGGAAGGCGAGGCTGACGAAGGCGATCGGACCGCTGCCCGGCAGCCCGACCTCATCGCGGGTGTCCAGCCGCGCACAGAAGGACTGCCACCAGTCCTGCGCGCGGGTGAAGCGGTGTGGCCCCTCGGTGCACACCCGGGCCACCTCGCCCCAGGCCACCAGCCCCGCACCACCACGAACCCAGGACAGAACTCCCCGAGGGGAGGGCAACATGTCGAGCAGGTCGTTCCCGTCCCGCACTAGATGCGAGCGCACGACCAGTCGGTCAGCCAGTGGGGCGGTGGTCACGGCGTCAGCGTATTAGTGCCCACTGGCCGGCGTGGACGAGTCCGGTCAGACGACCATGGGTCGACGACCCCACGCGGAGACGACGATGAACGAGAAGTCGGCCAGCTCGCCGCGATCGAGTGCCTCAGTGAAGTTGTTGATCTGGCCCTGGGTCATGACCGCCTTGTCAATGAAAACCGGTTCGATCTGTCGTAGAGAGATCCGCCACAACTCGTCGGAAGCACCGCCCAATCCGATGGTCATCGGCGTCATCCGCAGCCGGATGCGTTCCAAGCCCAGACGGGCCAGGGCTCCGGGCATCCGGCGGGTCCACCCGGAGTCGCTACCTTGCTGTGTGCCCCAGCGGATGAGGGCATTGATGAGCGGTCCCGTGGGGCAGCGCGAAGTCTCGTCGTGCGGGAGCCCGAGTATGTCCTCGACCACCAGCCACCCGCTGGGTCTTAGCCAGTTCAGCGTGTTGCGCAGGACCTCGTCCCGCTGCGGGATGTGGGAGAGGACAGCTCGGCTGTGGATCAGATCGAACGATTCCGCCGGGAACTCGTGTTCGACGAGGTCGACCTGGGCAACATCAAGGTTTGGTGTCCGGTTTTCTCGCAGGTACCGGGGATCGACATCGGCAGCGACGACGCTACCGGCCACGCACTGCTCTGCCAGCCAGTACGCTATCGACCCGGCACCCGCGCCCATCTCAAGGCATCGCCAGTCCGGCTGGAGTGGGAGGTCTTTGATGATCGCGATTGTGGTCGGGTCCATGAACCGCTCCAGAGCTTGGAGCCGGTCGAACTCGGTCGAGAAATCCTTGCTGAAGATACCTGTGCGGTAAGAGTCCATCGGCTGTTGCTGCTGGGTTCTCTCCATTGCCTGCTCCCGTTCGAAGACGTGTGGGTAAGCAGTGTTGTCGAGGATGGTCTGCTGGAGCTGGATGGCCTGGGCGGTGGTGGCGATCGGCGAGGTCACCTCGACAGAGCGACTGAAACTGGTCAGCGGACCAGCTGCCAGTCCTCGGTGTGGCGGTACCAGGTCCAGCGGTCGGTGGTGTGGTCGGCGACCCCGTCGCGCCACACGCCGGTCGGCTGGCAGCCCAGTTGCACGGCGCGCCCGGCGGCGTACCGCGCCCGGCGCCCGAGCAGCCCGTGGCGCACGACTCGGACCACGAGCCCGAGTGCGCGGTCAGGGGTCACCTCCAGCAGCGATGCTCGCCCGCGCAGCACCACCTCGTCGTCGCAGTAGGCCACTCCGTCCAGTGGCCGCACCACGCCGAGCCCCACCAGCACGCCACCCGCGTCGTCGCGCACCAGCGGTACCCGATCCGGCTCGCCGCACAGGGCGACGTCGGCCGCCACCGACGGTGCTGTTGGCAGGCCCCAGAGCCGGGCCACCGCCGACGACGCCGAGACCGGTACGTAGCCCACCGGCACCGCCCCCAGGGTTTCGGTACGCAACAGCCGCAGCAGCACCGCAGCCAGGTCGGCGTCGGTACCGCAGACCACCAGGCGGCGGCCGTCCAGGCCGGCCAGTGCCTCCTTGAGCTCCTCGCGCCCGGGGCGAGCCGCTACCGGGGTGGCAACCCCGGCACCGGGCCACCGGGCGGACCCACAAGTCAGCACCACGGCACCGGCCATTCGCACCTCCTGGGGTTACGCTCAGGTGGCGCACCAGCGCGGCGAACCCCCACCGATGGAGTACCACATGCCGGCAATCGTGTTGATCGGTGCCCAGTGGGGCGATGAGGGCAAAGGCAAGGCCACCGACCTGCTCGGCGAGCGGGTCCAGTGGGTGGTGCGCTACCAGGGGGGCAACAACGCGGGCCATACCGTGGTGCTGCCTGACGGGCAGGACTTCGCGCTGCACCTGATCCCGTCGGGCATCCTCACCCCGGGCGTCACCAACGTCATCGGCAACGGGGTGGTGGTGGACCCCGGCGTGCTGCTCGACGAGCTGGCCGGGCTGGCCGCCCGCAATGTGGCCACCGAACGGCTGCTGATCTCCGCGGACGCGCATCTGATCATGCCGTATCACGTGGAGATTGACCGGGTCACCGAGCGCTACCTGGGTAAGGCCAAGATCGGTACCACCGGGCGCGGCATCGGGCCTGCCTACCAGGACAAAGTGGCCCGGGTCGGGGTGCGGGCCCAGGACCTGCTGGATGAGAAGATCTTGCGGCAGAAGGTCGAGGCTGCGCTGGAGTTCAAGAACCAGGTCTTGGTCAAGGTCTACAACCGGCGCGCGCTGGACCCCGAGCAGGTGGTGGACACCGTGCTCGAGCAGTGCTCGCACTTCGCGCACCGGATCGCCGACACCCGGCTGCTGCTCGACCAGGCGTTGCGGCGTGGCGAGACAGTGTTGCTGGAAGGCAGCCAAGGCACGCTGCTCGACGTCGACCACGGCACTTATCCCTTCGTCACCTCGTCCAATCCAACCGCAGGTGGTGCCAGCGCCGGGTCGGGCATCGGCCCCACGAAGATCACCGCTGTGGTGGGGATCCTCAAGGCCTACACCACGCGGGTCGGCTCGGGCCCGTTTCCCACCGAGCTGCACGATGCGATGGGCGAGCGGCTGCGCAAGGTCGGTGGGGAGATCGGGGTCACCACCGGGCGAGCCCGGCGGGTCGGCTGGTTCGACGCGGTGATCGGGCGCTATGCGGCCCGGGTGAACGGGATCACCGACTTCTTCCTGACCAAGCTCGATGTGCTCTCCGGTGTGGAGACCGTGCCGGTCTGTGTGGCTTACGAGGTCAACGGCAGGCGCACCGACGAGATGCCGATGACCCAGACCGACGTGCACCACGCCGTCCCGGTGTACGAAGAGTTGCCGGGCTGGTGGGAGGACCTGTCCCAGTGCCGCACCCTCGACGAGCTGCCGGCCAACGCCCGCGCCTATGTGGCGCGAGTCGAGCAACTCTGCGGAGCCCGCATCTCCGCGATCGGCGTCGGCCCCGGCCGCGACCAAACGATCGAGCTTCGCGCACTGTAGCCGCCCGCACCGCTATTCGGCTCCGAATGGCGCCCGCCGCCTGCCGTAAACCGCTATCCTGCTCCGAATGGCGGCGCTGCGGAGGTGCAGAGATGACCTGTGAACACGTACTACAGCTGCCGGACCCGGCGCCGGAGCGGGCGGAGCCGGCAGTTTGTAGCGACTGCACCGCGATGGGGCAGTCGGAGTGGGCGCATCTACGGATGTGCCTGAGCTGCGGGCATGTGGCCTGCTGCGACTCTAGCCCGCACCGGCACGCCACCGTGCACTACTACCGCAGCGACCACCCGGTGATGCGCTCCGCGGAGCCGGGCGAGAGCTGGCGCTGGTGCTACCGCGACCACCGCTTGGTCTGAGCCGGGACGTCCCGAACTTGACAACAGAGCGGGAGAACCCTGCTGTCGAGTTCGGGACGTCAGCGTGGATCAGATGACGGTGTCCAGTGCGCCACTCTTAGCCTGGGTGATGATGTCACTGAACTGCCCGGCGCTCATCCGCACCTGGGAGCCGAAGTCATCGGTGAGCACGATGCGCTGCTCGGCTGGGGCGGATTCGTCGACGAACAATTGCGGGCACCCGCAGGAGCACTCGCCGCAGAAGGTGGCGAGCGGCTGGGCCGTGGTGATATCTAGCATGGTAAACCTCCGATGTTGTTGCCCGACGACCCGAAAATACTTGCCTGGCCGCGTTTTGCGAGACCTCTCATTGGGTGGCAACCGCAGGTAATCTCTTGACACGGATTGGAGGACGCGATGGCCGAATCGATCAACCTGGTGGGCTGTGTGAACGTGGGACGCCGTGGCAGCCCAGCGTGACCGCGTTCCTCGCCGCGCACTCGCCGGCGCACGTCGCCGCACTGCAGGCAGCGGGTGATCGGGCGGCGGAGATGGTCGCCGCGATCGCGCGGCACGCGGCTCCCGACGGCGGCCCGGTGCGCCAGCAGGCCGAGTATCTGTTGGTGCAGGCCCGTCGGTGAGGGTTCTCGTGGTCGGCGCCGGCGCCCGCGAGCATGCCCTGACCCTGGCGTTGTCCGACGACCCGGCGGTGACCGCGCTGGCCTGTGGGCCGGGCAATGCCGGCACTGCGGCCGTGGCCGAGCAGCCCGGGGTGGACGTCACCGATCCGGTCGCGGTCGCGAAACTGGCCACTGCCTGGTCAGCCGACCTGGTCGTGATCGGCCCCGAGGTGTCGTTGGTTGCCGGGGCGGCCGATGCCGTGCGGAGCGCCGGTATCGCGTGCTTCGGTCCGTCTGCCGGCGCGGCGCGGATCGAGGGATCCAAGGCGTTCGCCAAGGACGTGATGGCCGCTGCCGCAGTGTCCACTGCGCGCAGCGAGCTGGTGGACAACCCCGCCCGGCTGGACGCGGCGCTGCACCACTTCGGGACGCCCTGGGTGGTCAAGGACGACCGGTTGGCCGCGGGAAAGGGAGTGGTGGTCACCGACGACCGGGAAGTGGCCAGGGCACACGCGCTGACCCTGCTCGATAGCGGCCACCCGGTCCTGCTGGAGGCCTATCTGGACGGTCCGGAGGTTTCGCTGTGCTGCCTGGTCGAC
This sequence comes from Pseudonocardiaceae bacterium, assembly GCA_050699575.1. Taxonomy (GTDB): domain Bacteria; phylum Actinomycetota; class Actinomycetes; order Mycobacteriales; family Pseudonocardiaceae. The sequence continues at coordinate 7,551 of JBOHFG010000010.1, forward strand.
GCTACCTGCACGGTGGTGCCGCTGCTGCCCGCCCAGGATTTCAAGCGCGTCGGCGATGGCGACGCCGGCCCGAACACCGGCGGGATGGGTGCTTACGCCCCACTGCCGTGGGCGCCGGAGTCGTTGGCCGCGGACCTCGCGGACCGGATCGTGCAACCGGTGGTGGATGAGCTGGCCCGGCGCGGCACCCCGTTCTCCGGGCTGCTGTATGCCGGCCTGGCGTTGACCGTCGAAGGCCCGCAGGTGATCGAGTTCAACTGCCGCTTCGGTGACCCGGAGACCCAGGTTGTGCTGGCTCTGCTGCGCACGCCGCTGGCCGGGCTGCTGGCGGCCACCGCCAACGGTGCGCTGGCCCAGCAGCCGCCGTTGGAGTGGGACCCGGGTGCCGCGGTCGTCGTCGTGGTGGCCGCCGAGGGATACCCCGGTACTCCGCGAACCGGAGATGTGATCACTGGGGCGACCGGCCGGGGAATGCTGCACGGCGGCACCCGCCGCCGTGCCGACGGGGCAGTCGTGTCAGCCGGTGGGCGGGTGCTCTCTGTGGTGGGGACCGGGGCCGATCTCGCCGCCGCGCGCGATCAAGTATACCAGCTCGTCCAGCAGGTTCACCTGCCGGGTGGCCATTACCGAACCGATATCGGATCCCCCGCGACGCGCCGACCGAATGGCCTCTCGGGGGGTGGCTGACGCGATAACCTCCCGACGATCATTTGCGGGAGTGGAGGCTGAACAAGACGATGGTCATTTGCGACCGCCAAGGCGAGCAACTGCTGCTGACGCTGTCGCCGGAAGGGGTTCGCTTCCTCCGCGAACAGTGGTCTTGGCTACGCGAGCTGGTGCGCTGGCAGCTCGCAGGTTGCACGGACGACCCGCTGGCACAGGTCACCGGACTGCCGGTCCCCATCGGCACCATCGACGGCCGGCTGGCCTACGTCGTGGACTACTGGTGTGGCACGAAAGAGACCGGTCCGGTTCGCCAGCTCTGGGAAGGCTGGGTCCTGCACGATCTGCAGCACAGCCTGACCCGGGTACTCGCCACGTTGCCCCGGCACGGCGGTGTGGTCCAACTCCCCGGCCGGGGTTATCCGCCGGCCGCTGAGTGGAGCTGGATGCTGGAGACCCTGCACGTGGTGCTGGACGTCTCCGGTCGGGTGAGCATCACCGGTTCGCCGGACCGCATCCTGCCACCGGCACCGTCGGCCCAGGACACGGAAAGCTACCGCCGCAGCCTGCGCTGGCTGGAACTGGTGATCGACGCGTTGGCCCAGGCGCAGCGCGCCACCCCAGGGACTGACAACACGTAATGTTGGGTGGATTGTCGAGGAGACCGGTTTGCCGATCGCCGATGAGCTGGTGGATGCGGTGGGACCAGCGCGGTGGCGCACCGCCGGGAGCTGGTGCACGCGTTAGTCGCCGGTGACACCGTGCGCAGCCCCTGGCTGCGCCGAGCCTTCGAGGACACGCCGAGGGAGGTGTTCGTTCCTCGCTTCTACCGTCGGTCGGAGTGTGGCCAGAAGGTGGTGGTGGACGGGACCGATCCCGCGCAGCGTGACGAGTGGCTCCGCGGCGTCTACACAGACGACGTTGTCACGGTTCAGCTGACCCCGGCGCCGGACCTTGTTGATCGAGTGGGCGCTCCGACCAGCTCCAGCTCTATGCCCACGGTCATGGCCGGGATGCTCGAGGCTCTCGATCTTCAGCCCGGACATCGTGTTCTGGAGATCGTTCGACC
>JBOHFG010000011.1:0-3204 GCA_050699575.1 Pseudonocardiaceae bacterium
GTGACAAGGGGGACTGGTACGACGTCAACCCGTTGCTGGGGGAGATCACCCTGTGAGCACCACGTCAGCCCCCACCGACGAGGTCCAGGATCCGGACAACCTCGTTGAGCTCGCCGCTCTCGAACGGATGATACGGCGAAGTGAGGGATTTCGTATCGCATTCGCCGTGGCCAATCATCCCGCGCTGCGGGACAAACTCATCCGGGCAGTGCGTCGTGATCTCCCCGACCTCACGATTGCCGAGCTGACCATTCCCGGTGCCCCCACCGGAATAGTCACCGGGATCGAGACTGCCGCCCGGCCACCACCTGACGCACTGTTCGTCTTGGGGCTCGACGAGCTCGGATCGGACGAGGCCCGCTCCCGGGTGATCACCGAGTTGACCCTCAACCGGGACCACCTGTGGCGTGCCGTCCCGGCTCCCGTCGTGCTCTGGGCGAGCGATTTCGCGATTCGGCAGTTCGCTCATCTAGCCACCGATCTGTGGTCGGGACGATCGGGGGTGTATCGCTTCCGCGCGGAGGGCGATGACAACGCCAGCATGGTCGCCGATGCGATCAGCGGAATCAAGTGGGGGGCAACTCCGGGTGAACGACACGAGCGGGAGGAACGCCTGCGTGACCTGCTCGACGAGAGTGGCGACGATGCACCGGCCCGAGCGCGGCTGTTGGTGGCTCTCGGCGACGCGGCATCGGCGCAGCGCCGTTATGACGAGGCGCGCGAGCTGTACGAGCAGGCCCTGCCCCTCCACCGCGACCTCGGTGACCAGCTCGGCGAAGCCACCACCCTCAGATCCCTCGGCGACACCGCCCTCGCCCACAACCGCGAGGACGAGACCGACGAACAGGACCTCCCAAGGTTCGCGGCCGCTGGCCGGGGAGGTGCGGGGATCAGAGTATTTCTCAGCTCCGCGAGCGAGGACCAAGCGCTGGCCCGTGAGGTACGCCAGTGGCTGGTCGAAGACGGCCACGAGGTCTTCCTGGACCAGAACGGGATCGCCGCCAGTGAAAGCTGGGAACAGCGGCTGTATGAGCGGCTGCGCTGGGCGGACGCGGTGGTTTGCCTGGTCACTTCGGCCTATCTGGGGTCCGTGTGGAACACGGCTGAGGTCGCCATCGCTAGATCACTGGGTACCCGGCTACTGCCGGTACTCGCCGAACCGGGTGTGGTGCACCCCCTGCTGAGCTCCGTCGATCCCATCGATATGACGCAGAATCCCGCGGAGGCCCGTGCGGCACTCACCGAGGCAGTGCGTCGGATCGAGGCCACCGGGGGACGGGGCTGGCCGGATGATCGTTCCCCGTTCCCAGGGCTGCGCCCGTTCGATCTTGAGCAGCATCGGGCGTTCTTCGGCCGCACCGACGAGATCGGGCAGCTCGCCGGGCTGTTGCGATCTCCTGTCTTGCGCTCGGAGCGGGCCGCGCTGCTGGTGGTGGGCCCCTCCGGGTGCGGCAAATCCTCGCTCGTCCGGGCCGGGCTGCTGCCGGAGATGGCCGGCGAGCCGGGCTGGCGGGCACTGCCACCCATCCTGCCGGGCACTGAGCCGATAGCGGCGTTGGCTCGGGAACTAGCCGCCGCGGGGCGGCGAGCCGGGCTGAGCTGGACAGCGGAGCAGATCCGCGATCAGCTCATCGGTGACGGTCTCACGGAACTGGTCGACGAGCTGCTGTGGGCAGACCCGGCAGGTCCGCAGCAGCACCTGCTGGTCGTGGTGGACGAGTTCGAGGAGCTACTCACCCAGACCACATCCGCGGAGCGGGCTCTCTTCGTTGAGCTGCTGCGCCCGGCGCTGGCCGGTCCAGTGCAGCTGGTGGCCACGCTACGCCCGGAGTTTCTGGGACAGCTGCTGGCCGACCCCGCCCTGGCCGCCCTGCCCACGCACACCTACACGCTGCGGCCACTGCGCCGCGAAGCGCTGCGCACCATCATCGAGAAGCCGGCCCGGCTGGCCGGCATCGACGTGGACGAGGATCTGGTGGCCCGGCTGGTCGAGGACACCGGCGGCGGGGAGGCGCTGCCGCTGCTGGCCTTCACCCTGGCTCAGCTCGCCAACGGCGTCGGTCGAGGTGGACGGTTGTCGGGCACCCGTTACGAGCAGCTCGGCGGAGTGCAGGGTGCACTGATCCGCCAGGCCGACGCGGCGCTGGCCGAGGCGACCGCAGCCACCGGCCGGAACCGCAAGCAGGTGATCGCCGGGTTGTTACGGCTGGTCACCGTCGATGAGCAGGGCCGCCCCACCCGATGCCGGGTCTCCCGCGATGAGCTGCCTGAGCCGGTGGCCCGAGAGCTGGACGTCTTCATCGAGCGACGGCTGCTCACCACCGACACCGACCACGGCAGGGTGGTCATCGGGGTAGCCCATGAGGCGATTTTGTCCGCCTGGCCCCCGCTGGCCCAGGCGATCAAGGAGAATGCCTCAGCGTTGCGGGCCCGCCGCGCGATCGAGCAGGCCGCCACCGAGTGGGACAACGAGGGGCGCCCACCGGCCCGGTTGTGGGAACGCGGCCAGCTCGCCGCGGCCTTGACCGACCTCAACGCCCAGCGCCACACCGGTGACCTGGTCACTGACCGCGTCGCGCTCAACCCCACAGCCCAGAACTTCCTGCGCACCAGCATCCGCCGTGACCGTTTCCGCCGCAACGGTTTGATCACCGTCCTCTCGGTACTGCTCGCCTTGGCCGTGGTCGCAGCCGGTGTCGCGGTCTTCCAGCGACGTACCGCGCAGGAACAACAGCGGATCGCGACCGCCCGTGAGCTCGTCGCCCAAGCCGGCACGGCTGGGCGCACCGACCTGCGTACCGCACTGCAACTCAGCATCGCGGCCCAGCGTATTTACCCCAATGGTGAGACCCAGGCCAGTCTGGCCAGCCTCCTCACCAGCACACCCTACGAAGGCACCCTGATTGGCCACACTAGCCCGGTGACCTCCGTGGCATTTGCCCCCGATGGGCACACCCTGGCCACCGGAAGCGCCGACCGCACCGTCCGACTGTGGGACCTCACCAACCCGGCCCAACCCCGCCAGCTCAACCCACCCCTGACCGGCCACACCGCCCCGGTACTGGGGGTGGCGTTTGCCCCCGACGGCCACACCCTGGCCACCACCAGCACCGACCAGACCGTCCGGTTATGGGATGTCACCGACCGGGACCGGCCCCACCCGCTGGGAGCACCCCTCACCGGCCACACCGGCCCGGTGTACGG
>JBOHFG010000012.1:0-1188 GCA_050699575.1 Pseudonocardiaceae bacterium
TGGACCGCCGAGCGTCTGACACAGCCCTGATAGCCAGGACCCCGGACGGTGGCGTTGCCTTCCGGGTCTGACCGTCCCGAGTCAGCTGCGGGCCACGGCGCGCTCGATGAGTCCGGCGAACACCTCACCTAGCCGTGCGCCGTCGGCCTCGATCGCCATCGGGAGCAGTGAGGTCTCGGTGAGGCCGGGGGTGACATTGACCTCGAGGAAATGCGCTACGCCGTCCGGGGTGACCATCGCATCGGTTCGGGACACGTCGCGCAGCCCGAGCAGCCGGTGCGCACCCAGGGCGAGGTCGGCTACCGCGGTGGCCGCCGCGGGGTCGAGCCGGGCCGGGGCGTGGAAGGTGGCCAGGCCCGCGGTGTAGCGGGTGACGTAGTCGTAAAAGCCGGACGTGGCGTCGATTTCTACCGCCGCCAGCGCCCGGGGTCCGTTCGGCTCGTCGAGCACTGTGACCGTGACCTCGACGCCGTCGACGAACCGCTCGGCGAGCACGGTGTCTCCGTAGGCCAGGCAGCCCACCATGGCGCTCGGCAGCTCGGTGACGTCGCGGACCACGTGCACCCCCAGCGCGGACCCACCCTGGGACGGTTTGAGGACCAGCGGCAGGCCGAGGCGATCCACCAGTGCGTCGAGCACCCCGTGAGCTCCGAGGTCGCGAAACGTCGTGTGCGGCAACGCGACCCAGTCCGGCGTGCTCAGCCCGGCGCGGGCCAGCTCGTCCTTGGCGGTCGGCTTGTCCCAGGCCCGGCGGCAGGCTCGAGAATCGGAGCCCACGTAGGGCACCTGCACCATCTCCAACACCGACTGCACGGCGCCGTTCTCCCCCGCCCCGCCGTGTAGCGCCACCACGACGGCGTCCGGCCGGTTGCTGGTGAGCCGGCCGACCAGGGTGGCGTCGAGGTCCCATTCTTCCACGTGCAGCCCGGCATCCCGCAGCGCGCTGGACAGCCTGCGCCCGGAGCGCAACGACACGTCTCGCTCATGCGATGGCCCACCGGCCAGCACGGCGACGGTGCGATCGGTCACCCGAGAGCTCCTCTGCGGGAGTCGTGGGGGGGGGGAATATGTGGATCAAACTTAAACAAAAAACAGCGAAGGGTTTTTAGGTGTGTTCCGGGCGGGGGGCCGGTTGACCGAAGCCCCGCGGGGGGGCGCGGGGACCAAACAGGGGGCGGGATAAAAAAA
>JBOHFG010000013.1:0-27732 GCA_050699575.1 Pseudonocardiaceae bacterium
TCGGCGATCACCACCCGCTCCTCGGGTACCCCGGTGCGGACCGCGAGGGCGGCGTTGGCCCGCAGGTGCCGCCACTCGCCGTGCACCGGCATGACGTTGGACGGGCGGATCGCGTTGTAGAGGAACAACAGCTCGCCGGCCGGTGCGTGCCCGGACACATGGACTTTGGCGGTGCCCTGGTGCACTACGACGGCGCCCAGCCGGGTCAGCCCGTTGACCACCCGGAACACCGAGGTCTCGTTGCCCGGGATGAGCGAGCTGGCCAGCACCACGGTGTCCCCGGTGCGAATCCGGATCTGCCGGTGCTCGCCGCGAGCCATCCGCGACAGGGCGGACAGTGGCTCGCCCTGCGAGCCGGTGGAGACGAACAGCACCTGGTGCTCGGGCATCGCCATCGCCTCGTCGAGGTCCACCAGCAAACCAGGTGGGACCCGGAGCAGCCCGAGATCGGCGGCGACGCCCATGTTGCGCACCATCGAGCGACCCACCAATGCCACCTTGCGGGCGTGCGCCGCGGCGACATCCAGTACCTGTTGGACCCGGTGCACATGGCTGGCGAAGCAGGCCACGATCACCCGCTGGGTGGCCTTGCCAATCACCGAGTCGAACACCGGGCCGATGTCGCGCTCCGGAGTGACGAAACCGGGCACCTCGGCGTTGGTGGAGTCGATCAGGAGGAGGTCCACCCCTTCGTCGCCGAGCCTGGAGAAGCCCGCCAGATCGGTCAGCCGGCCATCGAGTGGCAGCTGGTCGAGCTTGATGTCACCGGTGTGCAGCACCAGCCCGGCCCGGGTGCGGATGGCCACCGCCAGTGCGTCGGGGATGGAGTGATTCACCGCGAAGAACTCGCAGTCAAACGGTCCGCAGTGGTGCCGGTCACCCTCCTTGACCTGCACCAGCTGCGGTTTCTGGTGGTGCTCGCGGCTCTTCTCCCGGACCAGGGCGAGGGTGAACTCCGAGCCCACCACCGGCAGGTCGGGACGTAACCTGAGCAGGAACGGCACCGCCCCGATGTGGTCCTCGTGCCCGTGGGTGAGCACCAGCGCTGCAATGTCGTCCAGCCGGTGCTCGATCGCCCGGAAGTCGGGCAGAATCAGATCGACCCCGGGCGCGTCGTCGTCGGGGAACAACACCCCGCAGTCCACCACGAGCAGCTGGCCGGCGTGCTCGAAGACGGTCATATTACGGCCGATCTCCCCGATTCCGCCGAGGGCGACCACCCGCAGGCCGCCGTCGGGCAACGGCGGTGGCGCCGTGGTGGGCACGCCCGGCACGGGCAGCGGGGTACCGGTGGGGACAGCACTCACGCGAGCACCCCAGCCTCGGCCAGCGCAGCGGCGATCGCGGCGACCTGGTCAGGGTCGGCGGCGACCTGCGGCAGCCGTGGATCACCGACGCCGAGACCCGTCAGCCGCAGTGCCGCCTTGCTGAAGGCCACTCCGCCGGCCATCCAGAAGGCACGGATCAAGCTGAGAGTGGAGGCGTGGATCTCCCGCGCTGTGTGCACCTCACCGGTGTCGAATGCGGTAATCATGGCCCGCAGCCGGTCGGCTACAACATTGCCGATGACACTGACGAGCCCTACCGCACCCACCGAGAGCCACGGCAGGTTGAGCGCGTCGTCTCCGCAGTAGTAGGCCAGATCGGTCCTGGCGATCATCTCCGCACCTTCGCCCAGGTCACCCTTGGCATCCTTGACCGCGACGATCCGTGGGTGCTCGGCCAACCGGTAGAGGGTCTCCCTCGCGATCGGCACCACCGAGCGCGGCGGGATGTCATAGAGCATCACTGGCAAGTCGGTGGCATCGGCGACCGCAGTGAAGTGCGCCACCAGACCCTTCTGCGGGGGGCGGGAGTAGTACGGGGTCACCACCAGCGCGCCGTGCGCACCGGCTTGCGCCGCCTGCCGGGCCAACTCGACGCTGTGCGCGGTGTCGTAGGTTCCGACACCGGCCACCACCGCGGCCCGGTCCCCGACCGCCTGCACCACCACTCGCACCAGCTCCGCCTTCTCGTTGTCCGTAGTGGTCGGCGACTCACCGGTGGTGCCGTTGACCACCAGACCGTCGCTGCCCCGCTCCACCAGCTGGTGAGCGAGCTTTCCCGCGGTGTCCAAATCCAGCTCACCATGCGCGGTGAACGGGGTCACCATGGCGGTGAGCACCCGGCCGAAGGGCCGTCCGGACGCAGACGTCGGCGCGCTACTCATGTGATGACGCTACCGCTGCCCGCCAGAACGCTCGTGGGGACTCCTCGGCGGCGCTAAAATCCCCGCGGGCTGTCCCGGAGACGCTGGATGTCCCACTGGTCACCCTCGAGCGCGACCATCGCCTCGGCACGACCGTAGGCGTGCAGCGCCAGCTCCTCAGGCGAACCGGCCACGGTGACGCTGCTCCGGCCACGCCGGGCAACGCGCTCCGCTCCGTCTGGACAGCGCAGCACGACACCCACCGGGGACTGCCTATAGCACAGTCCGGCGAGCCGGGACAACACCTTCCAGAGCGCGTCACTACGGTGCCGGTCAAATGCCCGCCGTTGCCACCCACGCCCAGCCCGCCGCACATCCTCGTGATGGACGAAGAACTCAATCCCGTTGATCTTCTCACCAATCGGTCCCAGGCGCATCAGCGACCACCAAGGCGGCCCGTTGCGAACCAGATCGACGAGCTCCGGCCAGGGCCGCTCAGCGATGTTGCGCTGGGCCCGGGCGGTGAGCCGGGCCAGCGGCGGAAACAGGATGCCCGCGGCAGCGACCGGTCGGCCCTCCCGGACCACCAGATGCGCCGCCAGGTCACGGGTCGTCCACCCTTCGCACAACGTCGGGGCATCTGGGCCGAGCCGATCCAGTAGAGTGCACAACTCGTGCCGCTCGCTGGCCGCAAGCGTGTTCTCCCCCACTACTCTGCTCACCCTTCTCGGTCTGGCCCCGCCTCGGAGAGCTCGATCTGCAGGAGCACCCGCTGATCGCGTTCCATCGCCGCTCGGTAATCGTCCCAGTCCGGGTGTTCACCGGACACCCGCCGGTAGTAGTCCACCAGTCCTTCCATCGCCGCGGGCAGCTCCACGATCCGTACGGAGCCGGCTACCTGGATCCAGCGACCGTAGAACCCGTCAGACATCACGCACAGCCACGCTCGCGGGTCCCGACGAAGGTTACGCACCTTGAACGCCGTCTTCCGAGTGCTCACCACCACCCGGCCCTGGCCGTCGACCGTCGCCGCCACCGGGGACATCTGCGGGGTGCCGTCCTGACGCAAGGTAGAGAGCACCGCGTGGTGCTGCTCGGCAACGATGGCCCGAGCCTCATCTAGGTCCATGACTGCACGCTACTTTAGCCCTCTGACACAAACGGGCTGGAAGCGATCTCGGTACCGTCGGGCAGCGCCCCGATCTCGAAGTCACGGAAGACGTTGGGCGCTGTCTTGTGCAGCTGGCGCAGGCACTCCACGGCCAGCGCGCGGACCTCAACGTCAGCATGCTCGGTGGCCCGCATCGCAATGAAGTGCCGCCAGGCCCGGTAGTTGCCGGTGACCAGGATGCGCGTCTCGGTGGCATTGGGCAGCACCGAGCGAGCCGCCTGGCGGGCCTGCTTACGGCGCAGCGTGGCGTTCGGCTCGTCGGCAAAGCGCTGCTCCAAACCGGCGAGCAGGTCGTTGTAGGCCTGCTGGCCGGCCCTGGCCGCGGCGTGGAACAGCTGGTGCAGCTCGGGATCCTCGGCGATGACGGCCGGCTCGACCATGGCGGCGGTCCGCTCGGGAACGTAGCGCTGAGACAGCTGTGAGTAGGAGAAATGCCGGTGCCGGATCAGTTCATGGGTCAACGACCGGGACACGCCCGTCAAATAGAAGCTGACCGTGCCGTGCTCAAGCACCGACAGATGGCCCACCTCCAGGATATGCCGCAAGTAACCGGCATTCGTGGCGGTCGACGGGTTAGGCTTGCGCCAGGACTGGTAGCAAGCCCGGCCCGCGAACTCAGCAAGTGCCTGCCCGCCATCGGCGTCGGTGGACCACGGCACGTCGGCAGGCGGGAAGAACTCGGTCTTCGCGACGAGCTGGACCCGCAACGACACGGTCCGCACCGCTGTGTCGCGCACTGCCGCCGCATCTACTCCGTCGGGTTGGCTCACCGCGCACGACTCCTCCCACCGCGACCCAGATCCGGAGCCTACTGCGACACCAGTTGGCGTCTTGACTGACGTCATCCATGACGTCATAGTTGACGTCATGGATCTGACGCCGTACCTCAGCCAGCTACGCGAAGACCTCACCGCCGCGGCGTCCGCGGGTGATGAACAGACCCGGCACACCGCAGCCGTGCTGAGTGTTGCCCTGGAACCCGCGGCCCGCCTGGCAATCATGACTGCGCTGTCCGACCTCGCCGCGGAGGTCACTGCGGCGCTCGACAACAGCGTGGTGGAGCTGCGTCTCGACGGCCGTGATGTGCGAGTCGCGGTGAGCCAGCCATCCCATACCGGACCCGACGTTGCCGGATCCCAGGCCACCGGACCGCATGCTGAGAGGCCACCACCGCCCACCGAGCCCGGCGCAGCCCCCTTCGGCGACGCCGGCGGGGATATCCGGCGGATGACCCTCAGGTTGATCGATCAGCTCAAGGCCCAGGCTGAGCGCGCCGCCGCGGAGCAGGGCGTCTCGCTGAACGCCTGGGTCTCGCAAGCCGTTGCGGGAGCGCTGCGCAGCGAGCCGTGGAATGACCCCCGGTGGGCCCCGGGTGACCGCCGCAGCCGCAATCGAGTCCAGGGCTGGGTGCAGGGCTGACCAACCCAGGGCTGCCCAATCTCGTGGAGGAGGCATCGTGGAGCACAACATCACCGACGCATCGGTGATTCGCCAACAGGAATTCGAGTGCGACGGGCCGGTAGATGTCTGGGTAGAACTGGACAGCGGGCGGTTGGACGTCGCCCTGGAAGAAGGCCCAGCCGGCGCTGACCGGGTAACCGTGCAGATCCGTCCCGACGCCGCCAGCCAGCCGTGGAACATCGGGATCGGCAGCCTGCTGACCTGGCTTGGCGAGCAGACCGGAGCGACCCCACCGAGCGAGCTGGCCGCCGAGGCAGTGCGCCGGACAATGGTCGACTTCACCGGCCAGCGGCTCACCGTACGCACCCCGCAAGACTTCCCGCTACGCACTGTGCCGCTGACGATCGAGGTGAATGCGCCACCGGGCTCGTCGATCAACGCCCGCAGCGGCTCCGCGGACGTTGCCGTCACCGGAGTGACCGCCGGGCTCGACGCCGCAACCGGCTCCGGGCAAGTGCGGGCACAGTGGTGCACCGGCGCGGCGGAAGTGCGCACCGGCTCTGGCGATGTGCAGCTGAGGACGGTGCTGGGCCGGCTGCAGGTGCGGACCGGCTCAGGGAAGGTCGACGTGATCAGCGCTGAGGGCAGCGGCACCGTGCAGACAGGTTCTGGCGATGTCATGCTTGGCACCGTCAAGCATGACGTCAGCGCGCGTACCGGCAGCGGTGACCTCACTGTGGTCGACGCCTGCGCCGGGGGTCTCGAGCTCACCACTGGTTCGGGGCAGCTGCGGGTAGGAATCCACTCCGGTGTCCTGGCCGAGCTGGACGTCAGCTCCGGCTCCGGGCACGCCCGCAGCGACCTCCCAGTCGGCGGACCGCCGCCCGGCAGCGACGTCCCCCTGCGAGTTCGCGCCCGCACCGGATCGGGCGATGCGCTGGTCACCACGGCACCGTCCTGACCGGCTTGGCGCCAGCACGACCCTGGTCGCGGCACCGAGGGCCGTGACCAGATCCCCGCGCTGACCCGGCGCGATCCCGTCCAGCTCCAGCCACTCGGCCATCTCCTGCAGCGCTACGCCGAGCTCGGCAACTACCCACGAGATGTCAGCAATCCCGGGCTCGGCAAAAGCACCCGGAACCCGCAGCAGGCCAGCGGCACGGTCCGCCTTGAGATCGACCCGGGCGACCAACTGCCCGTCCAGCAGGAAGGGAAACACGTAATAGCCGTGACTGCGTCGGTGCTCCGGGACATAGATCTCAATCCGGTAGCGGAAGCCAAACAACCGCTCGGTGCGCGCCCGGTGCCAGATCAGCGGATCGAACGGGCACAGCAGCGCCGCACCGGTGACCTGCCGCGGCGAGCGGGCATCGCGGTGCCGGTAGGCCGGTGCCCGCCAACCCGCGACCATCACTGGTTCCAGCTCCCCGGCCTCCACGAGCTCCGCGATTGCCTGCTTGCTGCGCTCCGGCCGTAACCGGTAGTAGTCCCGCAGGTCGGTCTCAGTGGCTACCCCCAGCGCGGCGCCGGCCCGGGCGATCAACTCACGGGCGCCCTCTTCGGCACCCACCCTGCGGGCGAGCACCTCGGCCGGCAGCACCCGCTCGGGCAGGTCGTAGAGCCGCTCGAATCCGCGCCGGGTGCCGGTAGTGAGCTCACCCATACCGAACAGCCACTCGCAGATCTGTTTGGTGTCGGTCCGGTTCCACCACGATCCCGGCGCTGCTCGAGCCACGCCACCCAACTCCCGCTCCAAGGTGCCCGCGCCGACCGGGCCGAGCTCCTCAACCGCGGCCAACACGGCCGAAACCAGTTCTGGCGCTCGGTCCACCATCTCCCGGTACCCGTGCCACCAGCCCAGTTGCTTGGCCCCCGAGCGCAGCAGCGGCCAGTCCTGTACCGGAACCAGGCTCGCCTCGTGCGCCCAGTACTCCACCAACGGGCGAGGACGGCGCACCGGGTGCGCCCAGGCAGCGTCGTCGAGCAGTTCCTTCGGGTAGGGCCCCAACCGGCTGAACACCGGCAGGTAGTGCGCCCGGGCCAGCACAGTGACCGAGTCGAGCTGCAACAGCCGGATCCGACCCAGTACCCGCAACAAATGCCGCCGGCTCACCACCCCCGTAGGCCGCGGGTCAGCAAACCCCTGCGCCGCCAGCGCACTAAAACGCGCCTCGTCCGCCCCAATAATCTGCACAGCACCCATGCTGCCATCCGCTATCACCCCGACATGGAGACATGTCATCCCCAATTGATCACTGATAGAGGGGGTGTTTCACCCGCTCAGACCAGCGCTCAGCGACGGCACACGCCCGAGCCAGAGGGATTTCACCATGAGCACCACCACGAGGATATCCGTGCCCTGGTCGCTACGGTCCGCGACGGTGAGCTGACACCCGGGTAGCCACCCAGGGTCGTCCAGGGGCGCAGGATCTTGGCCGATCCTTCACAATCCCAGGCGCGAGGGCGGCGGCTCGCTTGGACTGTATACCTCGAGCTTGCGCACGTCATTCTGTCGTTCTATTGACTAGACGCCTGGTGGCTCCGAACAGTGCGGGCGAGCTGCGCGTGACGATCTGATGGAAGCATATTGGGGTTGCTGGAGTCCTGCCAACCCCGATATGTCTCCATGTCGGGGCGGCACATACGGTGAGTGGCTATGGCACTGGCCGGGGTGCGGGTAGCGACGGTTGACGACGTTTTGACACTGACCGCTCTGCATCGAACGATCTGGCAGGCCGCCTACTCCGAGCTCCTACCGCCCGGCACCCTTGACCTCTTGGACGCATGCCAGGTGCAGCAAGCCTGGACCGACACCGTCAAGGGTGGGGCAACGGTGCTAATCGCCACCGAAGGCGACCATCCGGTCGGATTCCTGGTAGCCGGTTCGGCACCCGCGGACGAAGTGGCCGCCGCCGACGGCACATTGCCGTCCGACGCCGCCCGTACCGTGCTGGTGAGCACCCTGCTGGTGGAACCGAGATGGGGGCGCCGAGGCCACGGCGGGCGCTTACTCGCTACGGCCGCCACGACGCTGCGCGATGCCGGCGCTACCCGGGGAGTCGTCTGGGTTCTTGCCGAGGACCCGGCCTCCTTGAGCTTCTACCGCCGAGCCGGCTGGAATCCCGACGGCACCGCACGCACCCTGGACGCCCACGACCGCCCCCTGCGCGAACTCCGCGTCACCGGCCCCCTCACTCTCACCCTCACCTCCTGACCCCAGCCGGTACGCGCCATTCGGAGCCAAATCGCGGTCTGTCGGTTCCTCTCGCTGCTATTCGGAGCCGAATGGCGATCCGGTCGTCTTGGGTACGGGATCAGCCGCGGCGGGCGAGCGCGGCGCGGACCGTTCGCACCATGCGGGCGGGGTCATGCAGCAACTGGGCGGTCACGAAGACGATCTCCCAACCCGCGGCTTGCACCCGGTTGAGCCGGTCGAGAGTCGTCCGTAGCGGAGTTGCCACGGCGACTTCGGACCACGGCGTGCACTCGTTGGTGCTGACGAAGGTCCGTCGCACGTCCAGGCCGGAGCACCAGGCAATGCGAATGCTGTCCGAGACGACGACCTGAACGCAATCCTGGGCGCGGGCCAACCGCACACCCCAGAGACCGGCCGCCGACCTACCGGTGATCACTGTCTCGGCTGGCAGTGCAAGTGCCGCCGCAGAGCAGCGCAGCTCGTGTGTGATCGGCTCGCTCGCGAGCGCGTACACGCCCTGGAACAGCCGCTGCACCGCCGGTCCTCGTAATTGACCGCGCGTCAGCGCACCCGTGAGCACGGCATCGGTGCCTTTGAACACCGGTGCCGGATCCCCCAGTTTGATCTCCCTTGCCATAGCTGGAACTCTGCCCGCCAGCTCGTCCCACGACAAATGCCCATCCACAGCCAACCCAACTTATCCACAGGCCCCCGTCCTACTTCTGGGACACGCAAAGCACGATTCGGCTCCGAATAGCAGCGAGAGGAACCGGCAGACAGCCATTTGGCTCCGAATAGCGATCCGGGCGAGCGGAGCAAGCGTTAGAGGTCGAGTAGGGGTTCCAGGCCTACGGTGAGGCCGGGGCGGTCGAGGACGGAGCGGACGGCGAGCAGCACGCCGGGCATGAACGATGAGCGGTCGAGCGTGTCGTGGCGGATCGTCAATGTCTCGCCCTCGGTGCCGAGCAGTACCTCCTGGTGCGCGACGAGCCCGGTCAACCGCACAGCGTGCACCCGCACTCCGTCGACGTCAGCACCCCGGGCCCCGGGCAGCGCACGGGTGGTGGCATCCGGGAACGGACCCATGCTGGCCTGCGCGCGGGCAGCGGCGATGAGCGCCGCTGTGCGAACCGCGGTGCCGGAAGGAGCGTCGACCTTGCGTGGGTGGTGCAGTTCCACGATCTCCACCGAATCGTAGAAGCGGGCGGCCATCGCCGCGAACCGCATCGACAGGATCGCCCCGATGGCAAAGTTGGGAGCGATCAGCACCCCGAGATCGGGCTTGGGTGCGAGCCACTCGCGGACCTGGGCCAACCGGTCCTCGGTGAAGCCCGTGGTGCCCACGACGGCGTGGATGCCCTGGTCCACGCAGAAACGCACGTTGTCCATCACCACGTCAGGGTGAGTGAAGTCGACGACCACCTCGGCGCCCGCGTCGGCAACATTGAACATCCAGTCACCCGCGTCGACCATCGCGACGAGCTCCATGTCCGCTGAGATGTCCACTGCCTTGCACACCTCAGCGCCCACTCGACCGCGAGCCCCGAGCACCCCCACCCGGATCGGGTTCTCTCCGGATCTGGTGGAAGGAATCTGCTCCGCGGGGGTCATGCGATCAACCCGGCTATCCCGTCGGGCAGATCCGGCACATCAGCGTAGGGACCTACCACGGCAGCGGTGACCGGTCGACGCAGCAGCTCCCGGGCCAGCTCACCGACCTGCTCCGCGGTTACCGCGTCGATTCGTCGTAGCTCGTCGTCGACGGTGCAGTGCGCGCCGTGGTTGAGCTCCGCGATGCCGATCCGGGTCATCCATGAGGCAGCATCCTCCAGCCCCAGCACCAGCTCACCACGCAGTTGCCCTTTGCCGCGCGCCAGCTCGGTATCGGACAAGCCGTCCCGGACCAGGTCAGCCAGCACGGCACCCACCACCACCGCCACCTCACCTAACCGGCCCGGGGAGCAGCCAGCATAGATCGACAGGCTGCCGAGGTCCGCATAGCATTCCACCGCGGAGTACACCGAATAGGCCAGCCCGCGTTGCTCGCGGACCTGCTGGAACAGTCGGGAGCTCATCCCGCCGCCCAGCGCGGCGTTGAGCACGCCGAGCACGTAGCGCCGGTCGTCGTGCCGGTTCAGGGCGGGCACGCCCAGCATCAGATGAGCCTGTTCGGATGAGTCGGGGCACAAGGCCAGCGCGCGGCGGTCGGTGACTTCAGCCCGGCCCCGGCGCGGGCGCGCTGGTTGCGCGCACCCCGTGAGGTGGTGTCCGAAACTGTGCGCCACCGCAGCCAGTACCGCGCTGTGCGTGACGTTGCCGGTCACCGTCAGCACCATCCGCTCCGGCGTGTAGCGCTGCCGGTAGAAGTGGTGTAACGCCGCACGGCTCATCCCGGTGACCGATTCCTCGGTCCCCAGTACTGGACGACCCAGTGGATGCGACCCGAACAACGCGGCGCAGAACTCATCGTGCACCAGGTCTTCCGGGTCGTCGTCGCGCATGGCGATCTCCTCGAGCACAACGCCACGCTCCAGCTCCACGTCGGCTGGATCGAGCAGGGCGTCACCCAGGACATCGCACACCAGATCGATGGCGAGCCCGAGATCGCAGTCGAGCACCTGCGCGTGATAGCAGGTGTACTCCCTGGTGGTGAACGCGTTGAGCTCACCGCCCACCGCGTCGATCTCCTCGGCGATCGCCGCCGCGGAGCGCCGCACGGTGCCCTTGAACAGCAGATGCTCCAGGTAGTGCGCAGCACCAGCCACAGCGGCAGGCTCGTCACGCGAGCCCACCGCCACCCACATCCCCACCATGGCGCAACGCGAGCCAGCCAGTTGTTCGGTCACCACGCGTAACCCAGAGGGCAGCACACTGCGCTGAAGCGTGGCATCTTCGGCGCGCTGCACAGCCGCATCTTCAGGGTGCTGCACAGTCACATTGTCAGGGTGCTGTACAGGGGTCACGTGCCGGCCGGAACCTCAGCCATGTCCGTGGCGGGGTCAACACCGCATGCGACGGTGTCGTCTTCCTGCACCGGCACCAGGCTGATCTTGCCACGGTTGTCGATGTCGGCCACCTCGACGCGCAGTTTGTCACCAACCTTCACCACGTCCTCGACCTTGCCGATGCGCTTGCCGTTGCCCAGCTTGGAGATGTGCACCAGACCATCCTTGCCGGGTACCAGCGAGATGAAGGCGCCAAAGGCGGCCGTCTTCACCACCGTGCCCAGGAACCGCTCCCCGACCTTGGGCAACTGCGGGTTGGCGATGGCGTTGATCCGGTCGATGGCGGCCTCGGCGGACGGACCATCGTTGGCGCCGACGTAGATCGTGCCGTCGTCCTCAATGGAGATGTCCGCACCGGTCTCCTCAGTGATCGAATTGATCATCTTGCCCTTAGGGCCGATCACCTCGCCGATCTTGTCGACCGGGATCTTGATCGCGGTGACCCGCGGGGCATACACGCTCATCTCGTCCGGCGCATTGATGGCCTGCGCCATCACCTCCAAGATGGTCAGCCGGGCATCCCGTGCCTGGGACAGCGCCCCGGCCAGCACGTCCGACGGAATCCCGGCAAGCTTGGTGTCAAGCTGCAAGGCGGTCACGAACGCGCTGGTGCCGGCGACCTTGAAGTCCATGTCGCCAAACGCATCCTCGGCACCCAAAATGTCGGTGAGTGCAACGAAGGTGTCCTTGCCGTCGACCTCACCGGACACCAGACCCATCGCAATGCCAGCCACGGGCGCCTTGAGCGGCACTCCCGCGTTGAGCATGGACATCGTGGACGCGCAGACCGAGCCCATCGAGGTGGAGCCGTTGGAGCCCAGCGCCTCGGAGACCTGGCGGATCGCGTAGGGGAACTCCGCACGGCTGGGCAGCACCGGGATCAGTGCCCGCTCAGCCAGCGCACCGTGACCGATCTCGCGCCGTTTAGGTGAGCCCACCCGGCCGGTTTCACCGGTGGAGAAGGGCGGGAAGTTGTAGTGGTGCAGGTAGCGCTTGGTGGTCTCCGGACCCAGTGAGTCGATCTGCTGTTCCATACGTAGCATGTTCAGCGTGGTGACGCCGAGGATCTGGGTCTCACCTCGTTCGAACAGCGCCGAACCGTGTGCCCGGGGAATTATTTCCACCTCAGCCGACAGGGGCCGGATATCGGTGACACCGCGGCCATCAATGCGCATCTTGTCGCGCAGGATGCGCTGACGTACTGCTGACTTGGTCACCGCCCGAAAAGCGGCGCCGATCTGATTTTCCCGGCCCTCAAACCGCTCACCCAGCCGCTCCAGAACGTCTGCCTTGAGCTCGTCGAGCCGGTTTTCCCGTTCTTGTTTGGCGGCGACGACCAGAACCTGGGCCAGTTCGTCGGCCACTGCTTCGCGGACCGCATTCAGGACATCGGGCTGGTAGGCCGGGAAAGTGGGGAACTCCAGCTCCGGGCTGCCGGCCATCGCGGCCAGCTCCTGCTGGGCCTGGCATAACGTGCGGATGAACGGCTTGGCGGCCTCCAGTCCGGCAGCCACCACCTCCTCGGTCGGCGCCTGGGCCCCGCCAGCGATCAGCTCGATAGTGGCCTCAGTCGCCTCAGCCTCAACCATCATGATGGCCACATCGCTGGTGGGTCCCGCACCCACCACCCGACCGGCGACGACCATGTCGAACACTGCGTGGTCAATCTGCTCATGGGTCGGGAAAGCGACCCATTGGTTGGCTCCATCCTGATTCACCAGAGCTACCCGAGTGGCGCCGATCGGACCAGAGAATGGCAGGCCGGACAGCTGAGTGGACGCTGATGCGGCATTGATCGCGAGCACGTCGTAGGGGTCGGCCGGGTTGAGGCTGAGCACGGTGACGACGACCTGGACCTCGTTGCGCAGACCGTCCACGAAGCAGGGCCGCAGGGGCCGATCGATCAGCCGGCAGGTGAGAATCGCATCGGTGGACGGACGGCCCTCACGGCGGAAGAAAGAACCGGGGATACGCCCAGCCGCATACATTCTCTCCTCGACGTCAACCGTCAGCGGAAAGAAGTCGAACTGTTCTTTGGGCTGCTTGGAGGCCGTGGTGGCGGACAGCAGCATCGTCTCATCATCGAGCTGGGCGACGACAGCTCCCGCGGCCTGCCGAGCCAGCCGGCCGGTCTCGAACCGGACGGTGCGGGTACCGAACGCGCCGTTGTCAAGTAACGCGGTTGTCTCATACACCTGGGTAGCGGTGCTTGTCGTGAGGTCAGTCAATTCTTCTCCTCCTCGCGACACGGCCACTGGTAGCACCATCGACGCGGGAGCGAGTGACGACAGGCCGGTCTTCGATCGAAGCCCCCGGAGCATGTGATTTGCTCTCGGGAGCCACTACCGAGGACCGGCGGACGACGGTCCCGACGACGGTGCTCTGGCGGCTCATGCGGCGATGTGTGGTGTGTCTCGGTGCTAGCTCAGGGTCAACAGTCTCGACATCAGCGGCCGCGTAATCAGCGGCGCAGACCGAGGCGCTCGATCAGAGATCGGTAGCGCGCGATGTCGACCTTGGCCAGGTAGTTCAACAAGTTGCGGCGACGACCGACCATGAGAAGCAGGCCACGCCGCGAGTGATGGTCGTGCTTGTGCAGCTTGAGGTGCTCAGTGAGATCCGCGATCCGCTTGGTCAGCAGAGCCACCTGCGCCTCAGGGGACCCGGTGTCCCCCTCGCACAGCCCGTATTCGGCCAGGATCCCGCTCTTTTGTGCAGTGGACAGCGCCACGAGTTGATCTTCTCCTGTCATATCGTTCCGTGCGGGCCGCGAAATCACGCGGCAGTAGCTGATGGTGAAACCGACCACCACGGACCGCAGCCAGCTTCCAATGAGGGTACCAGCTCAGGTATCAACCGCTTGGTCGGGTCCGGCGGCGCGCCGAAGCAATCCGGCAAGCGACGGATAGCCCTCCCCCAGCAAGCCGGCCGCCGCGGCCAGCTCGGCGGGACCAGCCAACGCTCGCAGTGCAGGGAGGAGCACCTCCACACTGTGCTCCGCCACCGGCAGTATCTCCCGACTGCCGGTGGGCCGGCTGACAGTGGGCCGGGAAGCACGGACCTGTTCCAGCGCGGCCCGGATCGCGGCTGGATCACCGGCGGCGACCTCAGGGGTGAGCACCCGACGCTCCAGCAGCACCATCCGGGCTAGCACCGCCGGATTGCCGATCTTCGCTCGGCGCCCGCTCATCAGCTGGCTGAGCATCGGCGCACTCAGCCCGAGGACCTCGGCCAACTGCGCCTGGGAGACATCGAAGGCGACCACGAGTCGCCGCACCCGATCGCCGAGGGGCTCCCCGTACCACTCCCGCTGCAAGGCGACGTTGCGCGCGACAGTAACCTGATCATCCACCAGCCTCCCCTTCCGTCCCCCGTACGGGTATCCTGCCAGGCCCACCAGTGCGGGGAACCAACTCACCCGGCCCGGTCGAGCACCGTGCGGGTGCGCGCCACGTCGTCATCGATCTGGGCCACGAGCTGCTCGGAGGTGTCGAAGCGGCACATGCCGCGGAGCCGCTCGACGAAGTCCAGCGCGACCCGCTCGCCGTAGAAGTCCTCATCCAGATCCAGCACGAATGCCTCCACCCGGCGTTCCCGTCCGGAGAATGTCGGATTCGTGCCGATGGACACTGCTGCCGCCAGCTCTCGGCGACGGTGCGCGAAACGGCACGCGTACACGCCGTCGGCGGGGATCGCCGCATATCGCGGGGTGGACAGGTTCGCCGTCGGGTAGCCCAAGCTGCGGCCTCGCTGGTCCCCGCGGACCACGATGCCCTCCACCCGGTGCGGACGACCCAAGGCGGCACTCGCGGCCACCACGTCACCGGCGTCGATGCAGGAGCGGATGTAGGTGGAGGAGAAGGTCAGCTCGCCCTGGGAAAGCAGCCCCACGCCTTCGGCAGTGAACCCGAATCGCCGGCCCAAGGCGCGCAGCAGCTCGATGTTCCCGGCCGCTTTGTGCCCGAAGGTGAAATTGTCGCCCACCACGACCTCTGCCACGTGCAGGCGCTCGACGAGCACCGCGTGGACGAACTCGTCGGCCGGCATCCGGGACTGCTCGACAGTGAACGGCAACACGAGGAACACCCCGACTCCGAGCTGCTCGACCAGCTCAGACCGGCGACGAAGGGTGGTGAGCTGCGCCGGATGGCTGCCGGGACGGACCACCTCCGAGGGGTGCGGGTCGAAGGTCATCAGCACGCACGGCACGTCCAGCTCCCGAGCTCGCCGCACCGCTTGCCCGATCAGTTGGGCATGACCACGGTGCACCCCATCGAACACCCCGATAGTGGCCACGCTGCGGCCCCACCCGTTCGGGATAGCCTCAATTCCTCGCCAACGCTGCACAGGCACTGAGGTTAACCGGACCGCCGCTACCGAACTCAGTCGCCCGCGGGGCGGAGGACCAGGATCGGCCGCGCCTGCCCCTCGTGCTCGGCGAGCAGCGCGATGGCGTGGCCTTCGGAGTCGATCGCGGCGTGCGTTCCAGCCAGCCCGAGGGCCGGCAACGGCCCCCCATGGGCGAGTACCCGAACCTGCTGGGCGTCCACCGCTCGGTTCGGGAACGCTGTCGCCACCACCTCGTCCAGCTCCGCGCTCAGGACAGGTTCGTCTGCCAGCTCGTCGAGAGTGCGGGCGACATCCAGCCCGAAGGGGCCCACCCGGGTACGGCGCAGGGCGGTGAGGTGTCCGCCGACCCCCAGCACCGCGCCAAGGTCCCTGGCTAGCGCCCGGACGTAGGTGCCACCGCTACATTCCACCAGCACGTCGAGGTCGGTCACGGCGTCGCCACGGCACAGCATGCAGAGCTCGAACCGGGACACGAGCACCGGGCGGGCCGGCAACAGCACCTGCACACCTGCGCGAGCCAGCGCGTAGGCCCGCTTACCCTCGACCTTGACCGCGCTCACCGTGCTGGGCACCTGCTCGATGGCACCGCGCAGCTCCGCGATGGCGGCGAGGATCCGCTGCTCATCCACAGTGGACGCGTCAGCACCGTAGGCGCGCTCGCCTTCGGCGTCGTCGGTGTTGGTGGACATGCCGAGCCGGATCGTGGCCCGGTAGACCTTCGGTTCCAGCGGGAGGTGACCGAGCAGCTTGGTGGCGCGCTGCACGCCACAGACGAGCACCCCGGTGGCCATCGGGTCCAGGGTGCCGGCATGCCCGATGCGCCGGGTACGCAGCAACCGGCGCAACCGGGCGACCACATCGTGCGAGGTCATCCCGGCCGGCTTGTCCACGACCACCAAGCCGCCAGGGACCAGCGCGGAATCAGGCATCCGCTGCGTCGAACAGCGGCAGTCCCAGGCAGACCCGACCGACGAAGTCGTGCAATGCGTCGGTGGTGGGCGCCATCACCCGGGCGGCGAGCGCGTCGCGGAACAGCCGCTCCACACCGAGTTCCTTGCGAAACGCGGCGCCACCGCACAATCTCAACACTCCGTCGGCGACGTCGGTTGCCGCCTCTGCCGCCATCGCCTTGACCTCCAGCACCCGGAGCATCGCATCGTCGCGCCCGGTGCTCAGGGACGCCAGGGTGTCCCGTAAGAACGCCCGAACGCTGTCGGTCTGGATGCGCAGCCGGCCGAATGCCGCCCGGGATACCGGCTGCTCGGCCAGCGTCTGGTCGAGATGCTGCAGCCGGCTGCGGGCGAGGTGCGCGCCAGCTTCGGCGAGCAACGCCTCCATGATGCCGAGCGAGAGCGCCGCATTGAGCACGAGGAAGGAGGGCAGCGCGGTGGCAAGTGCGATGTCCAGCCCCGCGCCGTCGTCCCCAAGTCGAGCGCCCACAGGCACCACCACACCCACCCCGGACACCGGACTGGACGCATTGCCCCGCAGGCCCAACCCATCGAATTTGCTTCCCACCCGCAACCCGGCCGCGTTGCTGGGCACCAACCACAACGTCATGGCGCCATCGCCGGCCAGCGGCCGGCTCGACCATACGTAGCTGTCGGCGTGGCCAGCTGAGGTCACCCAGCTCTTGCGGGCATCGAGTTGGACGGTGTCACCGTCGCCGGCCTTCGCCGTGCCTACCGGCGCCCAGAAATGGCTACGGGAGCCGACCTCGGAGAAGGCCAGACTGCTCAGGTGGTCACCACGGGCGATCGCGCGACGGACATCCTGCGGCCCGTGCGCTTCGATGACGGCAACGGCCGCATAGTGCATCAACATCACCATCGCTGTCGAGGGACACCTGGCACCCACCGTCTCGATGACGTGTGCGGCCGCCGCGAGTGCCTCACCCCCACCTCCGACCTGGGGCGCACTGAGCAGACCGAGCAGACCGGCATCCCCGAGGGCCTGCACACTGTCGCCCGGAAACGCCCCGGTACGGTCGATCTCGACGGCCTTTGGGCTGACCGTGCGCTCGATGACGGCCGACAGCACCGACTGGTAGCCCGTCGCGGTCACCGGAAAATCGGGGGCAGTACTCATCACGCGCTCCCACGGTTTCGAGTAGCGGTCGACCACCGATCCGGCTCGTGAGTGGCATTCAGTGCCATAACACTGTTACCCACTCACGAGTCGGGGGCGGGGGGCGCGCGGTATGGGTCAGGCTCACCGGCTGGGGAGGCACTCGCCGCGATGCGGGCGACCTCGGCATCGGCGTCATGGGCCTGGGCCAGCAACTCATCGATCCGGCGCACCCCGTCCGGGATGTTGTCGCAGCGGAAAGTCAGCGTGGGGGTGAACCGGACCCCGGTTCCTCGGCCGACCAGGGAACGCAACACTCCGGTCGCACTGGTCAGCGCGGCAGCCGCCCCCGCGGCATCCGGAGGCGTGTCGACGGTCTCTCCGATCACCGTGTAGTAGACCGTCGCGTCCCGAAGATCCCCGGTGACCTTTGCGTCAGTGATTGTCACCATCGTCAGTCGAGGATCCTTGACCTCGTGCTCCAGACCGAACGCGACGATCTGGGCAATCCGTTTGGCGAGCCGGCGGGCCCGTGGGGGGTCGGCCATCGCAGCGTTGTCCTTTCACGCTCGTCGTGGTCAGCACTCGTCATCGTCAGGGCCCAGTATCCGGTGCCGGGCCGCCAGCAGCTCCAGCTCGGGCCGTCCCGCTACCAGTCGCTCGCACGCATCGAGCAGCTCACGCACGTGGCCACCGTCGGCCGCCACGGCGGCCACCCCGATCAGCGACCGGCGATGCAGTTCCGCGTGCCCGGCCTCGGCCGCCGCAACGTCGAAGCGCCGCCGGAGCTCCGCGATCACGGGCCGGACCAGGGAACGCTTCTGCTTCAGGGAATGGACATCACCGAACAAGACGTCCAACTCCAAAGCACCGACGTACACCGTTCACCACCAGGGTTGGTAGTTGTTGAAGACCGCCAGCCCTGGGGTTGGTGGCCCTTGAAGGGCTACCAACCCCAGGATGGTCAGGCGCGGGGCTTCTCCCGCATCTCATAGGTCTCGATCTCGTCACCGACCCGGAGGTCATGGAACGACGAGAGGGTGAGACCGCACTCGAAGCCCTCACGGACCGTGGACGCGTCATCCTTGAACCGGCGCAGTGACGATATGGTGAAGTCCTCGCGGACGACCACGTTGTCTCGAAGCAGCCGGGCTTTGGAATTGCGCCGGATCTCCCCTGAGGTGACCATGCACCCGGCGATGGTGCCGACCCTGGAGGACCGGAACACATCGCGGACCTCGGCCCGACCCAGCGACGCCTCCTCGTACTCCGGCTTGAGCATGCCCTTGAGAGCCTGCTCGATGTCATCGATTGCCTGGTAAATCACCGAGTAATAGCGGATCTCCACACCCTCGCGGTTGGCCAGCGCGGTGGCCTTTCCGTCGGCACGGACGTTGAACCCGAGCACGATGGTGTTGTCCGCGATGGCGAGATTGATATCGCTCTCGGTGATGCCACCGACGCCACGAGAGATCACTCGCAGCTCCACCTCGTCGCCCACGTCGATCTTCATAAGGGCATCCTCCAGCGCCTCCACGGTGCCGGAGTTATCACCCTTGAGGATCAGGTTGAGCTCGCTGGTCTCCTTGAGCGCAGCATCCAAATCCTCCAGGCTGACCCGGCGACGCCGGGTGGCGAGATCAGCGTTGCGCTCCCGGGTTCGCCTGCGATCGGCGATCTGGCGAGCGATGCGGTCCTCGTCAACGACGAGGAAGTTGTCGCCCGCACCCGGCACCGACGTGAAGCCGTGGACCTGCACCGGTCGCGAGGGCAGCGCCTCAATGACGTCATCACCATGCTCATCAACCATCCGGCGAACCCGGCCGTAGGCGTCACCGGCGACCACCGAGTCGCCAACCCGCAACGTGCCCCGCTGCACCAGCACGGTGGCCACCGGCCCACGACCGCGATCCAGGTGCGCCTCAATGGCCACCCCCTGGGCCTCCATCTCCGGGTTAGCCCGCAGGTCCAGCGACGCATCCGCGGTGAGCAGGACCGCCTCGAGCAGCGAGTCGATGTTGGTGCCCTCTTTGGCGGAGATGTCGACGAACATGGCGTCGCCGCCGTACTCCTCAGGCACCAGCCCGTACTCGGTGAGCTGGCCGCGGATCCGGGTCGGGTCCGCGTTCTCCTTATCGATCTTGTTCACCGCGACCACCACAGGCACACCCGCTGCCTTCGCGTGATTGATCGCCTCGACTGTCTGGGGCATGACGCCGTCGTCAGCAGCCACCACCAGCACCGCGATGTCGGTCGAACGCGCACCTCGGGCCCGCATGGCAGTGAACGCCTCGTGGCCGGGGGTGTCGATGAAGGTGATCAGCCGCTCCACCCCCTCCAGCTCGGTGGCGACCTGGTAGGCGCCGATGTGCTGGGTGATCCCGCCGGCCTCGCCGCCCATCACGTTGGCCTTACGGATGGAGTCCAGCAGGCGGGTCTTGCCGTGGTCGACGTGACCCATGACGGTGACGACCGGCGGCCGGAAGGCGAGGTCATCCTCGTCGCCGGAGTCCTCACCATAGGACAGGTCGAAGGACTGCAGCAGCTCGCGATCCTCGTCCTCGGGGCTGACGACCTGGATCTTGTAGTTCATCTCCTGGCCCAGCAGCTCCAACACGTCGTCGGAGACCGACTGGGTTGCCGTCACCATCTCGCCCAGGTGGAATAACGCCTGTACCAGCGCGGCCGGGTTAGCGTCGATCTTCTCGGCGAAGTCGGTGAGCGAGGAGCCGCGACGCAACCGGACGGTCTCGCCGCTGCCGCGCGGCAGCCGGACACCACCGACCGACGGCGCCTGCATGTTGTCGAACTCCTGGCGCTTCTGCCGCTTGGACTTGCGGCCCTTGCGCGCCGGTCCGCCAGGCCGACCGAAGGCCCCGGCTGCGCCGCCGCGACCACGGCCACCACCGCTACCGCCACCAGGACGCGCCGGTCCGCCACGGAAGCCGCCGCCGGCGGGAGCCCCAGCGCCTCCTGGCCCACTGGGAGCTCCGCCACCACCGCCGCCACGGAAACCACCACCACCACCGCCACCGCTACGGCCGGCTGGCCCGCCACGCCCACCACCACCGCCTGGGCCACCACGCCCACCATCACCGGCACTGGCACCGGGCCGTCCCGGGCGACTCGGTCCCGTTCCAGGGCTGGGCGGCCGCGGCGGCATCATGCCGGGATTCGGCCGGGAACCACCGCTGCTGGGCGGACCACTGCGGCCGGAAGTCGGGCGACTGCCCCCGCTCGGGCGAGGCGGCATGTTGCTCGGCCCGGCTGGACTTGCGGCCGGACCTGGTCGTGGACCCGCCGAACGCGACGGTGCGGAACCGCCGATACCGAAGGGATTGTTGCCTACCCGTGGCGAACGCGGACCCGGCTTTGGCAACCGCGGGCGGGGTTGGCCGGGAACCGGAGGGGAACTGCCGTCGTCGGCCTGCGGAACGGGGAGCTGCTCGGCCGGGGGACGCTGTGGAACCACCCGATGCTCGGCCGCGGGGCGGAAGGGCACCACAGGATTAGTCGTCGGGCCAGGACGGTCACCAACGGATGGGGGCTCGGGAACAACCGGACGCTCAGGAGCTGCCTGGTGCTCCGCTGGCGTCACAGGCTTCGGACGCCCTGGGGGGAACACTCCGGGAGCCGGAACTCCTGGGCGAGGCCCCGGAGAGCCACTGCCCGGCGGGGACTCCGGCCGGCGGGCAGGCGAAGGGGCTGGTCCAGGCTTAGCGGTGGTGGTCCCACCAGGCATGGGGTGAATCCCCGCCGTGGACCCACCCGGACTCACGCGGCCACCAGCCGATGCGCCATTGGAGTGGGGCTGCCTGCCTCTGTCC
Source organism: Pseudonocardiaceae bacterium (assembly GCA_050699575.1). Taxonomy (GTDB): domain Bacteria; phylum Actinomycetota; class Actinomycetes; order Mycobacteriales; family Pseudonocardiaceae. Next base: position 21,206 of record JBOHFG010000013.1, read on the forward strand.
GGCTGCTTGGCTCGCTCAGCGGGAAACGAGTCACGAAGTTTGCGGGCGACCGGTGCCTCCACCGTCGAGGAGGCAGACTTCACATACTCACCAAGGTCGGCGAGTTTTTGGAGGACTTGTTTGCTGGTGACACCGAACTCTTTCGCGAGCTCGTGTACGCGGGCCTTGCCTGCCACTGCTCTCCTCACTGATGGAGCCGGCGGCAATCCCGCTCGACCCCGTTACTAGTACATGTCCATCGCTGTCAGAGCTTCACGACTGCGGGTACATTTCGGAATCGACCTGCTCTCTGCGTTGACCGCGTACCGGGACGGTCCCGGACGTCGGTATGCCCCCAGCGAACCGGGAACCCATCACGTCACCGAATGAGCTACGAGAAAAAGGCGTGCACCGCGGCGGTGTCGAGCGCGCCCGCGGAGCGCAGCGCCCGCGGGAAGGCCCGGCGCCGCTCGGCGAGACGCAGACACCCGAGATCGGGGTGCAACCACGCACCACGACCGGGATGCCGACGCCGCAGGTCCGGAACCAGAGTCCCGTCCAGCACCACCACACGCAGCAATCCGGAAGCCGCCGCCTTGGTCCGGCACCCCACGCAGGTCCGGACTGGCTCGGCGGGCCGCACTCGGCGGCAGCGCCGGACCTTATCCGGGCAGGCGTAGACCGTCCCCCGACGGCGGGCCACCACGATTCTAGCGCGTTCCAGCAGCGGGCGGAGAACCGGCATTGGTCACCGGCACCTCAGCGTGCGGGACCCGGGCCGAGGGGGACGCCACCGGGTCGGCATCACTGCGAATATCGATCTTCCACCCGGTCAGCCGGGCAGCCAACCTGGCGTTCTGCCCCTCCTTGCCGATGGCCAGGGACAGCTGGAAGTCGGGGACAATGACCCGGGCCGCCTTGGCCCGAGCATCGATCACCTGCACCGAGACGACCTTCGCGGGGGACAGCGCATTGCCCACGAACGTGGCCGGATCCTCCGCGTAGTCGATGATGTCGATCTTTTCGCCACCCAGCTCACTCATCACATTGCGGACCCGTTGACCCATCGGTCCGATGCAGGCGCCCTTGGCGTTGATTCCCGAGATGGTCGCCCGGACGGCGATCTTCGAGCGATGCCCGGCCTCCCTGGCCACCGCGGGGATCTCCACAGATCCGTCGGCGATCTCCGGAACCTCCAGGGCGAACAACCGGCGGACCAGGTTGGGATGCGTGCGGGACAAGGTGATCTGCGGTCCACGCAGTCCCCGGGACACACCCACCACGTAACACTTGATCCGCTCGCCGTGCCGGTAGGTCTCTCGCGGTGCCTGCTCCACAGGCGGGATCACGCCCTCGGTCTCACCGACCTGGACCACCACCACGCCACGGGCGTTGGCCTTGGCGTCACGTTGCACGACCCCGGCGACGATCTCACCCTCCTTCGCCGAGAACTCGCCGAACGTTCGCTCGTGCTCGGCGTCGCGCAGTCGCTGCAGAATAACTTGGCGGGCCGTGGTAGCCGCGATCCGGCCGAATCCCTCAGGGGTGTCGTCCCACTCCTGCAGGATGGTGCCGTCCGCGTCGAGCTCTTGGGCCAGCACCCGGACCAGCCCGGTTTTGCGGTCGACGTCGATGCGCGCGTTCGGCTGATGGCCATCGGTGTGCTTGTACGCCGTAAGTAGCGCAGTCTCAATGGCCTCGAGCGCGGTCTCGAAGGAGATGTCCTTGTCCCGTTCAATGGCCCGCAGCGCGGCGATGTCGACGTTCACCGTTCCTCCAAATCCTGCGATCCCAGCCCCTCGAGCACGGCGAGCTCGGCGGGTGGCGGCGGGCGAAACTCCACTTCCACCACCGCGCAACGCAACTCCGCGTAGCGCACCCGGCGAAAGGCTCCCGATGCCAATAAGGTGACACCCTCGTCGTCGCAGTCGCCAATCCGGCCGACCAGTTCCTCTTCGGTCAGCAAGGTGACCCGGACCAGTCTCAGCCGGTTGCGCCGCCAGTGCCGTGGCTGGGTCAGCGGCCGGTCAACTCCGGGCGAGGTCACCTCAAGAGTGAAAGGCCCGCAGATCAGCTCAGCACGCTGGTCCAGAGCCAGCGACACGGCGCGGCTCACCGTCGTGATGTCGTCCAGCCCCACGCCAGCGTCCGAATCGATGACCACCCGGATCAGCCAGCGTTGGCCGACCCGCGCCTCCTCCAGGCTCTCGAGCTCGAACCCGGCACCGGCCACCGCGTCACGCACTACCGACTCGACTGGTGAGCCGGGGTTTGCGGGCTGCGCGCTCACCGTGGCCTCCTGACTGGATAGTGACTGCCTGTCTCTTTTTATGCGAGCAACGACCTGGCGCAGCACGGCCCGGGTCGGGATCACCTAGGGTATCGCGTCGCGAGACCAGCCCGCGTCGAGTGGATCACGGTGCCGGGCCCGCGACCAACTGGGGACCTGGCAAGATAAGCGGCCGTGTCAGGACTCCGTCCCAGCCATCGTCGTCCCAGCCGTCGTAGTGTGCTGGCCGCCGGGGCCGCGACGACCAGTCTCCTCCTTACCGGCCCGGTGGCGCTGACCGGGTGCACCTCATCAGCACGGGCACCCGAGGAACCCGATCCACTGGCGTCACCAGCCCGTCGCGCTGAGGCTGATGCGGCCCTGGCAGCCGCGGTGACCCGGATTGCGACCCCGACCGACGCCGGGTTGGCCGCCGCGGCGGGGGCGCTCGCCGCGGACCGGATGGCGCATGCCGCGACACTGCAGGCCGAACTGCGCCGAATCCGGCCCGTGCCCAGCACTACCGCTGGACCGGTGGCACCCCCACTGGTCACTCCCGACCTCGCCAGCGCCCGGGCAACGCTGACCCAGGCAGTGCACATGGCACGGGACGAGGCGGCCGGACTCGTCGACACGCTGCCCGGCTACCGCGCCGCGCTCCTGGCGTCGGTAGCGGCCTGCTGCGCAACCCACGCCGCGCTGCTCTCATGAATGCCCGCCCGCGCACCGCGATAAAGAGACTCGTCGCCGCAATCAGACCCCCCCAGACTGCGATACGTCTCCCTCAGGGGCGGCTGGATCGCTCGTCGGTGGATGCGCTGCAGGGTGCACTGGCGGCTGAGCACGCTGCGGTCTGGGTGTACGGCCTGGTGGGCGCCTTTGTGCCGGATGCGGTGAACCGCCGGCTCGACGAGGCCGCGACCGCGCATCAGGCTCGGCGCGACGCCACTGAACAGATGCTGATCGACGCGGGCGCACGGCCGGTGCCGGCCCAACCGGGTTACCTCACGCCTGAACCGGTCACCGATGCCTCCTCGGCCCTGCGACTGGTGATCACCGCGGAGATCGATGCCGCTGCGACGTGGCGCTCAGTGATCGAGCGCAGTGCGGCCGGTCCGGGACTGCGCGGGATAGCCCTGGACGCCCTCACCGACGCTGCGGTACGGGCCACCCGCTGGCGGGAAGCTGCGGACGCACGCCCGTTGACGGTGCCCTTTCCTGGTGCACCTTCACGATAGCTACTTGCTGCACAGCTCCTGCAGATGCGCCACCACGCCGTCCACCGGCACCTCGGTGCGCTCTCCGGTAGCCCGGTCCTTGACCTCCACGACACCCGAGGCCAGGCCCCGGCCCACGACGAGAATGGTCGGTACGCCGAGCAGCTCGGCGTCGGCGAACTTCACGCCGGCAGTGGCCAGGCGGTCATCAAGGATCACCCGCAGGCCGGCGGCAGCCAGCTCAGCGGCCAGCCGCTCGCCAGCAGCACCAACCGACTCGTCCTTACCCGCGATCACCACCTGCACATCGGCTGGGGCGATCTCGCGAGGCCAGATCAGCCCATGCGCGTCGTGGCTCTGCTCGGCGATCGCGCCGACCAGCCGGGACACGCCAATGCCGTAGGAGCCCATGGTGATCCGGATCGGTTTGCCGTCGCGGCCCAGCGCGTCGAGCGCGAAGGCATCGGTGTACTTGCGGCCGAGCTGGAAGATGTGCCCGATCTCGATACCGCGGGCGGTGACGAGAGTGCCGGCCCCGTCGGGTGAGGGGTCGCCGGCGCGCACCTCGGCGGCCTCGATGGTGCCATCGGGGGTGAAATCGCGCCCGCACACCAGGTCGATGACGTGGTGCTCGGGGCGGTCGGCGCCGGTGACCCACGCGGTACCCCGGACCACCCGAGGATCGACGAGGTAGCGCACCCCATGCTCAGCACACGCGCCCGGCCCGAGGTAACCCTTGACCAGGAAAGGGTGCGCGGCGAAGTCCGCGTCGTCGAGCAACACCACCTCAGCTGGGGCTAGCGCGGCCGCCAGCCGTTTCAGATCGACCTCGCGGTCGCCGGGGATCCCGATGCCGAGCAGATCCCACTGCTGCGCGCCGGGTTGCCGGGTCTTGACCATGACGTTCTTCAGCGTGTCCACAGCACCGAAGTGGCGACCCAGCGCCAGGCTGTTGAGGTGCTCGACCAGCGTGTCGATGGTGGGGGTGCCCGGCGTATGCAGCACTCGGGCCGCCGGGAGGCCGTCGAGGGGCAGCTCCGGTGGCGCCGGAATGGTCACCGCTTCCACGTTGGCGGCATACCCCGACTCGGTGCTGCGAACGAAGGTGTCCTCGCCGGTCTCGGCTTCGGCGAGGAACTCCTCGCTGGCCGAGCCACCCATCGCGCCGGAGCACGCCGACACGATCACGTAACGCAACTCGAGCCGGTCGAAGATCTTGATGTAGGCCGCGCGGTGTGCGCGGTAGGACTGCGCCAGCCCGTCGGCAGAAAGGTCGAAGGAGTAGGAGTCCTTCATCAGGAACTCCCGGCCGCGCAAGATCCCGGCCCGCGGGCGCTCCTCGTCCCGGTACTTGGTCTGCACCTGGTAGAGGATCACTGGATAGTCCTTGTAGGAGCTGAACTCACCCTTGACGGTGAGCGTGAACAACTCCTCGTGGGTGGGGCCGAGCAGGTAATCGGCACCTTTGCGGTCGCGCAGCCGGAACAGGTTGGTGCCGTACTCGGTCCAGCGGCCGGTGGCCTGGTAGGGCTCCCGCGGCAGCAACGCCGGGAACTGGACCTCCTGCCCGCCGATGGCGTCCATCTCCTGGCGCACCACGGCCTCGATGTTGCGCAGCACCCGCAGGCCCAGCGGCAGCCATGAGTAAATCCCCGGGGCGACGCGGCGGACGTACCCGGCGCGCACCAGCAGCTTGTGGCTGGGCACCTCGGCGTCTGCCGGGTCCTCGCGCAGCGTGCGCAGGAACAGCGCCGACAACCTGGTGATCATGTTTCGGGGGCTCCTCGCAGGCCGGATGGCAGAGTTCGCAGCGTATCGGGACCGAAGACCGTCGGTCCGCGGGGGAACGCTGACAGCCGCATCGCGGCGCGCGCATCGCCGGTGAGCATTGCGGATCGCGTCCGGCAGCCCGGTCAGCCCGTCGCAGCAAGCGATCAGGATGTCTTTTACACGCCGGTTACGCAGTTCGGTCACGACTTTCTGCCAGAATTTAGCCCCCTCAGTGTCCTGGATCCAGCACCCCAGGGCGTGCTTGCGGCCGTCGAGGTCCCAATGCCGCTAAGTTAGGCACGGGACCCGCGTCGTCGCTGAAGCTGCCGGTCGCCGCGTCGGCCGACCGGTTGCCCACCCGGCCGACAAGATCGAATACGCGCGATTGCTGATAAGGACAGGCAGGCGGCCAGCCTCGGCCAGATCGCGACCAAGACCGGTATCCTGAGGACATCCCTGCACCGGTACCTCTACCAGGCGCCAACCGGCTACCAGCATCGCCAACTGGCACTTGGTGACACCCAGCGGCGTTTCCGGGAACGTATCGGCTCCCGCCCCCTACCTGGGGTCGTCTGATGATCAGGGAAGGCGTAGCACGGCCCGCAGGACCGCGTCTACGTGCATCATGGTGTTGGCATGTGCTTCGCCGAGCCGCTCGGCCAGGTAGCCCTTAAACGTGCTGGCGATCTGTGGCCCGACCACCCACCCGGCGACCGGGTCGGACTCATCTAGCCGCACCGTCAGCGGCGGCCCGCCAGGGTCAGCGCTGATGACGTCACAGGTCAGCACTTGGTTGCGATACCGGTCGAAGTCGGTATCGGAGATAATCAACACTACCCGGTTGGCGGCGCTGATCGGTGTCTCAAGACGCCACAGTTCACCCCGCTTGACCAGCGGGTACGGGATACTCACGCGGCGGTGCCACCCGCGGCCTGCGCACTGTGCAGCCTCAGCATGGCCTCTTGGTACTCCACGCCCAGCAGCCCCGCGGCCTGCTCGAACTTGCCGTAGGAGCGGCCAGCCTCGGCCAGCGCGGCACACCGGGCGGCTTGGCGCACCCAGGCGCTGGCGTTGCCGGTGCTCTCCAAGTACGCGGCAGTGAAATCATCCACACTTACCGTGAGTTTGCGCATGCCCACACAATACCTCCTGCGGAAGCCTCCCCGCAGGGAGGCCTACGGGAGCATCCCTGCCTAAGATGACTCCGCTGACGCACAGCTCGCACCCGGACCCGCCGCAGCCGAAGCGGTCGGCTAGCGACGGCTCTTGGTCAACAGGTGGGCCTCGATCGC
>JBOHFG010000014.1:0-6989 GCA_050699575.1 Pseudonocardiaceae bacterium
TCTCCACCGGGTAGCGGAACCCCGCATACGACAGCACGCCAGCGACCACCAACCCCAGCCCCTCCCCGCACTGAGCAACCAGCCGATCATCTCAGCCGCAGCCAGCTCCGCCAAGTTGACAGTGCCGTCTGGGAGAAGGTCAACCACACGAACAGGTACCGGGAGCACACCGCAGTGAAGATCAGCGCGTGGGTCACCCAGCGCCGGCCCGAACCCGGGTCATACACCAGGCCCATCCGGGCGAAATCGATCTGGCACTCCACCCCCGGCTCCCCGTCCGCGACCCGCACCATAGTGCCACCACCGCGGCCGAACCCACACCGCTCGGTGCAAAACCGGTGCAACCTCCGATACGGCACCCCCACACCGCGCCGCGCGAGCAGATCACCGATCTTGACCACCGACAAGTCCTTGCCAACCCACTTACTGATCCGCTCCCGCTCAGCCTCCAACACCTCCCATGCCTGGCCGTGACCACCAGCCCGGACCGGCCGCACAACCCCCACCACCTGGCCAATCACCTCGTCCGTCAACTGCCCCAGACCACCCTCGCGACACACCCCAGCCGCCTCAGCCGCGGTCACATACCGGCGGGCGGTCTTACGGTCCACCCCCGCCCGCCCCGCCACCGTGCGCAACCCCGCACCCCCCAGCCACGCCCGCAACACCTCACGCACCTCAACCACCGAAACCTCCCGGAACCCCATCTACCGAACCCCCACATCGCATGACATGGACAGACCGGATACAGGAAATGATCAACCACCACAGCGCGACACGCCGGGTGGTCCCATCACTGGCAACCAGGTGGTCCTATCCCCGTGGCAGAAACCCACTCGGGGTGGTCCCATGATCGTGGCGGGCGACAGGTGTCCCAGGACCGGTTGAAGGTGCGGGGCTCGATCGGTGTGCCCCGCCGGGTGGTGAAGATCCACTTTCCGCCTTGCCAGGTGTTGTCCGTCGTTGATCTTGCCGATGATGCCTTCATCGTTGTTGCCCATGATCGGGGTGTGAGAAGGCCTCGCCGGCTGGTTGCGGGCGGGGCCTTTGGTCGGCTTGGTGATGGGGTGCTCGGCGTGGTGACGTCCCTGGTGGGTCGGTCAGTTGGCGCCGATTTCGGAGATGGCGATCCGGGCTGCTTTCTCATCGACGATTGAGTTGTTGCTGGCGAACGCGGCGGTGAGTGCGTTGACGGCGAGGTTGTTTACCGCGCGGGGATAGCCGCGGGCCGCGTTGTGGATCAGAGTGACGGCGTCGGCGCTGAACAGGGTGTCGCTGCGCCCGGCGATTTTGAGGTGGTGGGTGATGTAATCGGCGGTCTCGGTTGGGTTCATGCCGGCGAGGGCGTAGCGGACGGTGATCCGCTGGTCCAGGGCAGCGAGTACGCCCAGCCGTAACCGTTGGCGCAGGGTGGGCTGCCCGATGAGCACGGCGGCGAACGGGGCACCGGAATCCATCTCGTGGTTAGTCAGCATGCGCACGGCTTCCATTTGAGCGTTGTCCAGTAGGTGCGCCTCGTCGAAGATCACGACGGGGCTCCGGCCACGTTCAGCGTGTTCGGCGGCTAGTGCTTCGGCGGCTTGGGGAACGAGGGTGGCGCTGTAGAAACTGGGTACCTGCCCGAGCGCGGAGACGATGTGGTGCAGCATGCCCCGTACCCCGACCGAGGGGTTGGGCAGGTAGATCACCACGTGCCGGGAGGTGTCCAGCGCGGCGGTGGCGGCACGGACCGCGACGGTCTTACCGGCACCGACCTCACCGGTGATCACTCCCAGGGCGTGTTGGTCGATGCACCAGGCGATACGGGCCACGGCCTCGGCGTGCCCGTCGTGACGGTGCAGCATGGACGGGGCCAGCCCGCGACCGAAAGGCATGCGGGTGAAACCCCAGTGCGACTGCAAGCGCTGAACGCTCACCGGTTGGCCTCGCGTCCCTGCTCGTCGACGGCCTGCTCGCCGAGGGTCTGCTCGCCGAGGGTCTGCTGGTCAGCGCTCTGCTGTTCGGCGGCCTGCTGTTCGGCGGCCTGCTGATCGAGGGACAGTTCGTCGGGGGATGGTTGCGCGGGGATCTGCTCGGGTAGCTGGGAGTAGATCGCGTGGAAGCCGATGCGTTGGTCGCCGGCGAGTTGTTGGTGGTGGGCGTCGGCGACCAGTTGCAGGTAGGCGATCCCGGTTGCCGGCGCCGGGGCCGGTTCGGGTGTTTCCGGCCGGGCTTTGGGGTGGGCGTGGCGGGTGATCAGGTGCGGCACCGCCGGTCCGAAACTGCGTCCGTGGTGACGAACCTCGATGATCTCCAGGTTGAACGGGGAGAACACCAGCTCCACCTTGCGCCCGACCAGCGCCGCCTCGACCTGGTAGGTGTTGCCGTGCAGCGACACCGTCGCGGTCTTGGTGACCGTGCGCAGCACCGACCACAGGAACGCCTCGGTCAAGGTCTCGGGCGAGGCCGTGATCGGGTTGTGCCCGGCTCGCTGCCAGCCGTCGTTCCAGCGGGCCAGCGGCGTCTGTCCGGTCTCGGAATGCACCTGGTGGTGATAGACACTTTCGGCCCAGGCCGTGAACAGGGTGTTGAGTTCGAGCAACGCCGCGGCGTGGGTGAGCTGGCGGGCGGTCAGGTCCGCGGCGGTGGTGTCGGTGACCTCGACGAGGAACTGCTCACGCACGGTGCGAAAGAAACGCTCGATTTTGCCGCGGCCTTGGGGCCGGTGCGGGGTGGAGTGCACCAGCCGGATCCCGAGTTTCGCGCAGGCCCGCAGCAGCCACGCGTCGACAAAAGCGGATCCGTTGTCCACGTTATGCCGATATCGGCATAACGTGGATTATGCCGATGTGTGGGTTATGCCGATCTCGGTGGGCACGTGCTGTTCAGTGGGGGTGAGCGGGCTGTTGGTGTCGGCATAATCCAGGTGGTTCTCACGCCGTCGTTCAGGCTTCGTCTTCCGATCCCGGAGGAGGAGCAACGATGGGCAGGTCAACCAGCAGGGTCAGCAGGGTTGAGGTGGTGGGGCCGTTGGCGCCGTTCGCCGCCGCGTTCACGTCGAGGCTGGACGAGCTCGGTTACACCCCGTTGACCACGGTCAATGTGATGAGATTGATGGCGCATCTGAGCGGCTGGCTTGATGCGGCCGGGATGACAGCGGGTGATCTGACCAGCCGGCGGGTTGAGCAGTATTTCCGTGAGCGACGTGCCGCTGGGCGGACTGGGTTGACCTCGTCGCGGAGCCTGGTGGCCTTGCTCGGGTTGCTGGGCTCGCTGGGCGTGTTGCCGGTAGACGAGCTGGCGCCGCCGTGCTCAGCATCCGGGGTACTGCTGGCGTCGTTTCACGGTTACCTGCTCACGGAGCGGGCGCTGGCGCCGTGCACCGCGGCGGCCTATGTGGAGCGGGCTCGCCGTTTCCTGGCCGGATGCGCCGCCGGGGCTGAGCTGGCCGGGTTGAGCGCAGCCGATGTGACCCACGCCGTGCTGCGCGAGTCCACCGCGGGCTCGGTCGGGTCGGTCCAGTTCTTCGTGGTGGCGCTGCGGGCGTTCCTGCGGTTCTGCTTCCTTGTCGGTCTCGTGGCGACCGACCTGTCGGCGGCGGCGTTGACCATGACCGGTCGTCGCCGCCCGGGCCTGCCCCGGGGGATCAGCCAGGCCGACGCGACCGCCCTGCTGGGCTCGTGTGACCAGCGACGCCCGGAGGGCCGGCGGGATTACGCCGTGCTGATCATCTTGCTGCGCCTGGGCCTGCGGGCCAGTCGAGGTCGCCGCGTTGACCCTGGCCGACCTCGACTGGCGGGCGGCGGAGATGGTGGTGCACGGCAAGGGCCACCGGGAGGATCGGCTTCCGCTGCCTGACGATGTCGGCACCGCGATCGCCGCCTACCTGCAGCGGGGCCGCCCCGAGACTCCCCTGCGGGAGGTGTTCCTGCGGGCGAGAGCGCCGATCGGGGCGCTGGGCCGGGGTGGGGTGTCCTCGATCGTGCGCCGCGCCTGCGGTCGGGCGGGCGTGGCGCCGGTGGGGGCACACCGGTTGCGGCACACGCTGGCCTGCGAGATGGTCCGGGCCGGTGTCCCCCTGCCGGAGATCAGCCAGGTGCTGCGTCATCGCAGCATCGCCAGCACCGCCATCTACGCCCGGGTGGACCTCGACGCGCTCCGCGCGCTGGCCCAGCCCTGGCCGGCGGGTGCGGGCCGGTGAGCGATCTCGCCGGACACGTGGCGGACTACCTGAAGATGCGCCGGGCGCTGGGCTTCAAGCTCAAACGCGAGGGCCAGGTGCTGCCTCAGCTCGTCGCCTATCTCGAGGCCGCCGGCGCAGCGACACTCACCGCGGAGCTGGCCATCTCCTGGGCCCGGCTGCCCCGGGACGTGGCGCCGATCAACTGGGCGCACCGGCTCGGCGCCGCCCGGGGCTTCGCCGCGTACCTCAACACGATCGACCCGTCGACCGGGATCCCCGCCCGCGGGGTGTTCCCGGCCCGGGTCGCCCGCCGGATCCCTTACCTGTGGTCCCAGGACGAGGTGTGCGCCCTGCTGGCCGCGGCACCGCAGCTCCGCCCGCCGTTGCGGGCGGCGACCCACGAGGCCCTGTTCGGCCTGATCGCGGTGTCAGGCATGCGGATCGGTGAAGCCATCGGCTTGACCCGGGACGACGTCGACCTCACCGGCGGGGTGCTCACGATCCGGGACGCGAAGTTCGGCCACTCCCGGCTGGTTCCGCTGCACCCCAGCGCCACCGACGCGCTGCGATCCTATGCCACCTGCCGTGATCGGCTATATCCGAAACCCAGATCACGGACGTTCTTCCTGTCCAGCGTCGGGACCGCCCTGAGCGCCGGGGGCGTGCACCACACCTTCAACCAGCTCACCACCCTCATCGGCCTGCGCGGCGCGACCGCACGGCCCCGGGTTCACGATCTACGGCACAGCTTCGCGGTGCGCACCCTGGTCGACTGGCACCGATCCGGAGCCGATGTGGCGGGCCGCATGGCGGTGCTGTCGGGCTACCTCGGGCACGTCAACCCGGCCGGCACCTACTGGTATCTGTCCGCCTCACCCGAGCTGATGGCCCTGGCCGCGGCACGCCTGGACGCCCGCTACGGGCAACCGCGATGACCGCGCTCGCCCCTACCCTGCAAGCGTTTTTCACCGACCGGCTCATGAGCCAGCGCCAAGCCAGCCCGCACACCATCACCGCCTACCGCGACACCTTCCGGCTGCTGCTGCGATTCGCCGCCAACCGGACCCGCACACAACCCTGCGAACTCGGCATCGGCGATCTCGACGCCCCACTCATGGCCGCGTTCCTGGACCACCTCGAAACCGGCCGCCGCAACGGTGTCCGCACCCGCAACCACCGCCTCGCCGCGATCCACTCACTGTTCGGCTACGCCGCACTGCGCCACCCCGAACACGCCGCGTCGATCCAGCGGGTGCTCGCCATCCCACCCAAGCGAGCCGAACGCACCCTGCTCACCTACCTCACCGACCACGAGGTCGACGCCCTCGTGGCTGCCTGTGACCGGAGCACCTGGACCGGGCGACGAGACCACGCCATGATCGTGCTCACCATCCAGACCGGGCTGCGCATCTCCGAGCTCATCAATCTCACCTGCGCCGATGTCGTCTTCGGCGCCGGAGCCCACGTCCACTGCCTCGGCAAGGGCCGCAAGCAACGGCGAACACCACTCACACCCCACACCACCAGGGTCCTGCGAGTCTGGCTGTCCGAACGACACGGCACCCCGGTCCAGCCGCTGTTCCCGACGATCACCGGCAAGCTACTGAGCCGCGACGCCATCGAGCACCGCATCACCCACCACGCCGGCAAGGCTGGCGAGGCCTGTCCCTCGATCCGGACCAAGAAGATCACCACGCACACCCTGCGGCACACCGCCGCCATGCGGCTGCTGCTCTCGGGAGTCGATGTCACGGTAATCGCCCTGTGGCTCGGCCACGAACAAGTCTCCACCACGAACATTTACCTGCACGCCGACATGTCCCAAAAAGAACGGGCGATCGCGCGCACCACCCCACCAAACACCCCACCTGGCCGCTACCGCGCCCCCGACACGGTGCTGGCCTTCCTCGAAGCACTCTGATTATGCCGACACCAACAGCCCGCTCACCCCCACTGAACAGCACGTGCCCACCGAGATCGGCATAACCCACACATCGGCATAATCGACATAGACCGTGGCGGGCACGCCGCGGGCGGCCAGCGCGGGTTCCAGCGCGGCGGCCAGGCGCACGGTGTCCTCGGCGAACCCGAACCGGTAGCCGACCGCGAGCCGGGAATGATCGTCGAGGAAAGCGAACAAGTAGGTCTTGCGGCCCCCCAGTCGCGGGCCGTGCAACGCGTCACCGACCCACCGCTCGTTGGGGGTCTCGGCCTCGAACCGGCCGAACACCACAGCGCCGTCGACGGCGGGGACCATCAGCTCGCGGCGGTGGAACAGCCGCAGCAGGGTCGACTCCGAGGGTGAGTAGCCGGTCGAGGCGCGCAGGATCCGCGCGACCTGCGCGGCGGTACGGGCCGGGTTCTCCCGCTTCAGCGCCGTGGCCAGCTCCAGTACCTCGGTGTCGATCCGGGCGCCGGGCTGGCGGAGCGACGGGGTCAGGGCGTCGAAGCCGCCGACGCGGTAGCGGCGGATCCAGCGGTCCAGGCTGTCGCGGGAGTAGCGCAGCTGCCCACCGAACGGGCCGGCATGGGTTTGGGCGGCGATCGCCCGCACGATCGCACCCCGTGCCTTGGTCGACAGGCTTGCCTCCAGCGCGGGGCAGATCAGCTGGTAACGGAACAACGCTACCTGCTGCACCCGCGCCCGACGGGTGACGTCGTCTTGGTCATGCGCCACGAAAAACCTCGATTCGAGAAGGGAAGCCCGGTCGCGACCGGCCGGGCCGTGAACCCTGGCGAGGATTTCGGGAACCCGCGAGCTGCGTCAGAGGCGACTCGTGTTGCCCTCCACACCCGGCCCGGGTGGCGGCCAACCCGGGGCAAGAAG
>JBOHFG010000015.1:0-2735 GCA_050699575.1 Pseudonocardiaceae bacterium
ATGACGCATCTGGTGCCGGGGGCCCGGGGGTCACGCGCGGGCCTCCGGCCGTTGCTGTCGCCCGCGCCCGCCGGGTCACCCGGGTGTGCCGCGGCAGCCCGGCACCAGGTGCAGGACGCACTGTGGCGGAGGTGACCACCACGGCGGCAGGAAGTGGCCCGCAGCCAGCTGCCACCCCCGCTGCCACCCTCTAGGGTTGGCGGCCATGACAGTCGATACGGGGGAGCTGGCGGCGGACCGGGTGCGGCTGAGGACCGTGCGGCGCAGCCTCGGTCTGCGCCTGGCCACCTACCGCACCGCGGCCGGGATCTCCCAGCCCGAACTGGCCCAGGCCCTGGGGCGGACCCGGAGCACGATCTCCAAGGTCGAGCACGGCACCCGCGGCATGCCCGGGGAGCAGTGGGAGATCACCGACGGCGTGTGCCGGGCTGAGGGCGCCCTGATCGCGGAGCACAGCGTGCTGGCCCAGGCCGAACAGGACTACCGTGGACGGTGGCGCGCCCACCAGCGCCAGGCGCGGCAGGCGGCGGCGCAGGCCGGCGTGGACGCCCTCCGGGCCGCACCCGCCGCACTCTTGTCTGCCGCGCGGGACCGTGACCAGGGCGGCGGGCACGGCACGTGGCCGGGGATCCCCGGCGCGGACCGGGAGCTGGCCGAGGAGCTGATGCGGGAGGTGATCACGATCTTGGAGCGGACCCTGGGCCGCCGCGAGGCGCTGCGGGCCGCCCGCTGGGCCCTGGCGGCCCTGAGCCTGTCTGGCCTGGACCCCGACGAGTACACCCGGGTAGCACACGCTGTGGAGGCTCCCCACCGGGTAGACACCCAGGTCGTGACCAACCTGGCCACCACCCTGGCCCACTGCAAACGCCAAGAAGACACCCTCGGCCCGGGTGAGGTACTCGACACCGTCCTCGCCCAGCACCAGATCGTGCGCCACCTCCTCCAGGGCGGCTGCCCGGACGGGCTGCGCAAGCCGCTGAGCATTCTGGACAGCAGCATGGCCACCGCCATCGGTGGCTACTTCTTGGACATGGGTCACCTTGACGCCGCGAGGCGCTACTGCGAGCGCGCCCGCCGGGCCGGGCACGACGCCGGTAACCCGGCGTGCGCCGCCTACGCGGCAGCCTCGACAAGCGCTGTGGCCCGCCTGCGCGGGGACACGCCCACCGCGCTGGACACCGCCGCCGCCGCCCGCAGCCTGGCCGCACGCACTGGTGATGCTCAACTCAAGGCCCTCGCTGAGCAGAGGGCCGCCGGCGCCTACGCGCTAGACGGCCAGCACGGCCCGTACCTGGCCGCGTGCGCGCGAGCCCAGCAATTCCTCGCCAGCGCGACTGCGGGCACCCCGGATTCACTGGCCTACTGGGTCCACGAGGGCACACTGGACAGTTCTCGCAGCGAATATCTCGCATTGCTGGGCAAACCGCAGGACGCTGTCGACGCCGCGAGCAACGCCCGCGCGCGGTATGACCGCACCCCCTATGTGCATGACTCCGCGCTCTGCGAAGTGCGGCTGGGCCACGCGCTCGTCCTGTCCCACGACATCACCGAGGCCGCCCGGGTCCTCGGCGACGCGGCCAGCCTGGCCACCCTCTCCCCACTGCTCACCGCAAAACTCCACACCGCCCGGGCCCTGATGCAACCCTGGGCCGGCACCCAGGCCGTCATCACCCTCGACGCCCAGCTGCACGCGTGCGGGCTCATGCCCACCACACGCACCACATCCGGGCCAACCGTGACCTGACCGTGCTCACCATGACGCCCCACAACGGGCCATGAGTCGATCTTGAAGTCTCGGACCTGAGGGAATGCTGTCTGAGGCAGGAATCGAAAGGCAGGGAGCGGTAGAGGCAGGGGCTTGCCTTGGTCAGCGGTCGACGGTGATGAGGGTGAGCGTGTCGGCGATTCGACGGTTCCGAGGACGCGGCTGCGGAAGCGGCAGAGAGCACGAAGACTGAGCTTGATACGGTGACAAACACAGCGACCTTCGCGACGATCTCCCCGCCCGTGCTATTCATAATACCATCCAGTCTGGCGCCGACCATAAAAGTTGATAATACTCCGACCGTGTTGGTGTCAAGCTGAGGTCTTCACGGTTGACCTGTCGGCCGATCGTTGCCCTCCGCGCTTAGTGATGAAAAATTAGTCCCGGCCGGTGAAAATGGGAGTCGAGGGGCTGAACCTATTGCATTCACTTAATCCGCCTCCCTTCCCCAGCAGCATAGCGTCACGGCGCCCTTCGGGGGTGCCGTGGTCACCATTGGAAGGTTCGGCTCTTGCAAGGTACTCAATCAGCCTGTCGATAGTGCGAGCATCCTCTGGCTCAAGCCACCCCTGCTGGCCGACATACTGGATCCATGCGCCAGCGACACAGTCGGCCTGCTGCTCGGACTTCACGTTTTCTTCCTTATTTTTTGGCTCTGGTACGCCCTTCCTGAACTGGATATTGTGTCCCCACTCGTGAACTATTGCGATAGCTGGCGCTATATCGCCCACCTGATCGTATAGTTCCCCCATGGCCACCTGGCCGAGGTAGACATTATTGTCCCTGAGACAGTATGCCAATGTCCTATCATCAAGGACGCCGCAACGCGATGGCCAGGGGCTACCTTTTTCTATGAAGTGATTTTCGGACGGCTCCTCTGGAACGGTTTTGTATTTGGCCTTGAAGAATCCCGCGATATCTGGGAGCACTCTGTCGCGGTAGTCCTTCATGGTCGCCTCGCTATAACAAT
>JBOHFG010000016.1:0-2628 GCA_050699575.1 Pseudonocardiaceae bacterium
AGCACGACCGGTGCGCCATGACCCGGCTCGCATCGCGTTTGGTGGTGCTGGGTGGTCCGTCACCACTGGCGTCCGCTCGCCGCTAGGGTCTGGCCGGTTCACCGTCATTTCCCTATCCCGATCAGACTCTTCGCGAGCGGCGGGATTTCCGACGATCTTGCACGCTAGGGCTCGTGTGGCATCCCGACCCAGCCGCAGTAGTTTTCGTGGCCGGTCATCCTGGAGATCTGCCTGCCTGGCGAGGGCGTTTTTGGTTGGGCGGGGCTGTGTTTGCTGATGTCACGCGGCTGGGGAGAATGTCAGCTAGGGCCTGGGCGGTCGGTACGGCTGGTGGGCTGCGGGAGCGGTGGGTGATGTTGGCTAGCGTTGGGTGGCGCGACTGGTACCCGATTTGTGCCGGAGCCGCTCCGCATGTTCGTGGTCGCGCTGGGGTGGTGGTGGGATGCTGGGTGTCATGTCCCGGCCACGGCGGGTGTTTGTGAGTCATACCTCGGAGTTGGCGCGGTTTCCGGTGGGGCGGTCGTTTGTGGCGGCAGCGCAGCGGGCGGTGTCCCGGGCCGGGGACGCGATTGTGGAGATGGCGTATTTCGGGCCGAGGGACCAGCGGCCGGCGCGGGTGTGCCGGGATGCGGTGCGGACGGCGGATGTGTATGTGGCGGTGGTGGGGTTTCGCTACGGCTCGCTAGTGGCGGATCGCCCGGAGCTGTCCTACACGGAGTGGGAGTTCCAGACGGCTAGTGAGGCGGGGTTACCACGCCTGGTGGTGGTGCTGGGTGAGGAGGCTGAGGGGCCGAGGGATTTGTTCGTCGATCCGCGCTATGGCGCTCGGCAAGAGGCGTTCCGGGCCCGGCTGAGCGGCAGTGGGGTGACCACGGCGACGGTCACGACCCCGGAAGAGCTCAGCGAGGCGCTGTTTCAGGGGTTGCGGGATCTGCCGCGCTCCCGGTCGGAGGATGCGGTGACGGGGCGGGTGTGGAACGTGCCCGCTCGTAGCCCGGTGTTCACCGGGCGGGAGGAGCTGCTTACCGCGCTGCATGATGCTTTAGAAGACGAGCGCTCGACGGTGGTGGTGCAGGCTTTGCACGGGATGGGGGGCATCGGGAAGACCGCGTTGGCCATTGAGTACGCCCACCGTCATGGGGCCGGGTATGAGGTGGCGTGGTGGGTCCCTTCGGAGGAGCCAGCGCTGGTGGCCGACCGGCTAGCTGAGCTGGCTCATGCCCTGGGTGTGGCGGCTGTCACCGACCCTGTGACGGTGGCGGTGGGCCGGTTGTGGGGGGTGTTGCGGGAGCGGGACCGGTGGCTACTGATCTTTGACAACGCTGAGGATCCCGCCGCGTTGGCCCCTTATCTGCCGGGAGGTGGCGGGCATGTGGTGATCACCTCCCGGAACCCCGGCTGGGATGAGCTGGCCAGCCCGGTGGGAGTGGATGTGTTTGATCGGGGTGAGTCGATCACACTGCTGCGCCAGCGGGCCGCGCGGTTGACCGAGGGTGAGGCGGGGCGGGTCGCGGAAGCGCTGGGGGATCTACCGTTGGCGCTGGTCCAGGCTGGGGCGTATCTGGCCGATACCGACCTCGGTGTGCGGGACTACCTTGCCCTGCTGGCGGAGCGGACCACGGAGGTGCTGGCCCACGGGGCATCGGCCACGTACCCGGTGTCGCTGGCCGCCAGTACCCAGATCGCCCTGGACCGGCTGGCTGCCGAGTCCCCAGCTGCGTTGCAGCTGCTGACTTTGGCCGCTTACCTGGCACCGGAGCCGATCCCGGGAAGCCTGTTCACCACCCGGCCAGCCCAGCGGCCCGACCCTCTCGGGACCGTGGCCGGGGATCCGTTAGCGTTCACCGCGTTGATCCGGCTGGTGCGCCGGTACGGGCTGGCCCGCGTCGAGTCGGCCACCCTGGTGGTGCATCGGTTGCTCGCCGCGATCCTGCGCGCCCAGCCCCACCAGCACCAGGATTTGCCCGCCGTGGCGGTTCGGCTGCTGCGTGGTGCGGTCCCGGCTGAGGAGCCGTGGTCTAACCCGTCGGCTTGGCTGGTGTGGCGTCAGCTTCTGCCGCACGTCTTGGTCGCCACCGACTCTCACCGCGTCCTGATCGGGGTTGAGGAGGACGTGGCCTGGCTGCTTGACCGCGCCGCTGAGTATCTGGAGATCCGGGGGGAGCTCGCCTCCGCCCGGCTGCTGTTCGAGCGTGCCTGGGACCTGCGCCGCTCCCTGCTAGGCGAGGACCACCCCGACACCCTGCACACGGCCAGCAGTCTCGCCCGGACACTGTGGGGGTTGGGGCGGTATGAGCGGGCTCGCGAACTCGGTGAGGACACCCTGGCCCGCTGCCGCCGGATCCTGGGCGAAGACCACCCCCACACCCTGCGCTCAGCCACGATCCTCGCCATCACCCTGCGGGAGATGGGGCGGTATGAGCGGGCTCGCGAACTCGGTGAGGACACCCTGGCCCGCTGCCTCCGGGTCCAGGGCGAAGACTACCCCGACACCCTGCGCGCGGCCTACGTCCTCGCTACCATTCTGCGGGAGTTGGGGCGGTATGAGCGGGCTCGCGAACTCGGTGAGGACACCCTGGCCCGCTGCCTCCGGGTCCAGGGCGAAGACTACCCCGACACCCTGCGCGC
>JBOHFG010000017.1:0-12701 GCA_050699575.1 Pseudonocardiaceae bacterium
TCGTGGTCGATCAGCGTCCGGAGCTGCTGAGGCAGCCGGGAGCCGTGCTGCTGGAACCAGCCCGGGGTGTGCTGCTCTTCGCACAGCGCGAGCAACCGGTCCCGCTCCTCGCCCGTCACCCCACACACCGCGAGGAATGCCGACACCTGCACCGCGGTGGCGCGGCGCTGGCCCGACATCAGCCGGGACACCCAGCTCGGTGACCATACGAGTAACTTCGCGGTCTGCTCACCGTTGAGCCCGGCCTGCTTCATCGCCTTGCGTAGCCCATCCCCCAGCTCACGGCTGCGGATCGTCGGCTCACGATCGTACATCATGACCTCCCCCGATGACTCTAGACCTCCCTGTTGGCAGATTCCCCAGCGACACCCCATTCCCTACCACAAAACTCAGTATTGCGTGTCACGTTGGCAAGAAGCTTGGCTGCGCGTGAGCGGGGCAAGGGACCTCGCCGCACCGCGAGGGAGGCACTCGATGAGCACGATCTCACCAGCCTGCGCCGACGCATTTCACCTGCTGCGCATGGACCTCCTCGGCTATCTGGACGAGGCGGAGTCGCTGGCGACCAAGGATGACGAGTGGGACGAGGAGGACAGGGAGACGGCCCGCCGGCTGATCCCCGACCTGGTGACCGTCATCCGTGGGATGATGGCCGAGCACAAGCCGCAGCCCGATGGTGGCTGCCGGGTCTGCTCGGCCACGTGGCCCTGCCCGATCGTCACGACGATCCACGCGCTGGTGACGGACCCGGACCGGGCGTTTTGGGCCCTGCTGCGCCGGGCGAACAACGACGAGTGAGCGGCGTTGTGCCCCCGGGCCTGGGGTGGTACACGCGAAGGTCATGCACCCCACCACCACGCACCGGGCCTGGCGAGTACCGCAGCCCGGGCCGATCCACACCGAGCCGCTGCGCCGGGTGCGGGAGCCGCTGCCCCGGCCGGCCGCGGATGAGCTGCTGGTGCGGATGCTGGCCTGCGGCGTGTGCCGCACCGACCTGCACATCACTGAGGGGGACCTCCCGGTGCATCGGCCCGGCGTGGTTCCTGGCCACGAGGTGGTCGGCGAGGTCATCGGGTCCGCCCAGGGTGGGTTCGAGGTGGGGCAGCGGGTGGGCATCGCCTGGCTGCGCCGCACCTGTGGGCGCTGCCGGTACTGCACCCGTGGATCGGAGAACCTGTGCCCCCACTCGGAGTACACCGGCTGGGACGCCGACGGCGGGTACGCCGACTACACCACCGTCCCCGCCGAGTACGCCTACCCGCTGCCCGGCGGTTACTCCGACGCCGAGCTCGCGCCGCTGCTGTGCGCGGGCATCATCGGGTGGCGGGCCCTGGCCCGGGCGAGCCTGCCGCCGGGCGGGCGCCTCGCGCTCTACGGCTTCGGCGCCAGCGCGCACCTCACCGCCCAGATCGCCCTGGCCCACGGCGCCACCGTGCACGTGCTGAGCCGCAGCCCGCAGGCCCGCACACTCGCCCTGGAACTGGGCGCCACCTCAGTGGGCGAGGCCACCGACCCGCCGCCGGAGCCGGTCGACTCGGCGATCCTGTTCGCCCCCGCCGGGGAGCTGGTGCCGTTCGCGCTGGCCGCGCTGGACCGGGGCGGCACCCTGGCGCTGGCCGGCATCCACCTGAGCGACATCCCGGTGCTGCACTACCAGCGGCACCTGTTCCAGGAGCGGCAGATCCGCAGCGTCACCGCCAACACCCGCCAAGACGGTCACGACCTCCTCCGCTTCGCCGCCGCACACCGGCTGCACGTCGTCACCACCCCCTACCCACTCGACCGAGCCGACGCGGCACTGACCGATCTCGCGGCCAACCGCGTGCACGGCGCCGCCGTGCTCCTCCCCTAAAGCCCACTGAGTCAGACCCCTGGACAACGACGACGATGCGGCCAGTCCCGCGATCACCGGCGCCACTGACGACAGCACAAGGTCAAAACGGTGGGATGTCCGCGCTCGGATCAGGTTCAGGTGGGGGGTCAGGCTCAAGCGGGGGGTCATCCCAGATCTTGGTGCCTTCCCAGCGTCATCGGGGAAAATTGTGATCGGGTAGGGGGACCGGCCGCGAGGGATGGGGTCGGGTAACAGTTCGATGATCGCCGGCGGCTGGTGCTGGTAGGTGTGGCCGAGTCGGCTGGTCCAGACGAACTCTGAGTAATAACACACGTTCGGGCGATCGGCACTCACGCCAGAGAGGCTTAGCGCAGGAGCGCTGCCATGATCGAGGTAGCCTCCTTTTTCGATGGGCGAGCACGCCATCGGTCAACGCAACAGCCCCGCGCCGGGCACGCGTTCGTGCAGAACATCCGCCGCGGCCACTACGAACTCGGAGTCGAGGAAATAGCAAACCTACGGGTCATGACTGCCTTTGACGAGCTGACCCTGGCGATCTGACCAACCGGGATCAACGATCACGCCTGCCCCGGCTCCGCACAACGCAACAGCCCCCTCCAGCACTAGGGCCAGTCAGGCGTAGGCAGTGTTGTGTTGCGGCTGGTTCGCGTAGTGTCCTAGCGACAAAGGATCACTAGCATGACAGGTCCAGTTCGAGGGATGGATCACGATGCTTGCACCAGGGACTGTGGACAAGCTCATCGCAGTGCGCCGCCGCAGCGCTGCTTCTGAGGAAGCCCAGAGTGCCGTGTTCTGTCCCGTGTGGGTGGTCATCCGGTTACATGTCGATCTTCTTCGGCTGACCAGCGCGCTGTGTCACGCCTTAGAGATCGCCAAGTAAGGAGCACGCTCATGAGCACACTGGCCCAGACATCCCCCGACCCGTCGTTCTACCGCAGCCCCGCTGAGGCCGCCGCCGCACCGGCCGAGAAGCTTGCCTACGTCGCGGCGTTTGACCGCGCGGGTCAGCGGCCCGACGCGCTCACTGTTCTCGATGTCGACCCCAGCTCGTCGCGCTACGGGCAGGTGGTGGGCTGGGCGGACCTACCGACACTCGGCGATGAGCTGCACCACTTCGGCTGGAATGCCTGCAGCAGCGCGCTGGCCCACGAGGGACATGACAAACACGCTCTGCAGCGTCGTTACCTGCTGCTGCCCGGGCTGCGTAGCTCGAATGTGCACGTCTATGACACGTATCCGGATCCGGCCAGGCCCCTGCTGGTCAAGACGATCAGCGCTCAGGAGCTGGCTGACAAAGCTGGTTACTCACGTCCGCATACGCTGCACTGCGGGCCCGAGGGGATCTTCCTGTCCTGCGTGGGGGGCGCTGGAGGGATGGACGGTCCAGGCGGGATCGCGGTGCTCGACCATGTCAGTTTCGAGGTGCTGGGGCCCTGGGAGAACGACCGCGGGCCGCAGTACCTGGCGTATGACGCCTGGTGGCACCTCAAGCAGAACACGCTCATCACCAGCGAGTGGGGCACCCCGTCAATGATCGAGGACGGGGTTAATCCCGAGCTGCTATTGGGCAACAAGTACGGCCACGCGCTGCACTTCTGGGATCTAGCGGCGGGAAAACACCTCCAGCGGGTCGACCTAGGCGCACATCATCAGATGGTACTTGAACTGCGCCCGGCGCATGATCCCGAGACCAGCTGGGGGTTCGTCGGCGTGGTTGTATCCACCCAGGATCTGTCGGCTTCGGTGTGGCGTTGGCACCGAGAGGATAACACCTGGATCGCGAACAAGGTGATCACCATCCCGGCCGAACCCGCCGATCCCGACTTGCTACCCCCCGCGCTGAAGCCCTTCGGTGCAGTACCACCACTGATCACCGACATCAACCTCTCGGTCGACGATCAACAACTGTACGTGTCCTGCTGGGGCACCGGTGAGCTCAAACAGTACGACGTGTCCAATCCTGCCCAGCCCACGGAGACCGGCTCGCTGCGCTTAGGTGGCATCATCAGCCGCGCGCCTCATCCGGCCACACCCAGCCAACCACTGGCCGGCGGCCCACAAATGGTCGAGGTCAGCCGGGACGGTCAGCGGGTCTACCTCACCAACTCGCTCTACGGCGCCTGGGACGACCAGTTCTACCCCGACGGCGTCGGCGCCTGGATGGCCAAAATCGACGCTTCCACCCATGGAGGACTCAGCATCGACAAAACATTTTTCCCCCACGGCGAAGACTTCCGGGGCTTGCGAGTGCACCAAGTACGACTGCAGGGCGGCGACGCTTCCTCAGACTCCTACTGCTACCCCTAAGCCACCAACCGTTCCAAGCCAACCCTCAATAACCAGCTACTAGGCACCAGCGGGTCAACATGTAAGTAGTGACATCTCCACAGCACAGACAGTGAAGATTCATTGCCCGGCAGCGGAGACAGTCGGGGTAGGTCGTAAAAGGGGGCCTGCTGTTTCCGCGGGTGGCTTAATCATGATCGTCTGGGTAGGGGTGGGCAAAGTTCCTCTCGGGTGAGGGTGGCCATGGCGAGTGACTCCGCGGCTGGTCAGTCGCAGCTGGCTGGTGAAGCTGAGGGCAGACGGGACGTGTGGGATGCCAGAACGTGGCCACCAGCGTTGACCTGGTCTTTAGGCGGCTGGTTCGTATTCCTTGATCCGTCCTGTTGTGATGTTGGGGATCGGGTGGTCGGGCTGGGGCGGTTGGAGTTGGAGCGCGTGGTGCGGGCGTCGTCGGTTGTAATGCCGCGCGTACTGGGCCAGAACAGCACGCAGGTGCCGTTGACCGAAGATCAGCATCCGGTCGGTCACCTCCGTTTGGACCGTGAGCACGAACCGCTCTGCGTAGGCGTTCGCGCGAGGACTTCGGGGCGGAATCTTCACTGCGGCGATGCCGGCATCGGCCAGGACGGCATGGAACGAGGCGGTGAACTGCCCGGCCCGGTCGCGGACCAGGAACCGGAACTGGGCGGCGCGATCGCCGAGATCCATCAGAAGATTCCGGATCTGCTGCACAGTCCAGGGCCCGTCGGGATTCGCGGTCACTCCGAGGATGTGCACGTACCGGGAGCCGACCTCCCTGACGAAGAAGCAGGACAGGCGCTGGAGGGTTACTGCACAGTCCGCGTGGAAGAAGTCGCAGGTCAGCATCGTCGATGCCGGGGTGCGAAGGAACTGCCGCCACGTGGAGTCCGGCTGCCGCTGCGGCGCTGGGGGGACTCGCCGGGCCTTAAGGACCCGGCGGATCGTCGAGGCACCGACCCGGTGGCCGAGCTTGAGCAGTTCACCCTGGATCCTCTGGTACCTCCAGGAGCGGTTCTCCCTCGCGAGGCGTTCAATCAGCGTGGCGGTCTGGGCAGCTGACCGGCGGCCGGCCTGTGCGGGGCGGGTTCTGGCCATCAGGCGCCGGTACCAGCGCAGGATGGTGCCCGGGGTTACCACGCGATGCCCCCGCAGCATCTGCGGCAGCCTTCGGACGAGCGCGGCGAAGACCGCTCGATCCGCCCAGTCCAGGCGGGCTTGGGGTTGGTTCTGCGCAGCACGGTGACTTCGTGGCGTAGCACCAGAAGCTCGACGTCTTTGGACGCCGACGAGCGGCTAAGCAACAACAGCAGGTCACCAGCTGGAGGAAGATCAGATAGAGCAGACGCAAGGACACGGCTCACGATCATGTCGTGGCAGTCGGGCGTACCTATCACGCAGGTCAGCGACTGAGAGCCCTCTCGAGGGCTCGCTGTGGCTTGCGAAGATTCCGGTCCCCGGAGGACAGCCGGGGGCCGGAATCTTCGCGTCAGAGGCGCAGGCCGACTTCTGGAACCTGGGGAGTTCAGATCCCTTGACTCGCAGAGATTGGCAATGCTGCGACATGATGTTTCCTGCGCAGGTCAGCCATGTTTGCAGAGTCTGGCATCGTCCGGCTCATGGGGCACAGTTGTTGTACTTCTCAGCTGTACAAGTAAAGACGATCAGTTCAGATCAGAGTTGATCATGGCTGGGTGTTCAGGTAGGTGCAAGATAATTGACGTGTACGATGGTGCATCGGCACAACAACATGAAGGGATGCTATGGCCACCCAGACCCTGACTGAAGCGAACTTCGATGAGGTAGTCACCGGTAACGATGTGGTTTTCGTCTGTTTCTGCGACTCCTCGTCCGACGTCTGCCGCAGGTTCGTGCCGATGTTCGAGGCGTCCTCAAACGAGCACCCCGACGTCGTCTACGGCACGGTCGATGTCGAGGCCGAGCAGGACTTGGCGGCCGCTGCCAACATCAGCAGGAGCCCCACCATCATGGCGTACCGGAAGGGTGTGCTGGTGTACTCGCAGCCGGACGGGCTGCCCTCAGAGGCCCTGGAGGACGTGGTCACCCAGGTGAAGGCCATTGACCTGGGTGAAGACCGCAAGGACCTCGACCAAGCGCGCAACCAGCTGGCTTGGGAGTAAGCGAAACACGCGGTCCAAAACCCCGGTGTAGGTCCGTGACCTGTGGTTTTGGCGATTGCATCAGGCTGCTCAGCGGTATTTGTTGATCACACCGTCGAGTACGCGGTGGTGTCGGATCAGGCCGTTGAGGGGCAGGGCGGCTGGTAGGTGCTCGTCGTGGGGGCGCGTTGGTCGAGGGCCTGGTGCGGTCGGTGAGAGTTGTAGTGCCGGGCATACTCGGACAGGGTCCTGGTGGCGTGGTGTTCGTTGTAGAGCAGGATGTGGTCGGTGCACTCGCTGTGGATGGTGCATACGAACCGCTCGGTGTAACAGTTCGCTCGGGGAGTTCGTGGTGGTGTCTTGGTGATCGTGGTGTTCTCGTTGCCGAACAGGGTGTCGGAGCTGGTGGTGAACGTGGTGTCTCGGTCGCGGATGAGGAAGCGGAACGAGCTGATGTGATCGTCCAGTTCTATGGCCAGGTTGCGAGTGGCCTGAGTGACCCCCTGCCCCCTCGGTGAGTGGTCACTCCCAGGATATGCACCTGGCGAGTGCGCACCTCGATCACGAATGGCGCAGAAAGATTGCGTCGAGGTGGAAGAAATCGCAGGCCAGCAGCCCCTCGGTCTGACTGCGCAGGAACGTCCGCCACGAGGTGTCCGCCTTCCGGGGAGCTGGAACATACCCCTGGGCGTGCAGGGTCCGCCGCACGGTCGACTTACCCAGCTGGTAGCCCAGACGGAGGAGTTCGCCGTGCGCTCGCCGAGATCCCCACCGGGGGTTCTCGCGCGCGAGTCGGGAGATCACGTTGCGGATCTGGTGGTTCGGCGACGGGCAGCCTGGCTGGTTTGGGTAGCGCCACCTTGTAGCGTGCCAAAACTCGTAGCATAGTCCTTGATCAGGGGTTTCTCTGATCGAGTTAGGCTGCTCGTCGGTACTCGTTGATTAATCCGCTGAGGACTTGGTGGCGTTGAATCGGGGCGTTGAGGTGGATCAGGGTGGTTGGATCGTGGTGCGGTGGGTGTTGGCTGAGGCCCTGGTGCGGTCGGTGATCATTGACATGACGCACGTAGTGATGGAGGACGGCGAGGGCGTGTCGCTCGTGGTAGATCAATAGCCGGTCGGTGCACTCTTCGCGGACGCTTCGAACGAACCGCTCAGCATGGCAGTTGGCCTGGGGTATCCGGGGAGGGGTCTTGACTACTTCGAGACCTTCGGAAGCGAAGACGGCATCGAAGGCCTCGGTGAACTTGGAGCCCCGGTCTCGGATGATGAAGTGGAACAAGTGGATCCACTCGCCCATGTTTATCAGGAGGTTACGGGCGGCACCCAGCGTGGGGTTCGTGCAGGGCATGCTAGCCCGGGCCGCGAGACTGCTGACCGAGGCCCACCAGCGGATCCGCGCCCTGATGATCACCCTGGTGCATGAGGTGAGCTGCGATGAGACCCCGTTGTGAGTCGGCCCGCGCGCTAAACATGAGTGCTCGGTCCCTTAGGCTGACTCGTGCATGACCCGCCGCGCTATCTCCTCCACCTGCTTCACGGTCAGCACTGGTTCCATACCTTCACCTTCTTCTACGGCGCGGGCCAGAATCCGCCGAATCAACGACGACGTCGGCACGTGCCCGTGAGCTGCTTGCGTCTTCAGCGTCGCAGCGAGAGCAGCAGGCACCCGCACCGAGAGGACAGCTTGGGAGTTCTCTACCGCCTCGGCATCGCTTGCCTCGGCTTCTTCGTCCAGGTACTCGTCACGGATGGTGTTCCGGCGGGCACGGACAGCCCTATCAGTCATCGCTCACCGACTCTCCTTCCAGGTAACTGCGCAGGTCTACCCCGCGTGCCTGCCACGCGGTGATCCCGGCCCAGTCCACCGAGTCCACGATCGTCCTCGTCGTCCCACCACACCCGGCCACGTCTACATTGTCACACAAGCAATGACATGTCTCGCCGCCGGGTAAAACCCCTAGTCCGGACCCTGCGGATCGCCGTACCGTAGAGGGACGATCACGCCGCGTCATCGAGCGCGAGGCGGGTAGTTAGCGCGCAAGTCCCCCCTCAGACTTGAACCCCCACAGTTGGCTCACGTGAGCCTCGCCAGTCCGTCGACAGCCGGTGGGTTCGGGTTAGGTCGTTGCGTCGTGTTCGTCGGCGGCGATGGCAGCGTGAACCCGTGGTGGGGACAGGCTGAAGTACACGGCCAGGTAACAAATCAGCAGGCTGAAGGCGGCTACCACGCCGAGGTCGACCCACTCGGGGATGCGTTGGGTTCCGCCGTATTGCCCTAGGTAGGAGATCACTGTCAGGCCGGTGAACCAGGGAATGATCCAGATCAATGACCGCAGGTCCATCGGCGGTCGCTTCATCGGGTGGCCCAGGGTGTAGGCGATGCCGAAGAGCAGGTAGCCGGCGAGGACAGCAAGCATCAGTTTCTGCACCGTGGTCCAGGACGTCCAGTAGATGATCTCGTTGGCGGTAATGAACGCCAGCGGGGCCAGGACCGAAGCGGCCGGCAGCCGGTAGGGGCGGACGCGGTCGGGGTCGGCCTTGCGCAGGACCAGCAGGGTGATCGGGGCGAACGCATACATGATCACCGTTGCGGAGGTGATCAGTCCGACCAGGCTTTGCCAACTCGGAAAGGGTAGAAAGCAGATCAGGCCCACGATAAAGGCCAGCACGATCGAGGCGTATGGGACACCGCGCCCACTGATCCGGCTCATGCCCTGGGGAATGTAGCCGGCGTGGCTTAGCGCGTAGGACAGTCGCGCGGCGGTACCCACATAGATCAGGCCGGTGCCCGCCGGTGAGACGAACGCATCGATATACAAGATGACCGCCAACCAACCCAGCCCCAGACCCGTGGCCAGCGTCGCGTAGGGTCCAAAGTCGCCCTTGCCCACTGGGTGGGCCCATCCGTGGGCGAGGTTAGCTGGGTTGAGCGCGCCGATGAAAGCGATCTCCAGCGCCAGATACAGCACGGTGCCCGCAATCACCGCGCCGATCACCGCGCGCGGCACGGTGCGTTGCGGATCGCGGACCTCACCGCCTATCTGCGCGGCTTGCTCAAAGCCCATGACCGCGAACACCACACCCAGCGGTAGTGCCGCAAAAACCCCGTGCGCACCATAGGGGGCAAAACCGCCACCAGCGGTGAAGTTCGGGGCGTGAAACGACACTGTGATCAACACGACGACGGTCAGGACTGGTACCGCGATCTTCCACAGCACGGTGATGGTGTTGGTCTGCGCCAGCCAGCGCACCCCCAAAATGTTGATCACGGTGAAGCACAGCATCAACACGCTGGCCAGGACCAATCCCGTGGGCGTGAGCGCCCCCACCTCGTTGATCAGCCCATGCCACTTGTGCTCCAGATAGCTCAGTGCGGCCTCAACCTCAATGGGGGCAATCGCCACGGCCTGAAGCCAGGCCACCCAGCCGACCGTGAACCCACCCAGCGAACCGAACGCCAACCGCGGCCAGCGTGCGGTGCCTCCGGCCAGCGGATAAGCCCCGCCCAGCTCGGAGTGCACCAGCGCGAGCAACACGATGATCGCACCGGCCAGCGCCCAGGACACGATCGATGCCCCACCCGCCGAGCTGGCCGCCGTCAACGCGCCCAGCAACCACCCCGACCCAATAATCGACCCTAGCGAGATGAACATCAACGCCAGCAATCCCACCTCGCGCCGGAAACCGTACGTTCCAGGCGTCGCCCTACGCACGGACGTTCGCGCCACGATCACGACCTCTTTCTCGCATGTCAGCCCCGTCGGGAACCGACACCTCAAGTCGCGCTATCCGTATCGTCTGCGCACGATCGAGTCTAATCAATCGACCACACGGGTGACCAGCCGCCTACACTAACGCACGCTCCGCATCTATTCTCGCCCGACCACATCCGGGGGTGGCCCCTCATCATGGTGAAAAGGTGCCAGAAAACGGGTCCATGCCCTCCTCCCAAGTTTCCGACCCCGAGCGGGGCCCTTGACAGGGAGTCAGATGGTGGTGCAGGGCCACGATGACCGCAAGCTCCTCAGCCCAGGCGCTGCAGCCAGGCATCCATGGCGCGGATGGAAGGCCCGGCGACGCGGCGTATCAGTCGTTGTCCGGCAGGTACTCGTTTTTCTCGTAATACTCGAGGAGGTTGATGAACGTTGGGTAGTCATAGGTGACCAGCTCGTCGCCCTCCCACCTGGCCCCAAGCTCCTCGGCCCACTCCACCTCGTTAAGACCGGGCGGCGTATCCGCGGACCAGTGGAACGGCACCATCGTGCTCACCCTGTTACGCCGGCCCAGGACCACCCGTTCACCTTCTGCTCTCGGCGCCGTCACGGGAGCCTATTCTACGCCCGAGGCCCAGCGACGGGATACCCACTGAAACGGCACGAACTAAGGCCATTGGCACGACCGCGCCGCTGTCCACCCACCGTCGAAGTCCGGGATCGTGGTGGCAACGGGCAAGCTGGGCACGGAACGCAGCATTCTGAAGCAAGCGGGATTGGGGTGAGGCAGGTGACCGGCTACGCGGTAGTTGTGGAGCAGGCGGCGGACCGCTCCTTCGGAGAGCCGATGCCGGCCCGCCACCCGCAGCGAGGTGGTCTCCTTACGGGGCGTACAGCGGCTTGCCCTTCTGTGAGAGGAGAGTTAGATCTCAGATCACCAGCAGCGGAGAAAGTTCAGGGTTTTCCGGGAACACTCCACTTCCCCAAACCTGCCAGGCGGCGCGACGGTAGGCACCGCCGAGCCAACCGCTGCTTCCCCGCCCCAGCACCCAGGCTACGTGGCTTGCATCAGTCTCCCGGCACTTCCGACTTGTGCCCGGGTTCGTGCGGAGCACGGCGATGGCGTCGGCCCACATATTACGACGGTGGCTACGGGCGGTGCTGCTGGCCACCGGTCCATAGTGCGGCCACCGGTCCTGGGACGTTGCGGTTCACTCAGCGGGAGCTAGTAGACGTTGCGGTTCACTCAGCGGGAGCTAGTATCTGTGCGCATGATCGACCCCACCATTCTCGCAACCCCAGCGATGCGTGCCGCGCTGGCGGCGCGAGATATCAGCCAGGTGTATCGGTTGCTCAACGCGGCGGGTGTCTCGCAGCGCACGATCGCGGCACTGGTCGGGCAGAGCCAGAGCGAGGTCTCGGAGATCATCCATGGGCGTCAGGTACAGGCCTACGCCGTGCTCCACCGCATCTGCACCGGGCTGGGTGTCCCAGTGGAGGCGATGGGGTTGTGCGTTGGCGCCTACCCTGGAGGTAGCCCGGTTCCTGAGGTGAGCGAGGAGGATGAGGCAGAGGTGCTCCGACGCCAGTTCGACCATCTCTTCGCGGTGACCGGTGTGGCGGTGCTGGGCACCGCTTCCTCTGGACTGGGCAGGTTTCTGAGTCCCACAGCCCGCCCGCCAGGTCAACCCCTGGCCGTCCCGGCACGGATCGGGCGGGCCGATGTCCAGGCGATCCGGGAGCTGACCACCGCGGTCGCCGACACTGCCAGCACGGTGGGTGGCCAAGCCGGCCCGGCGTGCTTGCTGGCGGAATGGGCGGATGGATATCTGGCCGCGGAAGCCTCGGACGCCGCCCGCCGGGACTTGCTGGCCGCACTCGCGGATCTGCATGTCATCACGGCGTGGTGCTGCCACGACAGTTACCTGCCGATACCCGCACATCAGCACTTCTCCCGGGCAGTGGAGCTGGCGACCGAGGCCGGGGACACCTATCGAGTCTCCTATGCACTGCGGTATGCAGCGGGGATGCTGACTCATCGGGATCAGCCCACCAGGGCTCTGAAGCTGGCAACGATGGCCGAGTACAACCTGGCCAACGCAACGCGGGAGGACCCGCGGGTCGCCCCGTTGCGCTCTGGGCTGGTGGTGGTCTCGGCGCTGGCTCAGGCACAGCTGGCAGCTCCGTGCTCTGGAGTACAGGCCCGCCGGGTCAGATCGGCATTGGCCCGCAGCCGGGATGGCTACGAACCGCCCTCGTCCTACCATCGTGCTGACCTGGATTTGGTCACCGCCAAGGTGTATCTGCAGCTGGGTGCACTCGATACTGCCGAGTCGCTGGCCTGCGTCTCCGCCCGGACCTTCGCCGAAGGCAACCACGGGCGTGGCGGTGTCCAGGCGGGCATCACCCTGGCCCGGGTGCACCTGCTCGCCGGCGAGCCCGATGCTGGCCAGCGAGCCGCGCAGGCAATCAACGCGGTACTCCCCCTGCGCTCCGGCGTCGCCCGCACCATGTTGACTCCCCTGGCCCACGACCTGCAGGCCAGACCAGGACCGGATTTTGCCGACCTGGCCCGCCAGGCACAGCAGGTCGCCACCACACGGGTATGACATCGCGCACCGGTAGTCGTGCAGCACGGCGATTGTCGGAAACGGGCCGTGCACACTTTGCACACTTGTGCCAGCAAAGGTGGCTGGCCTTCGAGAC
>JBOHFG010000018.1:0-1007 GCA_050699575.1 Pseudonocardiaceae bacterium
CTGGCTCGGCTTCGGCGCCGAAGAAGGCGTCATCGCCCACAACGACCCCGTCTACCAGGAAAAACTTGTCAAGTTCAACCAGCTGATCGCCAACTGCGCCCTGTACTCCACCGCGGCCGACATCACGGCCGTGGTCAACGAACTCGTAGCGGACAGCCAGCGCGTCGACCCGGTCGACCTGGCCACTGTCTCCCCGCTGATCACCCACACCATCCGCCGGTTCGGCGACTGGCATCTCGATCTCACCCCGCCTGAACCGGGTGGTGACGGTCACCTAGCCGTGTCCATCGACGGCCACTCACCCTCGGCCGGTACGGATAGGGCCATCCCGGCATGACCGACCGCTGGAACCACAACATCCACTACCACCCGGTGATCCTGGGGCGTTGCCCAGCCACTGCCGACGAGTTCTGGATGTCGGCCGCGGCGAGGGCACACTGGCCCGGCAGCTGCGGACGATCGTGCCGGAGGTCACCGCCATTAATCTCGACCCGGCTAGCATCGACCTCGCGCGCCACCACAGTCATTCCGTCCCCCGTGACGGTGGCCCCATCAATTATCCGCTCGCTGACTTCCTGACCCACCCGTTCGAGAAGAACTCCTTCGACGCCATAGTCTCGGTCGCGGCGCTGCATCACATGAACGCGATCGCCGCTCTGGCCCGCATGCGGGAGCTGCTGCGCCCGGGCGGAACGCTGGCCATCATCGAGCTCGCTCGCACCCAACTGCCCGCGGAACCTGCCCGTCGAACTCGCCGCGGCCATCGCTACCCGCGTTCACAAGCTGACCAAGACCTACTGGGAGCACCCCGCACCGACGCTCTGGCCACCACCGCTCACTAACACCGGTATGCGCCGCGTCGCGGCCGAGGTTCTTCCCAATGTTCGCTACCACCGGCACCTGCTGTGGCGCTACTCGCTGATCTGGACCAAGCCACCCGGTTCCCCACCAACTGCCGAGAACACCCATTCTCGGCAGTAAACTCCAGGTGTGACTTCCGAGAACGC
>JBOHFG010000019.1:0-2516 GCA_050699575.1 Pseudonocardiaceae bacterium
GGCCATGTGCACGCTGCGCCGGCGGCGCACGGCGATGTGCCCGAGCGCGGTGGCCAGGTGTGTCTTGCCGACCCCGACCGGGCCCAGCAGCAGGGCCCCGTGCGGGGCCGTCGAGGAACCGCAGGCTGGTGAGCTCGTTTTAGAGTTGCTGGTCGTAGCGCACCGCCGCGGTGGTGTCCCAGGTGTCCAGGCGCATCCCGGGGTCCAGGCCGGCGGCCCGGGCGCGCAGCGCGGCGGAGTTGGTGTCGCGGCGGGTGACCTCATCCGCCAGCACGAGTTCCAGGAAGTCAGCGTGGGGCAGATGTTGCTGGCGGGCCAGGGTGATCCGCTCAGGCAGGGTATCGAGCAGCGTGCCCAGTGTGAGGGCGCGCAGCAGTGCCGTGAGGTCGGCGGAGACGGGGCCGGTCACGCTGGTCTTGGTCATCATCGCTCCTGGTCACCGGTGAGGAGGGCGGGTGCTGGGCGGTGCGGGGTGAACTCGGCGGGGTCGCGGGCGAAGCGGGCCGCGGGCGCCCTCGCGGGGCGTGGCGGTGGTGGCGGAGTGTTCTCCGTGGCGTTCTCCAGCATGGAGGCGATCTTGGTGACGGACACGACGTCGAGGGCGAGCGCGCGGGAGCAGGCGGTGCTGACCGGGGTATCGCCGTAGCGCCGGGCCAGCCCGATCAGCCGGTAGACCTGGCGCATCCGGGTCCAGGGCAGCGGGTCCTCCAGCAGCCGCTGGGCATAAATCCCCACATCGGGCCCGTGTTTGCCGGCGGCAGCCACGAGCCGGTCCAGGTCGCGCAGGGCGTAGCCGGCCTTGTGCTCAGGCAGGTCCTCAGGATCAGTGACCCACCCGCCAGGCCATTGACGGGGGTGCACCTTGACCAGCTGCCCCCGGGAGAACAGCGTCACCAGAGCCGCATCGGCGCGGACATCGAGGTGTTCCCCGAGGTAGGCCTTCGGTGCGCAGTACAGCGCCGTGCCGACCTCAAGGTGGAAATCGCGGTGCACCGTGACCCGCGTGAAGATCGGCACGTCATACACCTGCGGCACCGCGAGCAGCGCTGGCGCCTCCCGCTCAGCGAACACCTCAGCCGGGCGTGCCGCGATGGTGCCATGGATCCGCTGCCCAGCGGTGTCGCGGCACCACTTCTCCACCCGGACCTGGGCATCAGCCAGGTCCACGAACTCCTCACCGGCGAAGAAGTTGCCCCGCACATACTGGACAGCGCGCTCCACCCGTGGCTTGTCTTTCGGGCTACGGACCCTGGCGGCGTCGGTGGCGAACCCGCAGTGCTGGGCATAGTCCAGCCAGCCCACGGTGAACCTCGGGTTGACCGCATCAGCACCGGCGACGATCGCTGAGGCGTTGTCCGGGACCAGGACCCCGAACACACCACCGAAGAACCGCCACACCGCCTCACACCCCTCGACCACCGCGACCAGGGTCTGGGAGAAGGCCAACCACACGAACAGGTACCGGGAGCACACCGCAGTGAAGATCAGCGCGTGGATCACCCAGCGCCGGCCCGAACCCGGGTCATACACCAGGCCCATCCGGGCGAAATCGATCTGGCACTCCACCCCCAGCTCCCCGTCCGCGACCCGCACCGTGGTGGCCCCACCACGGCCAAACCCGCACCGCTCGGTGCAAAACCGGTGCAGCGTGCGGTACGGGACTCCCACACCACGCCGCGCGAGCAGATCACCGATCTTCACCACCGACAAATCCTTGCCGACCCACTCAGCGATCCGCTCCCGCTCAGCCTCCAACACCTCCCAGGCCTGACCGTGACCACCAGCCCGGACCGGCCGCACAACCCCCACCACCTGGCCAATCACCTCGTCCGTCAACTGCCCCAGACCACCCTCACGGCACACCCCAGCCGCCTCAGCCGCGGTCACATACCGGCGGGCGGTCTTACGGTCCACCCCCGCCCGCCCCGCCACCGTGCGCAACCCCGCACCCCCCAGCCACCCCCGCAACACCTCACGCACCTCAACCACCGAAACCTCCCGGAACCCCACCTACCGAACCCCCACGCCGCATGACACGGACAGACCGGATACAGGAAGCGATCAACCCCCACAGCGCGACACACCGGGTGGTCCCATCACTGGCAACCAGGTGGTCCCATCCCCGTGGCAGAAAACCGCTCAGAGTGGTCCCATGATCGTGGCGGGCGACACTCGGTGACCAGCACCCGCGGCACGGACCGCCACCCCCTCAGCAGTGTGCGAAAGAACCTGGTGGCGGCCGTGGCGTCCCGCCGGGAGGTGACCAGCATGTCCAGAACAGTCCCGTCCTGGTCCACCGCCCGCCCCAGGTAGTGGGTCTTCCCTAGGATCGTGATGAACACCTCGTCCAGGTGCCACTGATCCCCTGGTCGTGGCCGTCGGCGACGTAACTGGTTCGCGGAGGTCTGCCCAAACGAGCGACACCACGCCCGGATCGTCTCGTAGGACACCACAATCCCGCGCTACAGCATCATCTCTTCACCCTCACGGAAACTGAGCGGGAACCGGTGATACAA
>JBOHFG010000020.1:0-17064 GCA_050699575.1 Pseudonocardiaceae bacterium
ACCGACGTCGCCCGACGCTCGGGGATGGGGACCACACACCATGACCGTGACTACCTGTCTCCCGACCACCGAGGTGGTGCTCTGAAACCAGGCTCAAGCCAACTGGAAGAAATCGACCGAAGTCCTCAACAAATTGCTGGTCGAGGCCGGTTGAAGCTGGTGGTGCGTTCACAACTTGACACCAAGCGAAGGAACCCAGAACTGTCGGAGTGGCCGCCAAGATGCAACCATGTCCGAGGCGAGTAGTGCGGAAGTGATGCGTCGATGGCCGCTCCCGTTCCCGAGGTATTCGAGCACAGCGGTCCGTGGACCGAGGAGGAGTTCCTCGCTCTGCCGGTGGGCCGGCGGGTCGAGCTGCTGGACGGGGCTCTGCTGGTGAGCCCGAGCGCGCGGCTCCGGTCACTAGCGGCTGTCCTCCCGGCTCTGGACTGGAGATCACCAGTCCAGGCAACGGGGCGGCCGACCGGGCGGTCAAGCCGCAGCTCTACGCGCAGGCCGGCATCCCGCGCGTGGACCCAGGCTGCTTGCTCGTGCTGACCGAGCCTGTCGTAGTCACGTTCGACCTCGCTGCTCTGGCAACGGCTACGCGTCCACCCGGTAAACCCGAACCGGCTCGAGAGATTTCTGAAGATCGGTCGGCCGGGAAGTCCGCGATCTAGCTGCCAGTCGTAGCCCTCTACCACCCCGAGGACGACGTGACAGCCTGGGTTTTCGTGACGCCCGGGAATCTGGCCATCATCGTGCCGCTTGATGAGGATGGCGACGAGGACGGAACCGGGCTGGTCATCACCAACCTGGAGAACGTGGTGAGCCGCTGGGCTCCGCGCGACGACGCGGACCTAGTGCTGGTTACCACCTGATGTGAGGGCGGATCTCACGGTCCGTGACAGGCTTGCCTGCGCTTGGCGAAGACCCCGCACCGAACGTTCATTCACACGACGCTTTACACGCTTTGTTTGTATAGTCACTATAGCCCATGGCGTCCGGTATGGGAGAGTCCGAATACGATCTGCGGTGGGTCACCGCCGCGACCGTCGTCACAAGCAGGCCGCTCGCCGACGTGACCAGGCAGGTGCTGGCGACGGAGATCCGTGGCCAGCAGGCCCGGTTGTGGCAGTGGCCCGCCTCGGAGAGTCTCGTCGTCCCAGACCTCCGCCACAACGCAGAAGACCCGCTGCCCGGTCGTGTGACACAGCAGGCCTACGGGACGTTGACAGCGGCCGATGAGCAAGACCCGGTCGATCCGGCAGTGGCCGAGCAGCAGGCTGCAGGAACATCAGCTCGGCCCGACTATGACTTTGTGGTCCAGCTTCGCGATAACGTCGTGCGTGACGTGCAGACTCGCGCCATCAACGCGTCATTATCGAGCAATCTCGCTGTGACCAGTCCGGTCTCGCGAGTCATCGTGCAGATGATCCCCCCGTTTCAGATGGCGGCGCACTGGGGAAATCCGAAACTCGACTTCGACGATGACCTGCTGAAGCTGTCTGTGGATGTTCAGGGGGGCGCACGGCACGTGATCAAGGGCATCAACCTGACAATGAAAGGTACCATCCACGCCGACTGTCAACCTAGGGTAATCGGCACGGATAACCAACCCGTGGTGACCCTGACGGCACCGTCCCTGTTAGACCTCGATGTGGCGGATCTGGAGCTCAGCTACCAGGGGGACGACGAACCGCTTTCCTGGGTTGACACCACGATCGAGCAGATAATCCTTCGGCCCACTCTCACCGCGTCGATGGCACGGTTGGCCAGCATGCCCCTCAGCTACCTGCCGAGCTCGCTCCAGCTGCGCCTCACGGCTTCGGACGATGATGTCCCTACCGACGGGGTGGTACTTGCGGACTCAGCTGTCTCACTCGATTCGCAAGCCGAATCGCTCACGCTCGCCATGCGCTGCGCGGCGACGACTCCCGCGCCCACCTGGTCGAAGAATTTGCTAGTGGAGTCAGCAGCAAACGTAGCAGTGGCGTTGAGCGAGACGGGTCTCAACACGGTGCTCGACTGGCTCTGCACCCAGGGTCTCGCCACCGGAACCACGCAGCTCGCTGAAGGCCCTGTCTCCTGGCGCTGGACGCACGTCATGATGACCTTCACCCATGACGAGAACATCCACCTCACCGGCCGGCTGTGGCGTGCCGAGTCAACCGTCGCGGTCGACGCCTTCATGCACTGCTCACTCACCTCATCAGCGCAGCTTTCCGTGCGGTTGAGCACCCCCGGGCCGCAGCCACCGGAAGCAGATCTCCTCACCAATGCTACAGAGACCTTGCTCCGTCGCATCTTCTTCAGCACGGCCACACGCCCGCCCCAATCGGAAAACTCATCGCAGACAGAACCCGGTTCCACCGAGAGCCTGCTCCAACGTTTCCTGATCCCCGGCACCAGCATCTCCACCGAGGCGCCAGCCGTGGATCTGGCGATACGACACGGGTACCTCGTCGCGCTATATTCCGTACCGCTGGATGAGCAGCGCCTCACGCTCACCATCAAGAAAGAAAAACCAAAACCCACCATCGATCAGCTGGAAATCCCACGTCAAGTAGCGCCGGGTGCGCCTGTCGTCGTCCAGCTCAACGCCGCACTGGTCGACGCGACCGAACCACCGTACGACTACGCGTGGCATATCGATGGGGGACCCTTGGAGCCGCGCCACAACCCGACTATGGCTGTCGCCAAGCTCCTCCCTGCACTGGCCGCACCGGCAACTGTAGTGACAGAACCGCAGAAACTCGCGACCGTCAATCTCAAGGTCATCGACATTCTCGGCCAGGTCGGCGAAACAAAGTGTGAGGCAAAATACTACCCGTATCAGCCGGGTCCGCCACCGGACGAACGCCCTGCTCCGCCCGGCACGCAGCCAACCGAGCCCCAGCGAACACCATCGTCTCTTCAGCGGCCGGCGACTAACACTCTTGTTACCGCGACCGTTGTCGCTGTTGCTGTCGCCGTGATCGGGTACGGCGTTTACGAGGGCGTTGTCCCAGCTGTCAACAATCAGGGGACAACTGGCCTCACAGGACCAGCCGGACCACCAGGCCCAGCGAGTTCTCCTGGATCTGTCGGTCCTCCCGGTCCTCCTGGAGTGGCGGGTTCTATCGGTCCTCCTGGAGTGGCGGGTTCCATCGGTCCTCCTGGGGTGGCCGGACTTGCCGGAACTACTGGGCTTACTGGAGCTACCGGTGCTACCGGAGCCACTGGTCCTGCCGGTCTCATTGGTCCTACTGGTCCTACCGGTCCTACCGGGCTCATTGGTCCTACCGGTCCTACCGGTCCTACCGGGCTTACCGGGCTTACCGGGCTCATTGGTCCTACCGGTCCTATTGGTCCTATCGGGCTCATTGGTCCTACCGGTCCTATTGGTTCAACCGGTCCTATTGGTCCAACGGGTCCTACAGGTCCCATTGGTTCAACCGGTCCTATTGGTTTAACCGGTCCTACTGGTCCTACTGGTTCAACCGGTCCTACTGGTCCTACTGGTCCTACTGGTCCTACTGGTCCTACTGGTCCTACTGGTCCTACCGGGCCTACCGGGCCCTCTCCCACATCTACCCCCGGATCATCCCTAGAGAACTGATATGTTTCAACTCAACTTCAGAAATTCGGCACCGGAGTCCACTGCTGCAACGGCGCGCTCAATTCTGTTAAACCTACCGTTATGACGGCGCAACTGTCGCTCATGATGATTGTGCGCGACGAGGAGTCGGCTCTCGGGCGCGTGCTAGGGCAAGCTGCCACCTTCTGTGACGAGATGGTCGTAGTGGACACCGGCTCGCAGGACCATACTCCCGAAGTTGCGCGGCAAGCCGGCGCTCGCGTCCTCAATTTCGCGTGGATCGACGATTTCGCCGCTGCCCGTAACATTTCACTCAACGCCTGCCGGGGGGACTGGGTGCTGTGGCTTGACGCCGATGATGTCGTGACGCCGGACGTGCAAGCAGCGATTTGCGCGGCCAAGCGTGAAATTCTGACCGACAACCTTGATGTGATCACTACGCCATACCGCTATTCATTTGCAGCAGGGACTGGCGAGTGCACTCTTTTCTTCCATCGTGAGCGGCTCGCCCGCAGAGTCCCGGAGTTGTGTTGGGCAGGCGCCGTGCACGAGGTTCTCATGGTCCCCGGGAGTCGTGTCCTGCACCGCGAGGATCTCTACATTGAGCACCACTCAGATCCAACCAAGCGAGAGTCGAAGAGCAGCCGGAACCTCCGCATCGTCGAGCGTGCAGTGCACACCGGTGACCGCTCGTCACGCACGCTTTACTACTATTCCTGTGAGCTGCGCGATGCTGGTCGCGACACCGACGCTCTCGGAGTGTACGAGGCGTACCTCCAGGATCCGGGCGAGGAGTGGGAACAGTACACAGCTCTCATCAGCATGAGTGTGTGCAGCGAGCGGCTTGGGCGGCCAGAGGAGGCAGTTGATCATCTGTATGCAGCCGTGCGCTTGGACCCGTCGCGGGCCGAGGCCTTCCTCGGGCTCGGTTGGCGACACTTCGAGCGCAAGGAATGGACGAAAGCGCTGCCTTTTTATTCTGCCGCAGCTGGGGCAGCGGCGCCGACCTCGGGCTTCGTCTCTCCTTCTGACTACACTTGGCGACCATGGGATTACATCAGTGTGTGCCTTGCTCATCTCGGTCGGCACGAGGAGAGCATGGCTGCCACAATCCGCTCACTCAAGGCCGGTAACCCCGAGCGAGAACGACTCCGGTCGAACCTGCACTGGTCAGTAGCCCAGCTGCCCTGACCACCGTATGCCACCAAGCTGACCGTCAATTGGAACCTTTTACAGGGTCGGGATTCTCCGACCTGCTCCTGGCGCGCGATGGTGAAACGACCGTGCTGCCTTGTGGCCTGGATCGGGCCAAGGTGGAGCGCTGGTCGGTAGCTACCGGGATCGGGCGATCGCCGGGCTGCGCACGATCTTCCACGCCTTTGACCCGCCGCCACCGTGCAGACGCGCCTCGGTTCGTTAGAGTAGTTTGCCCAATTGGAGACGGATCGGAAACGGCTCGGTGGTGGTGAAGATGCCGGTGATGCTGCCGCCGTCCTGGTAGCCGAACCCCGCGGCGAGGTGGCAGTCGAGGAGTGACACCGGCTCGTCAAGGTCCACGATCCAGTAGTGCGGGATGCTGGCGTCGGCATACTCGCTGCGCTTGGCCACGTGGTCGGTCCGGCGTGAGCCCGGTGAGACGATCTCGATGACGACGAGCACCTCGGCGGCCCGGATCATCCCACCCTCATTGCGCACCCGTCGGCGCGCACCCTGCTGGACGATCATGAGATCCGGCCGGCGGGAGAACCCCGGCTGGTCGGGGTGGGCGAGCTCAAGGTCGACGTCGACGTCGGGGATCACCTCGAGGTGATCCGGCAGCTGTGGGCGCAGCTGCACCGCCAGCGTGAGTCCAGCGACGTTGTGATCGGGAACCGGGCTCGGCGACATCAGCAGGCGACCTTCTAGCAGCTCGGTGTAGCCCGACTCGGTCTCGCCGAGCTCGGCGTACTCCGCCACCGTCAACAGGTGATAAAGAGATTGG
This sequence comes from Pseudonocardiaceae bacterium, assembly GCA_050699575.1. Lineage (GTDB taxonomy): Bacteria > Actinomycetota > Actinomycetes > Mycobacteriales > Pseudonocardiaceae. The sequence goes on from JBOHFG010000020.1 coordinate 5,541, forward strand.
GGAAGGGCGGTCACCTCGAGCTCCTCACGTCATGGCCAGTCTCTCACGGGGCCGTTCCCGAGGTATTTGACCACAGCGGTCTGTGGACTGAGGAGGACTTCCTCACCCTGCCGGTGGACCGCGTGTCGAGCTGCTGGATGGGGCTCTGCTGGTGAGCCCGAGTGCGCGGCTCCGTCACCAGCGGTTGTTGTTTCGGCTCGCCGTGGCCCTTGATGCGGCGGTCCCGGCGGGGCTTGAGGTGCTGGCGGCGATCAATGTCCGAGTGGGTCCTGGGAAGATCCTCATCCCGGATCTTGCGGTGGTCAGCGCTCCTGGGCTGGACGTGACGGTGTGTGCGGCAGCGGATGTCGTGTTGATCGTGGAGATTACGAGTCCGGGCTACGCGGTGGTCGATCGGGCGGTCAAGCCACAGCTCTATGCGCAGGCCGGTATCCCGCATTACCTGCGGGTCGAGCTGCGTCCGGTTGGTCCGTGTGCCGTCGTCTACCGGCGGGAGTGGGGACTGTTACGTCGAGGTAGCGCGCGCCGACCCGGGCCGCCCGCTCGTGCTCACCGAACCGATCTCCGTCACCCTGGACATCGCGACCCTCGTCGCCCCACTCACCTACCAGCCGGTGGACTGCCATTTGGAGCCGAACTGAGCCTTCCGCGGGCGCAGTTCGGCTCCAAATAGCGGTCACGGACTCGTAAGGACTACCCGGGGGTTGTTGGGTCAGGATGGGGGCATGCGTTATGTGAGGACGTGGACTGGGGGATGTGCTCGCGCGCTGGGTGTGGCTTGTGCCACTGTGGCGGTGCTGGCCGGCTGCTCTGGGGGTCAGCCTGCCTCTTCGACGGCAGCGACGTCACCTGGTGCCGCGCAGGCCGCACCCGCCGTCACGATGCCCGAGCAGCTGCGGTTCACCGCGAGAACGCTGGACGGCAAGCACTTCTCCGGGCAGAGTTTGGCAGGCAAGGCGGCCGTGCTGTGGTTCTGGGCACCGTGGTGCCCGAAATGCCAGCGTGAGGCGCCTGCAGTGGCCCGCGCAGCCCAGGCGAACACTGGCAAGGTCACCTTCGTCGGCGTCGCGGCGCAGGATCAACTGGCCGCAATGCAAGGCTTCGTGACCAAATACCACGTCGACTCGTTCCAGCACCTCGCCGACCTCGACGCCGCCATCTGGCGGCGCTTCACCGTCACCAGCCAGCCGGCGTATGCGTTCATCAGCCCCAACGGCTCCCTTGAGCTGGTCAAGGACCAGCTCTCCGAAACGGAGCTGGCTGATCACCTTCGCCGACTCACGGCGTCCTGAGCCGCAGAGCCAGACGTGGATCTCGACACTATCGGCTTCGCGCTGGCCGCCGGGCTCGTCGCGGCGGTGAACCCGTGCGGGTTCGCCATGCTGCCCGCCTACCTGACCCTGGTCGTGGCTGGCGAACAGACGCAGGGCAGCAAGGTCAACGCGGTGGCCCGGGCGCTGGCCGCCACCGCGATGATGGCGCTGGGCTTTCTCCTCGTGTTCGGCATGTTCGGGCTGGTGATCGCCCCGCTGGCCACCTCGGTGCAGCAGTACCTGCCCGCGGTGACCGTAGTGATCGGTGTCGCGCTGCTGGCGTTGGGTATCCGGATGCTCAGCGGGCGGGAGATCACGCTGCTGCTGCCCAGACCACGTCGAGGCGCGCCGACCGCCCGGCTCGGCTCGATGTTCGGCTACGGGCTGGCCTACGCGATCGCCTCGCTGTCCTGCACCATCGGTCCGTTCCTCGCGGTGACCGCAGGGACGTTTCGCAGCGGCTCGGTGCTGGGCGGCCTACTGGCCTATCTCGCTTACGGCGCCGGGATGGCGTTGGTCGTCGGTGTCCTCGCCGTCGCCACGGCGTTGGCCAGCTCGACCGTGGTGCGCAGTGCCCGGCGGTTGCTGCCCTACGTCAACCGGATCAGTGGGGTGCTGCTTGTCGTGGTCGGGCTCTACGTCGGCTACTACGGGATCTATGAGCTGCGGCTGCACCTCGGAGACGGTCCGGCGAGTGATCCCATCGTGGACGCGGCCGGGCAGCTGCAGGGCATCCTGGCCGGCTGGGTGGACCGCCTCGGGCCGCTGCCCTTGCTGCTGGCACTGGCCGTGCTGAGCGGGATCGGGGTGCTGGGCGGGATAGGGCTGCGCACCCGCTCGCGCCGTCGGCGAACGAGGACGTGCCCTGCGAAGGCGGGTCGATGATGACCGAAGGTGTCGAGGAGCACCCTGCGCTCCGGTAGCAAATCTCACGGTTCGTGCGTGCGCTTAGCTGCGGTCGGAAACTGTCGGTGCCGCCCAGCAGGATGCGACTATGGGTGTGGGATCGGATCGCGGAGGTGAGTGGTCATGGCCGCCAGTGCGCACGCGGACGTGCTGGAGCACGTCGGAGCGAGCAGGATTATCTTGCGCTGCCCGCGGATCGGCGGCGGATCGAGTTACTGGACGGGAGCCTGCTGGTGAGCCCCAGCGCCGGCTACCGGCACCAGCGGCTGTCCTCCCAGCTCTGGCCGGCGTTCTCGGCAGCGGCGCCAGCGGATTGTGAGGTGCTGGAGGCGATCAATGTCCGGGTCGCCCCGGGCCGGATCCTGATCCCGGATCTGGCCCGGGGCGAGCACGCCGGGGGCAGAGCGTACGGTCGCGGAGCCGGCCGAGGTGGTACTGGTAGTGGAGATCACCAGTCCGGGCAACGCAGTGATCGACCGGGCGGTCAAACCCGAGCTTTATGCCCAGGCCGGTATTGCGCATTATCTGTTGGTCGAGTTTGGTGTCGCGCCGCCCACGGCTGTTGTCTTCGGGTTGCGTCGGGGTCGTTACGTGCGGGTGCGGCGGGTGGACTTGGGCGAGCGGCTGCGGCTCGACGAGCCCTTCGACGTCGATGTCGGCCTCGCGGCACTGGCCGCCGCCACCCGCCCACCGCACCCAACCTAAGGTTGACGCCTGAGGGGAACAGTCCAGGTCAAGCTCACGCGTGTGCGGCTGTCAGTCCACGTCGATGACAGTGAGTATTCGCTCGAGATGGCAAAGGTCCGCCCCGTTCCGGGTGGCCAAGGAGAACCCGTGTCGCACGGCGGTGGCGGCGATCATCAGATCCAGTCTGCGCGGCCGGGGGTTTCGCCCAGCCTGACGAACGACGTTGGCAAGTAAACCGTAAAACTCGGCTACCGCGGCGTCGAACGGCACCACGTCGTGCGTGTCGAGCACGAGCCGCAGCCGCTGCTGGCGATGTAGCTGCTCGATCGGATCCAGGCTCGCACCTACTCCATAATGCAGCTCGCCCACGGTGACGGCGCTGACGCTCACGACGTCGGCGAACGAGGCCGTGCCCTGCGAAGGCGGGTCGATGATGACCGAGGTGTCGAGGAGCACCCTGCGCTCTATGGGCCCAGTCACGTCGTGCCGAGCCACCTCTTACCGGCCTCATCCCAGGGATCGGTCGGCAAGTCGCCCCCAAAGACGTGGTCCGCTTCTTGAAGGTCTCGCTTCCACTGCTGGACGTCGACAGGAGCTAGCGCGGCGAGCGCCGCGTCGAAGTCGACCGCTGGAACCAGCCGTCTCCTCCGATGGCCCGTCCGCTGGTGCGGTACCAGGTCGGCGATTGGTTGGCCATGCACTGTCACGGTGAAGGACTCACCGGCGGCCACTCGCCGCATGATCTCCGCATTGTTGTTGCGCAACTCGGACTGCTTGATCGTCTCGCCCACAGCCTCACTATAGCTCCGCGATAGCGAAAACGCTATTTGATAGCAAATCTCACGGTCCGAAGATGTCCTCGGCGGTGATGGCGAGGACATCCTCCGGCAGGTTGAGGACCTGCTCACGAGCGCAGATCGCGATGCGCAGCTCATGCGGTGCACCCGGCAGCGCCGCCGCCTTGCGGTACAGGTCGGCGACCAGCCGGGGCGCCGAGACCTCTCGCGCCCACTTCGCCTCCCCGGCCAACCGCTCTCCCTGGTGATCGTCCAGGGAGTCGAGCAGCACGGGCAGGACCGTCGGTCCAAGGCCCGCTTCGATCTCGGTGCGGTAGCGGGTGAGAATGTTCAGGTAAAACGCCAGGAAGTTGTCGGCGATGCGGTAAATGCGCCGCCGAGTTCGCCCCGTCTCGGTAACCGGTTGGACACGCTCAATCAGCCGAAGGCCAACCAGGCGATCGAGTAGTCGGGTCGGGTCCGCCCGGATCGCGTCGCTGATCTCGTTGTGGCGCGTGGCGCCGGTGGCGATCGCGTGCAACACAGCTCGTGGGTACTCGCCTGACTCGGCTTCGGTGGCCAGGATCAGCTCACCTCAGTGAGCAACCGGGCGCCTGGCTGGCAGGCCAACTGCTGCAGGTTCTCGCCCAGCGGTGCCGCCTGATCCCACCACGCCAGATACATCGGGATACCACCAACGATGCCGTACACCACCGCCCGCTCGCTCGGACGGAGATCGGGCAGCATCAGGGCGGCTTCCCAAGGTGCGAACGGATGGACCGCCAGGTGAGGTCCATCCGCCCATAGAGCGGCTGGCTCTGCTGTTGCAGTGCCTCCATGTAGCGCACCGCGGAGCCGCACAGCAGGATCCGCAGCTGGGTGCGTCCCTGGCTGCGATCGAGGAACGCCCGCAGCAGGTTCGGTAGCTCGGGTGTGGTCGCGGCCAGCTCGGGGAACTCGTCGAGCACCAGCAGCAGCGGCTCCCGCTCGGCCACCCCGGCGATGTGGTCCAGGGCGTCGTCCCAGTCGGTGTACCCGCGAGTCACCAGGTCCCGAATGCCGACGACACCGATGCCGCTGACCTGCCGAGCCAGGACGGTGAGCTCCGTGCCTTGTCCGCGGCTGGCTCCGGTGTGGAACACGGCCCGCCGCCCGTCGGCGAACCGGCGCACCAACGCGGTCTTGCCCACCCGCCGGCGCCCCCAGACCATCGCCATCCGCGCGTCAGTGCCCGACCACCACCGCTCCAGCGCGGCGAGCTCGACCGTGCGGTTGACAAACACACAGCAATCGTAACCGACGTCCTACGTCGCCGACGTGATATGCCGGTATCGATGATGGCCGAATCGCCAGCTCGACAGTGGTTCGGGGCCTCCGGCTGCTGCTTTACGTCATCCTGAGGTTGGTCGGAAACTGTCGATGCCGCCTAGCAGGATGCGACTATGGGAGTGAGATCGGATCGCGGAGGTGAGTGGCCATGGCCGCCAGTGCGCACGCGGACGTGCTGGAGCACGTCGGTCCGTGGAGCGAGCAGGATTATCTTGCGCTGCCCGCGGATCGGCGGCGGATCGAGTTGCTGGACGGGAGCCTGCTGGTGAGCCCCTGCGCCAGCTACCGGGGGCAGAGCGTACGGTCTCGGAGCCGGCCGAGGTGGTGCTGGTCGTGGAGATCACCAGTCCGGATAACGCGATGATCGACCGGGCGGTCAAGCCCCAGCTGTATACCCAGGCCGGTATTCCGCATCATCTGCTGATCGAGCTTGGTGTCGCGCCGCCCACGGCTGTTGTCTTCGAGCTGCGCCGGGGTCGTTACGTGCCGGTGCGGCGGGTGGACTCGGGCGCGCGGCTGCGGCTCGACGAGCCTTCGACGTCGATGTCGACCTCGCGGCACTGGCCACCGCCACCCGCCCACCGCACTTGACGTGACTGTGCACTGGCGACCCGTGGGCGCTAGCAGAAGATGCCGGCTACATGATCACATGTGAGTGTTCACGCATCGCCCTTGACCATCACGTTCCTCACCGCACACGCTGTGACCGTGGACGACCAGGCCGATGTGTTCGAGGCGCGCCCAGCAGCTCCCGACCTCGACGCCGCGCTGCTCGGGGCAGTGGATGCCCTCGCGTTTCTGCTGCATGACGCGAGCGAATCTGCCGGGAACCTGGCGGAGCTGGTCGCCGAGCGCGGCGAGGAAGCACGCTTGGCCTTGAGTCGAGGACGACAGCCCGAGCTGCACAAGGTGAAAGAAGACGGAGGTTCTGATAGTGACTCACACAGTGGCGAGTGGAGCGGTACGCAGCGCCATCCCGGCCAGGCTCGACCGGCTGCCGTGGTCGCCCTTCCACACTCGGATAACGCTGGCTCTGGGCGTCTGCTGGATTCTGGATGGCTTCGAGATCCTGATTGCCGCGAACGTCGGCGAGAAGCTCGCGGAACCGGACAGGCTTGGGCTCAGCCCGACGGGGATCGGCTTGATCGCGACGGTCTATCTCATCGGCCAGGTGGTCGGAGCTCTGGTTTTCGGCCAGCTCTCCGACCGGTTGGGTCGCCGCCGGCTGTTCTTCGTGACGCTGACGATCTATTTCACCGGAAGTGCGCTCACCGCGTTCGTCATCGGCAACAGCGTGTTCTCGCTGATCTTTCTGTATCTGACGCGGTTCATCGCCGGCGCTGGGATCGGCGGCGAGTACGCAGCGGTCAACTCGGCGATCGATGAGCTCACTCCGGCCCGCTACCGGGGGCGGGTCGACATCGCTGTCAACGGCACCTACTGGTTGGGGGCTGCGATCGCCGGGGCGGTGCAGCTCCCGCTGTTGTCCGGCGCCATCGACCCGAGCTACGATTGGCGTATTGCAGTACTGATCGGGCCCTTGCTCGCGATCCCTATCGTGTTCCTGCGCCGCAACGTTCCGGAGAGTCCTCGGTGGCAGATCATGCATGGGCGCAGCCATGACGCCGAGAAATCGATCGAGGCCATCGAGCAGGAGGTGCAGCGGACCGGCACGATCCTGCTCCCGCTGGACGACAGCCACGCCATCAACATCGAGCCCGTCGACAAGGCGGGTTACCTCACGTTGCTGCGGGTGCTTTTCCGGACCTATCCCGAGCGCTCAACCTTGGGTGCCGTGATGATGATCACACAGTCATTCCTCTACAACGCGATCTTCTTCACCTACGCCACGGTGCTGGTGACCTTCTTTCACATCGACAAGGGCCGCACCGCGATCTACCTTATCCCGTTCGCGGTCGGGAACGTGATCGGCCCGCTGGTGCTCGGCCCGCTGTTCGACAAGATCGGTCGCCGTAAGATGATTTCCAGAACCTACGTCTTGTCCGGCCTCATGCTCGTGGGCAGCGCGTGCATCTTCCAGGCGGGAGGATTCACCGCATGGACCCAGACCCTGGCCTGGTGTGTGATCTTCTTTTTCGCCTCAGCCGGGGCGAGCGCCGCTTATCTCACGGTGAGCGAAATATTCCCGATGGAGGTTCGCGCCAAGGCGATCGCGGTATTTTTCGCGATCGCGCAGGCATCTGGATCTATTGCGCCAGTGTTCTACGGATCGCTCATCGACAAGCAGAACCCGAACCCGTCGTCGCTGTTCTGGGGCTACATCGTGGGCGCCGTGGTAATGATTATCGGTGGCGTGGTGGCCTTCCTACTGGCCGTCGACGCGGAGAACAAGTCTCTGGAGGACGTGGCCCTCCCGCTGTCAGTAAAGTCACGGGATTCTGATGTACCTACCTCAGATGGCCGCCTTCCTCATCGCCGACCGAGATTCAGAAGGCAACCGTGAGATCTCACTGTCCATGTCCCGTACCGACGAAAATGCGGCATCGACGCGGACGATCCGGTGCTATCATATACAACGTGCTCGCTGGTGGGCCACCCATCGCCGGTACTCGGACCAGGCCGGGGCGTCGCGGTGCCCGCAGGATTCCAGCACGCCGGTGAGGAACCGCAGGTGGCGCTCGCAGCCGTCGGTGGCGCGCCGGGCGATCTCCTCGCCGGTAGTGGCAGGCTCAGCGGCCAGGCGGGCGTCGGACAGCCCGATGGAGCCACCCTGCGAGGCGAGCGCGTCACGGGCCAGCGCGGCGTCACCGAGCGCGATGACCGGACCGGGCCTGCGGAGGGGTACCGACAGGCTGGCGACCCGGCGCGTGGTCGGCATCCCCGCCAGCGGGACGTGCTCGACCAGCCACCCAGCACCTGCCTCGACGATCCGCCGCCGCAGCCCGTCAGCGTCTCGTGGGCCAGCATTGGCACCAGCCCAGCCGACGGTCAACCAGCTCGCCGACCCCAGCCGGTAGGCGTAACCTCCCGGGCCGGCCGCCAGCCGCATGGTCGGATCGAGGGCCCGGCGGGGGACGGTGCAGGACGCCGCGACCCACGGCTGCCGGGGACGGATGCAGTCGCGCGCAGTGACGGCGCGGCGGCCGGTCGCATCGACCAGCCGGCCGGCGACGGCGTCCTCGGGCAGAGCCCGCACCGGGCCAACCACCCGGATCTGCGGGCAGTACCTGATCCGCCGCCACAAGGCAGTGACCAGGGCAGAGCGGTCCAGCTGCGCGCAGGCCGGGCTGTCGCGGGGCTCCGCCTCAGGATGCTCCCAGGCCACCAGGCGAACGCGAGCCAGGCGGTCGACGTCCAACTCGGTGGGGGTGATGCCCAGCTCGAGCAGCAACGTCAGCGCTGCGGCGGGCACGCTCTCCACCGCAGAGCGAGGTGGCCCGGGCCGGCCAGCGAGGACCACCGGCCCGTGCCACGCGGCGAACAGAGCGTGCGCCAAGGCCACCGGCCCGCTGCCGAGCACGATGGTGCCACTCACGGCGGGGAGACCGGAGCGAACCGGGGGTCGGCTGGCACCACGAAACGGGGCAGCCGGCCACCGGCCGCCAGTGCCTCGCAGGCGCCCTCGATGCCGGCGGGGCCGAGCATCGCCATGCGGGCCGCCGCGATGTCAGCCGCGCCGGCCGGGATACCGGCCTGGTAGCCCCGGTGGAGCAGATCGAGCACCCGCTCGTAGCGCTGCTGCACCGTCGCCAATGCCGGGTCAGCGCCCTGGGGGATCTGCAGCTGACGGAGGTAGGGGGTACCAGCGTGCCGACCCAGCCATTCCTGGATGGTGCGGAAGGTGTGGTAGTGGTCGGCCCCTTCGGCCATCACCGTCAGTACCACCGCGGCCTGCGTCTGCTGCCCGTCACGCTGATAGGTCGCCAGGATGGTGCTGTAGAGAGCATCGACGGTCAGCGAGGGTGCCTCAACTCGGATGAACTCAGCCAGGGCCTCCGGAGTGAGCGGCTGGAACTCCACGGGGCGCCCGGGTGCGCCGGCCGTACCCGGCACGAGCGTGGCCACACCCAGCGCCGGCTGGAACAATCCGGCTGCCCCGGAGGCCGCGTGCAGGTCGAACAACAGGGTGTTGACCTGCCGCAGGTGGCGCATCTCCGAGGCCGCTACCCGCAGCAGCTCGGCCCGGGCCGCCCGGGCATCGGCCCGGAGCTCGGACCCCGCCGCGCCCGCGGCCGGGTTGAGCGAGAACGCGGCCGCGAGGTATTCGAGCATCACGGCCAGCTCGACCCCGGCGGCGTAGCGCAGCGTCGGCTCGAGCCGGCCGGGGTCCAGCGGTGTGCCGGCTACGGCGGTGGGCGCGTAAGGAACCCGCTGCTCGCGCCCGTCCAGCACGACGTCAAGCTCCTGCCATCGGGCGTTGATCTCGTGATGGGCCATCTCACCGGCGTGCTGGCGGTCCGCTGGCGGCGGCGGGGCGGCCAGCTTGTCCGAGCGCAGCCACAGCGCCTGTACCGTCCAGGCGGGATCGTCGGCGGCCACGCCTGGCGGCAGGGCCGGCTGGACGATGTCGGGATGGTTGGACGCCCAGTAGTAGCACGCGCAGTCCCGGAAGTCATGGGTCCACGGAGAGCACAGCGACTGGGTCAGCTCGCCGGGCTCGAACATCTCCGCGAAGGCGCCATCATCGGTCAGGTAGGAGGCGCGCGTCGCGGCCAGGGTGCGGGACTGCCCGGGGCCGGACCGCGCAACGGTGATCTCCACCTGGGTGCCCGGCCGCAGCAGCCGTACTGCGGTCCACGGGTCGGGCGGCCGCCCAGGGCTGCCCAGCTCGGTCACGGTCCACGACTGGGCACCGAACCCGGCGAACTCGCCGGCGAGCCTGGTCACCTGCCACGTGCCCGCTGGGGCGCCCGCGAGCTGACGCAGCCCGTCCAGCAGCGCCCCGGGTAGCAGCTCCTGCTCGGCCTGAGGGAGCGCGACCTCCACCACCAGCACCTGGTTGCCGACGAAGTCGACAGCCAGGTAGGGGAAGAAGCGGCGATCCACGTTTCGCAGATCGACCTCGAGGCCGGGGAAGCAGTTCCCCACGCCCGACTCCAGCTCCGCGGTCACCGGGTTGCCCGCGGCGCGTGCCTGGGCCAGGCGGGCGGTGCGGTTACGGGGCAGCAGCTTGTCGTCAGTCATCAGTTTCTTCCGGCCTCGGTCGGGGTTGGAGCGGGGGGCAGGGCGAACCAGTCGAGACGCTCGGACGACACCGCGCAGTACGCGTCGAGGCAGAACTCAAGCCATCCGCGGATGGCGTCACAGGAAGCGTCGGTGCGGGCCGTGGCCTCCTGGTGGCAGCCGCCGCTGCACAGGTAACGCGCCCAGCACTGCCGGCACGGCTCCACCTGCTCGACGTGGCGCACCTCCAGGAACCGGCGCTGCCGGTCCGGGTCGACGGGCCGGTCCGGGTCGACGGGCCGCTGCGCATCGCCCAGCGCGTAGTCCTGTTCCCCGATGGCCCGGTGGCAGGCATACCACTGCCCGGTGGTGGACACCGAGGCGTACCCACCGCCCGCTCCGCACGGGTACGGTGCCGACCAGCCGGCGTGCAGCTGGTGCAGCGCGGTCCGCAGGTTGCTGAACGCGGTGTCACCACCAGCCCGGATCCGGGCCAGCTCCCGCTCGCCAAGCGCGACCGAGGCAACTGTCCACCGTGGCCAGTCCTCGTCACGCAGCGCCCCCCACCCCAACCGCACCGGCGCGAAGCCCACACTGGTGAAGCCGACCGCCACGAGCGCGTCGTAGCGGCCGGTCAGGTCCAGGTCGTCGCGGCACACCGTGGCGCGGGCGCTGACCGCCGCCAGGCCCGGCCGGGCCAGCAGTGGAGCGACGGCGGCGACCACGTCGTCCCAGCTGCCTCCGCCCAGCAAGTTGCGGCGCAGCCGGTCATGGGTGACACGTCCGCCGTCGATGCTGACGGTGACCGCACACCGGTGGGACCGGAGCAGGTTGAGATCCCCGGGATCGAGCCGGGTGCCATTGGTGGTCACCGAGAACCCGACTGGTTGGCCCAGCTCGTTGGCCCGCGCGCTGGTGTAGGCCACCAGTTGGTGCACCAGCGAGCGGTGCAGGAACGGCTCCCCGCCCAAGAACCCGACGGTGGCGAGGGCGTGCCGGTCGCAGCCGGCGAGCAGCGCGTCGACGGCTCGTTGCGCGGTGGACACCGACATCGTGCCGGTCTGGGCGCCGCCGAAGCGCCCGCGGTCGGCGTAGCAGTAAGTGCAGCCCAGGTTGCAGGCCGAGGTGACGTTGAGCGAGATGCTCTGCGGCGCCACCGCCGGGACCGCACTCAGGCCCAGGCCGGCGCCATGACGGAGATACGGCGCCAACGCCTCGGGGTCGAGCACCTCTAGATCGAGTGTCTCGGGGAGGTCGAGGATCTGGCTACCGCGCAGCACCAGAACGTGACTGCCGACGCGGGACCGGAATGGCCGCCACGAGACCGGTTCGGCGCTGCTCACCCGGGCTCCTCATCCAGCACGGAGAGCACCTGCCGCCGGCGCTCCT
>JBOHFG010000021.1:0-3252 GCA_050699575.1 Pseudonocardiaceae bacterium
CTGTTTGTGCACTGGGAACTGCGGTACGCGTCCTGGTAACTGGACGGCACGAGCCGGATGAACCGAGAGGTTCACGTCCGGATCTGTGAGGGCCGGGGGGTGAGATTCCCCCCGGCTACTCGGCGTCGTCTTGAACGTCGTCGGAAAAGGCGTGACTTGATCGCGTCAGGTGTGGACCGGAAAGATGAGCGATGGACGAAAGTCCTCTGTCGTGTGAGGCGTCGAAAGGTGGTTAGGTGACATCAAAACCGGGGCGCCAGCGTGGTCCCGGGATAAGTCTGGGAGTGACCCGTTTACTGCCCAGGTGGTGTCCGGCGTAGAGGCAGCATGAGTCCGGTCCGGGCTCTCGTACGGAACATGTGAAGGCGTGCCCCGACACTGTCGTTCGAGGTTCTCGGGTGGCGAGAGGGAGAATTCCAAGCGGCGGAATCCGTGAGGAACTGAGTACCGGCGTGGGGTGCGCTGGCGGACTTGCCCGTAGTAGCTGTGAAGTCCCTGCGTATCGCAGTGGGGGTGGAGCCAAGGGGCGGGGTCGTTCTGGCGAATGGAATGTGATCAACCGGAAGGAAGGAGTCACATGACTGAGCCGAAGTATCAGGGCAAGTCGCACGACATCCCCAAGCGGTTGGTGTGGGATGCGTGGTTGAAGGTGAAGAAGAATGGTGGAGCGGCCGGGGTCGATGGGGTGACGATTGATCAGTTTGAGGAGAGCCTGAAAGGTAACCTCTTCAAGCTGTGGAATCGCATGTCGTCGGGATCATATTTCCCTGGTCCGGTCCGGGCGGTGGAGATACCTAAGAAAGGAGGAACAAGAGTCCTGGGTATCCCGAACGTGGTCGATCGGGTGGCACAAACGGTGGCGGTACTGGTGTTGGAGCCTGCGGTGGAGAAAGTGTTCCATGAAGACTCCTACGGGTACGTGTGTCCCGAACAGGGAAGGGAGCTTGATGTAGGTCAGAGTTTCGTGACCTGGTGCTGTGCGGACGATGGAGGTAGGCCCTCTGGAGCCTCCCTGCGGGGGGCGGTTCCAAACCACCCACTGCTGCGTTAGTTGAAGCCTGTCGTGGTGAGCGAGTTGGGAAAAGGCGCACTTTGATGTGTCAGGTAGGGGTCGGGAAGACGTGCGTCACTGCCTATGAAGTGTCGAAATAGGAACGGTTGACATCAAAACCGGGGTGTGTATCCGATCCCGGGAGGAGCCTGGCGGGTGCCCGTTTATTGGCCAGGTGGTGTCCGGCATAGAGGCAACGTGAGCCCGACCAGGCTGCGTTCGCAGGGAACGGGAGAGAGCGTGACCCGATACTGCCGCCCTCGCTGGGGCGGGGAGAGGGAGCGTCCCTTACGGCTGAAACCGGGGGGATTGAGTACCGTGGCGGGCACGCAGTCGGACTGGCTCATAGTAGCGATGAAACTCCTGCTTGACGCGGTGGGGGCGGAGCGAAGGGGTCAGGTCATTCGTGGTGCGTTTGTTCGATCAACCGGGGCGCTGGCCCTGGGAGGAGTCGCATGAGCGAGCTGAAGTCACCCGGTAAGCCGTTCGAGATTGTGAAAGCGGAGGTGTGGCAGGCGTGGGAGAAGGTCAAGGCCAATAAGGGTGCACCGGGGGTGGACGGGTGCTCCATCGAGGACTTCGAGGCCGATCTGAAGAACAATCTGTACAAGGTCTGGAACCGGATGTCCTCGGGGAGTTATTTCCCGCCGCCGGTGCGGGCGGTGGAAATACCGAAGCCGCACGGTGGAGGCACCAGAATTTTAGGGGTGCCGACCGTGGCCGACCGGGTCGCGCAGACGGTAGTGGCACGCAGACTGGAGACGAGGGTCGAGGAGATCTTCCATCCGGACTCGTATGGCTACCGTCGCGGGCGAGCCCCGCAGGACGCGGTGGAGGTGTGTCGGCGGCGTTGCTGGAGCACCGATTGGGTGATCGATTTGGACATCCAGAAGTTCTTCGACAGCGTCCCGAGGGACCTGATCATTAGGGCGGTGGAGGCGAACACCGATCTGCCGTGGGTGGTCCTGTACGTGAAGCGGTGGCTGGATGCGCCGGTGCAGACCCCCGACGGTGTCGTGCTGAGGCGAGACCGGGGTACCCCACAAGGGTCAGCGGTGTCGCCTGTGCTGGCTAATCTGTTCCTCCATTATGCGTTCGATGCGTGGATGGCCCGGGAGTTCCCGACCGTGACGTTCGAACGGTACGTGGATGACGCGGTGGTGCACTGCGTCAGCGAAGCCCGTGCACGTGAGGTGCTGGCGGCGATCGTGGAACGGATGGAGCAGGTCGGGCTGCGGTTGCATCCCGACAAAACCCGGATTGTGTACTGCCAGGACGGACGGCGGCGTGCCTCATACGAGCACACCGAGTTCACGTTCCTGGGGTTTACGTTCCGGCAGCGCGGGTCGCGGAGCAAGGAGGGGAAGCGGTTTAACTCGTTCAATCCCGCGATCAGTAAGCCAGCCCTGAAGAAGATTAGTGCGGAGGTGCGGTCCTGGCGGCTGCACAACCGCACTGGCCGAGACTTCGTCGATGTGGCGCGGGACATCAACCCGATCGTCCGCGGTTGGATGAATTACTACGGCACGTTCAACCGGTCGGCGATGTATCCCTTCCTGCAGCGCATCAATGCCTACTTGATACGCTGGATCCGCAACAAGTACAAACGGCTGCAGGCGAAGAGGAAAGCCTTCCGGTGCTGGCGGGGAATCGTCCAACGATACCCGCGCATGTTCGCGCACTGGAAATGGACTGCTTCTGCGCCAGCTGTCTGGTGATCAGAATGACAAGAGCCCGGTGACGGGAGACTGTCACGCCGGGATCTGTGGGAGCCCGGGGGTGTGATTCCCCCGGGCCACCCGACCGTCCCGGACGGTCACCACTGGACGCGGTCGCGGTGTGCCGGAAGCGGTGCTGGGAGAAGGACTGGGTCGTCGACCTTGACGTGAAAGCCTTCTTCGACTCGGTGCCGTGGGATCTGGCATTGAAGGCGGTCGCGCGCCACACAGACTCAAAATGGGTTCTGTTGTACGTGGAGCGTTGGCTGAAAGCCCCGATGCGGATGTCTGATGGCAGCCTTACTGAAAGGGCCCAAGGGACGCCGCAAGGCGGATTATGCGCAGCTGCGCATAATGACCCTTATGAGCAGCGCTGGGTTATGCGCAGCGCCTGGCGGTTGGCGCTGGTGGGGGCGGTGGTGGTGGTCGGGCGCTGCGCATAAGTTGGGGCGGATTCTGATCATGTGGCTCGGCTGCGATGGT
>JBOHFG010000022.1:0-1814 GCA_050699575.1 Pseudonocardiaceae bacterium
GCCGCCTACGCGGCGGCCACCACCAGCCAGGTGGCCTTCCTGCGCGGGGACACGCCCACCGCGCTGGACACCGCCGCCGCCGCCCGCAGCCTGGCCGCACGCACCGACGACGCCCGGCTCAAAGCCCTCGCTGAGCTGCGGGCCGCCGGCGCCTACGCGCTGGAGGGCCAGCACGGGCCGTACCTGTCCGCGTGTGCGCGATCTCACCAATTCCTCGCCAGCGTGACCGCGGGCAGCCCGGACTCACTGGCTTACTGGGTCCACGAGGGCGCGCTGGACGGTAGCCGCAGCAGATTCCTCTGCCTGCTGGGCAGACCACAGGACGCCGTCGAGGCCGCGAGCAACGCCCGCGCGCGGTACGAGCGCACCCCCTACGTGTGTGACTCCGCGTTCTGCGAAGTGTGGCTGGGCCACGCGCTCGTCCTGTCCCACGACATCACCGAGGCCGCCCGGGTCCTCGGCGACGCGGCCACCCTCGCACACCTCTCCCCACGGCTCACCGCGGAACTCCACGCTGTCCGGGCCCTGCTACAACCCTGGGCCAGCACCCAGGCAGTCACCACACTCGACGCCCAGCTGCACGCGTGCGGGCTCAGGCCGGCCACGCCCACGACACCCGGGCCAGCCGTGACCTGACCGTGCTCGTAGGAGCTCACCATTACGCCCCCGGTGATCACACAAGAACCGGCGACAGTTGAATATGCGAGCTCACCAGTCAAGCGCCCCTGCTAAGGCCTGAGATCATTTAGGCGAGGGAGAACCCATATGACGCACACCAAAAATAAATCGGCTCCGGGTCTGGTGACTCGGGCGCATTGTGTACGCGGATCGCATCTGCACGATCGACGCGATGCGAGATCCTGCCGATGAGGTGGTCGGCCGCGGCTGGAATCTCTCCACCCGGCTGCACGTGATGTTGTGGGGAGACACCCGTGGCCGATGAGCCGTCGCCACTGAACCCTCGCTTCGTGCGTGCCGACGACGGTCGGTGGCCTGTGCGACCAGCTACAGGCCCAGCGTGACCGCGAACAGCGCACGCTGGCCGAACTGGGCAGCCTGTGATGAGATCCACCAACGACCAGGTGCGCGAGGGGCCTGGCCCGGGACGCCGCCAATCTGGCCCGCTGCCGGGCGGCCGCCGCCATGGACGACGCCGAACCGGCGTGGCACATGTGGTTCGCGCCCGCCGACCGCAGGGTCTACGCCTTCCCGCTGTGGGATCCTGGCACGCCGCTGGTGCTGGGTGACCCCGCCCCTGGCGTCGTTGCCTACCAGATCTGCCAGGCCGAAGCCGAACAACACGACCACCGTTCAGCCGGTCCGGCGGCTGTCACCGGCGTCAGCGATTCGGGCCTGTGCTGGACTCGGTCGCGGCGGGTGGCCGACCCCGACCAGGGCGAGGTTCCTTCCAGGTGTACAAAGCGTGTCGGCCGTTCGGTCTCGCGGCGGCCCGCTGGTTGGGCAGCATGGCCCCGAGAGGTGAGATCGACCGGTCTGTCAATCGTTGGATTCAATCCGTCGCCGGTGCTTCCGGAGGCGTATCGGGGCCGCCCGCTGACGGCGGGTCGGCCGAACAGGGAGGACATCCCGTGAGCGTCGACACCGCGAGCCGGGCCGAGCGGGCCGGGGAACTTCGCAACTCCTTGGTCGACAAGATCATCGCTGATCATGCGGCTAAGGGCCTGGTGATGCGCGCCGATGTGGAGCGGGCGATGCGGAAGGTTCCCCGCGACCTGTTCACCCCAGACGTCCCGCTGGAGGAGGCGTACGAGGACACTGCGGTCATCACGATCCGGCGCGGTGCGGAGGCCATC
>JBOHFG010000023.1:0-27254 GCA_050699575.1 Pseudonocardiaceae bacterium
AGGTCGCCAACGGCATAATCCGCACCGTATCGAAGTCCACCGTGCCGCCACCGAAACCGACCGGTTCACCACCGCCGCCGGAACAGGAGCATGGCGGGCCCCCGCCGCCCGCAGCGAAACCGGCCGGAGCGACGCCGACCGGCTCGCCGTCGCCGCACCAGAGTGGGCTCACCCCTTCCCCGTCGGGGGGACCACCGTCTACCGGGCCGTCGACGGTGGTTGACTCGCCTGGCGCGACGTCCACTGACACGCCGTCTCCGCAACCCGTACCGGCGGTTGAGCAGCTTACCCAGGAGCACGACGACGCGACAGGTCGAGGCGTCCGGTGGCAGGTTCTGGTCGGGGTAGCACTCGGAGTGCTCGTGGTCGGGGCAGCGATCGCGGTAGCGCGGCTGAGGCGGCGCTCTTCGTGACCAGTCATCGACTCGGCGTCGATCGCCCGGGTGCGGTTGCCCAAGGCCGGTGGGGGTGACTGTTCGGGCTTCCCACCGCCGCGTCGTGAACCGGTTGGGGGTGGCGGTCGCCGTCGGGGTGCTGCTGGCGACGGCGGTCGGTGCTGGGCTCGTGGTCGGGCTGAGCGGGGATGGACTCATCGGGTTGGGCCTGCCCGATCCTGGGCTGCTCACTCGGGTCGGGCTACCGGTCGCGCGGGTGCTGACCGAATGCGCCGCGGTGGTTACCGTCGGGTCACTGCTGCTGGTGGCGTTTTTGGTGCCGCCGCACGCCTCCGGCCACCTCGATACCGGCGGGTACGCGGCGATGCGCACGGCACAGGTTGCCGCCGTCTGCTGGACGCTGGCCGCGGCACTGATGGTCCCGTTGTCGGCCGCGGATGCGCTGGGCCGCCCGGTGACCGACGTGCTGGCACCGCGATTGTTGGCGTCGCTGGTTGCCCAGCTGTCCCAGCCGGGGGCCTGGGCGCTCACCGCGGGGATTGCCTTGGTGCTGGCCGGTTTCAGCGGGAACGTCCGGACCTGGGGTGCGGCAGTGTGGCTGTGGGTGCTCTCCCTCGTCGGGCTGACGCCGGTGGCGCTGACCGGCCACTCCTCGGCTGGCGGCGCCCACGACATAGCCCTGAGCAGCCTGCTCTATCACGTGGTTGCTGCCGCACTGTGGGTTGGCGGTCTGGTCGCCCTGCTGGCTCATCTGACCCGTCGGGGTGAGCACGCCGGGCCGGCCTGCGCCCGGTTCTCCCGGCTGGCGCTGGTCTGCTGGGTTGTGATGGCCGCCTCCGGAGTGATCAACGCGCTGATCCGGGTCACGCCCGATCGGTTGCTCACCACCTACGGGCTGCTGGTGGCGGGCAAGGTGATAGCGCTGCTGGTGCTGGGTGGAATTGGCTGGTTGCACCGTCGCGGAGCGGTGACGGCAGTGGTCGAGCGTGGCGATCGCCGTGCGCTGGTGCGGTGGGGTGGCGTCGAGGTGCTGGTGATGTTCGCGACGATCGGCCTGGCAGTGGCGCTGAGCCAGACCGCACCGCCCGGCGGCACCGCAGCGCAACCCAGCCGTACCGAGGTGCTGCTGGGCTACAACCTGGCCGGCCCGCCCACCCCGGGACGGCTACTTTTGGACTGGCGTCCGGACCTGGTGCTGGGGGTCGCCGCGCTGGCGCTCGCCGGTGCCTACCTTGCCGGGGTGCGACGGCTGGCCCGGCGTGGTGAGGTGTGGGCGGTTGGCCGCACCGCAGCCTGGCTCAGCGGCTGTACGGTCATCCTGATCGCCACCTCATCGGGTATCGGCCGATACTCGATGGCCATGTTCAGCATCCACCTGGGTGCGCACCTGCTGCTGTCGATGCTAGCCCCGATCCTGCTCGTGCTCGGCGGGCCGGTGACGCTGGGACTGCGCGCGTTGCCCCCCCGCAGTCCGCCGGGACCGCGGGAGTGGCTCGTGGCGTTCGCCCGCTCCTGGGTGGTGCGGATGTCCACGCACCCGTGGATGGCCCTGGGTATGTCCGTCGCGTCATTTTTTGTGATGTACTCCACCGGTCTGTACGACGCCGTCGAGTCGTCACATTGGGCGCACCTGGTGATGAACATGCATTCCCTGCTGATGGGTTATCCATTTTACTGGCTCATCATCGGTGTCGATCCGGTACCCCACCGGTTGTCGCAGGTGGGCAAGCTCGGCCTGCTGCTCGCGATCATGCCCTTGTACGCGTTTTTCGGAATCTTCCTGCTGAGTTCATCCACGGTGATCGGTGGCGATTTCTATCGAGCATTGGCGCTGCCTTTCGTGCCCGATCTGCTGGCCGACCAGCGCACCGCCGGGGCGATGGTGTGGGTTCTGGGGGAGATCCCGATTGTGGTGCTGCTGATAGTGCTGCTGGCGCGGTCCCGAATCGAGGTACGCTGAGCGTGAGAAGAAAGGTTCGTCTCCCATGACCCGCAGGCTGTCCCACCACGGGGCGCTCGCCGCCGTCGTGCTGGCACTTATGGTGGCACTCGGTCCGGTAGTGACGGCCAACGCCTCGGCTCAACCGGGCGGCAGTGGCCGGGGAAATAGCAGCTTCGCCTTTTTTCCCGTCGCGGATGTGGTGGTCCTGCACAACGAACTGATCGGCACCGACCCGCGGGATGACGCCAAGCTGGCCGCCGGCCCGGCGCGGATCACCCTCACCTTCGACCTGCCCGCGCAGCACGGGTTCAGCACCGTGATCGTGACCGGTCCGGACCACAACCAGTGGCAAGCCGGTCCGGCTACAGAGGACGGTACTACGGTGTCGGCGCCGGTCCGCCCGCTGGGACCGGCTGGCGTGTACACGGTTGCCTGGCGAATAGTCTCGGCCGACGGCCACCCGGTGCGTGGCACGTTTCCGTTCACCCTCACCAGCCCGGGCCCGGGCACCGCGGCTGCACCGCCCCCGAACGCGGCCCGGCCTGCCGGCGTCACCGGATCTGCTGGCCTAGGGGTATGGCCATGGCTGGCGGGGGCCGGCGCGCTGCTGCTAGTCGGCGTGGTGCTGGCCCTGCGGACCAGCCGGACCAAGGGTTAGCTGGCCGTTAGCCGGCGGGTGCTCAGGGCAGCGGCTTTCCCATAGATCTCACCACCCGTAAATCAGCGAGCTGGCCGTCAAGCGGAACCTATTGCAGGCTCCGAGGGCTCCGCTGGCCGCCAAGTGGAACCTAATGTGTGCTCGCGTCCGTGACGGCTTCATCGCCATTATGTCGCCCCTTCTGTGTTCGGGGCAGGCCCACTACGGCAACAGTCGGAACATCACTTGGTAAAACCTCGCCCGGATCTGGCCTGCTATCACTCACCGTAATAGCCTCGCACTGAGTGATGAGGCATACACGACGAGTGGCGTTAAAACAGGCAGGGGTGGTGACGCATCGCCAATGGTCTGCCCGATGTGGTCATCCGTCACCGCAACTCCTGGGGTGTGGAGGGTATCTCCGGGCGCCTCCTGGGTCCGGGAACTAGCGCGCTTCAGCGAACGACCTCTAACCCGGGCGAATCAGATTATTCGCCCATAAAGTTTAAAACAGGACAGCAGGAGGTTGCGGGATGATGAACAATGCCACGGGGGTCCATCGGCGCTGGCGGCGCCGCGCCGTCACAGTGATCGGCCTGGGGGTCACCGCGGCTTTAGCTGTCGCGGTCCCCGCGCTCGCGCACCCGGTGTTCTCCAACGATGCGCCGGGGTTCCCCAACCCCCAGGGCAGCACGGCTACCCCGTACCCCGCGGGCTCGCGACCCACCTTGAACATGTTCGTGCCCTTCGAGCAGGACGGTGTGATCTTTAATGGGGCGGTGAACACCACGGTCGATGTCAAGGTCACCGTTCCGGCCGGCTGGACAAGCCCGGCCTGCGGGGCCGCGAGCACATCGACGGGCAACCGGCAGGTGGGCACCGTCGTGTCCGGCTGGACGTGCACCATTGAGACTGTCAGTGCCCATCAGGTGTTGCACTGGCACGGTCCGCAGGTCAGCCCGACGCAGAGTGAGTCGGACAGCGCACAGTTCTTCACCTTTCCGGTGACCGTGCCCTCCCCGGCCGTTCAGACCAGCTACGGCGTGACCGAGGGGGCCGAAGGCTTCTACGTGGAGCAGGCTTACGCCAATGGCGCCACCTCGCTGTGGCGGACCCTGAACTCCACGCGGCCGGGCGAGATCGCCAACGGCATAGTCCGCACCGTGGCGGGTGCCCCGACGTCCACGCCGAGCCCGACGCCCACGCCGAGCCCGACGCCCACGCCGAGCCCGACGCCGAGCCCGACGCCGAGCCCCACGCCGAGCCCGACGCCGAGCCCGACGCCCACGCCGAGCCCGACGCCGAGCCCCACGCCGAGCCCGACGCCCACGCCGACTCCGAGCCCCACGCCGACTCCGACGCCTGGGGCGACGGCCACCAAGACCACGCTTTCGGTGACCCGGATTTCCATTGCTCCGGGATTCGGGGGATTCGCGCTGCCTTTCGCGAACGTGACGCCTACTAATGCGACCGGAACCGTCCAGTTCAAGGATGGGACCTCCAACCTCGGCGCTCCGGTGTCGGTGACCGGTGGTTTTGCCTTTGGTGGCGTGGTATTCCTTCCCGCGGGCCCGCACTCGTTGATTGCGATGTTCACCCCGGCCAACCCGGCAGCCTTCCAGCCGTCGACGTCGAACGTCGTGACGTTCACGTTCTAGGTCGCTGCTGCGCTGGTGTAATGCTGCACCCGGGTGGATCCTCACCCGGGTGCAGCAACTCAGTGCCGATAGGGGTCAGCAATCAGGTGCTTGATCCCGAGTCCCTGCAGATCTTGCCATCGTAAACCGCCACGTGGAACCTCATGCAGCCTCCGATGGCTCCGCTGATCGCTAAATGGAACTTAATGCAGGTTTGAGTGTCCCCGGCTCATGATCCTGAAACGGCCGTGGGGTGTTCGCGTGAGAATTCTGAATTCGGGGGAACTGATAGGCATCGCCCAACGACTCAATGTTCGGGGGAATTGCGCTATTCGCCCGAACATTGCTCAGCGGTCGGAGAGGTTGTGCGATGAACGACAGTATAGGGGCCAAGCGGCGCTGGCGGCGTCGCGTCAGCACAGTGATCGGCCTGGGTATCGTGACGGTCGTAGCCGTCGCGGTACCCGCGCTCGCGCACCCGTCGTTCCCCAACGGCGGGCCCGGGTTCCCCAACCCCAACGGCGGCATCGGGGCTGGCAGCCAGACGCCCCCCTACGCCCCGGGTTCGACGAACACGCTGAACCTGCGAGTGCCCTTCGAGCGCGACGGTGTCATCTTCAACGGGGCGGTGAACACCACGGTTGACATCAAGGCCACCGTTCCCAACGGCTGGACCAACCCGGCTGCTTCTCCGGGGATCCCCGGAGAAGGTCTGCGGGGCGGCGAGCACCTCGGTCGGTAACTCGCAAGTGGGCACTGCGTTGAACACCTGGACCTGCGCGGTCGAGACCGCTGGAGACGGCCACAAGGTGCTGCACTGGTCCGGCCCCCAGATCACCCCGGCGCAGACCGCAGCGGACAGTGCACAGTTCTTCACCTTCCAGGTGAAGGTTCCCTCCCCGACCAACCAGACCAGCTACGGCGCCAACGGTGCGCCCGAGGGGTTCTTCGTGGTCCAGCAGTATGCCAACCCCAGCGATACCTCGATCTGGAAGTGCCCCAACGACCCGCGGCCGGCCACCGACGTCGCCACCGGCCTGGTCCGCACCGTGGCCGGCACCGCAACCCCGCCCCCAACGCCGACTCCGCTGCCGCCCCCGGTCGTGAACGCCAGTGAAGGCAAAATCGTTTTCCAGAGCGCCAGGGATGGCAACAACGAGATCTATCTCATGAACGCCGACGGCAGCAACCAGACTCGCCTGACCAACAACCCCGCCTCCGACAGTCAACCGGCACTGTCTCCCGATGGTGCCCGGATCGCCTTCCCAGAACGCTTGGCGGGGGAGGTGAGGCGGCTAACAACGAGATCTTCGTGATGAACGCCTTCACCGGCGCCGATGCGACGAATCTGACCAACAACCCGGCGAGCGACGACCAGCCAGCGTTCTCCCCGGACGGTCGGATCGGCTTCGTCCGGCTGCAGAACGCCAACCGGGAGATCTACCTCATGAACGCCAACGGCACCGGCGTGACCCGGCTGACCACCCACCTGGCCGATGACCAGCGGCCGGCGTTCTCCCCGGACGGCACCAGAATCGTCTTCTCCAGTGAGCGGTCCGGGAACCGCGAGATCAGCGTCACGAACACCAACGGCAGTAGCGGTGTGCTCAACCTGACCGACAACCCCGCGGTCGACGACTGGGCGCGCTGGAGCCCCATCCCCGGGACGGCCACCACGACCATGCTCTCGGTGACTCAAGTTCCCCTTCCCCCCGTGGCGGGAGGAGGGGGCTATGCCCTGCCCCTCGCGCACGTGGCACCGTTCAACGCGGCCGGGGCCGTCCAGTTCAAGGATGGGACTATCAACCTCGGTGCTCCGGTACCGGTTATCGGCGGCGTCGCCGTTGGTAAGTTGGTACCCCTGCCGCCGGGTCTGCACTCGCTGACCGCGACGTTCATCCTGACCAACCTCGCAGGCTTCCAGCTGTCGACGTCGAACACGGTGGCGTTCACGTTCTGAGCTGAACGTGCTGCATCTGGGTGATCCCCACTCAGGTGCAGCACACTGGCGGCTATGGCTAGTTCGGTGGCCCGACCCGCTCGCTTCTGAGTGATTTCACGGTGCCGTCGGCTTGAATCTCACTGATTACGTACGTGGCCGAGGAGGGCTCGCCGGGATCGGTGAACTCCAGGGACCCGGAGGCGCCGGTGTAGTCGATGTCCTTGTGGTCTTTCACGAGTGTCATGCAGGCGGCAAAGTTGATGCACTTCTCGCCAGTTCTCGTCACGCCGTTGATTTCCTTCGCCACCGCGGCGGGCTCATCCGTGCCGGCGACCGCCGCGGCCAGCACAGTGATCACCACTGCGTCGTAGGCCTGCGCGGCGTAGGTCAGATCCCGCAGCCCGGGATTGTCCTCTCTCAGCCGTTTCATAAACTCCGCATCCCCTGCGTCCCGCAGGGTCCCCTTCATGCCCATCAAGACACTCGGATCCTGTGGGTTGACCTGACCGGCCAACGTGTTGGTCATGTTAGGGCCGTATACTCGTTTGTTCCTCGGACCAAGGTCTTTATCGATCATCTTGGCGAGGATTCGAGCGATCTCCGTGAAGCCGATCAGGACGATCGCGTCGGGGTTCTTAGTCTTGATCCGTTGGATTTCTTTGTCGTGATCGAGCGTGTCCGGATCGTAATGAAAAGAGTCGAGCACCTGGCCCCCGGATCCCTGGATTTTTTTTACGGTATCCTCCCGCAAGTAGTTGCCGTACGAGTCGTCGCGGGACATCACCACCGCAGTCGAATTGCCGTCCGCGACGACGAGCTTGCCGAGCACGGAGCCCTCGAGTGCGGTTGCCGGTGTGGCGCGGAAGTAGAGACCACGGTCGGGGTACGAGGTGAACACCGGCGACGTGTTCGAGGGTGAGAACATGATCACGCCTGCGCAGGTGACTTTGTCGATCACCTTGAGGGCTGCCGCCGACGTTGAGGGACCGATGATCGCATCCACTCCTCCTGCCAGAAATGCATCGGCCGACTGGTCAGCGGTTGTATTGGAGGGGTTTCCCTCGTCGCGCTGATTGGTGTCATCGAGCTTCACCGCGATGCCGGGGATGCCGCCGGCGCTGTTGATGTCCTTCATTGCCAGGCGTACACCAGCTTCCAGGGCGGGACCTGTGTAGACGAATGACCCGGTCTTCGGGAGTAACGTTCCGAGCGAGAGTACACCGTCGGCGGGTTTGGCGCTCGGCGAGCACGGGATGGGTTTAGGTGGCTGAAGTACAACGGATAGTACAGATAATGCGACCCCCAACGCTACCGTGAACACCAGACCTATCCTCGCCAACCGGCGGCTGCTGTGCCGTCGATGCGCTATAACGTCAGGTTGCTGGAAAACTCTGTGCAACGCCTCTCTCGCGGCTGTCCGAACGGCAAGGTTGGTATCGTCAGAAAGGAGCTCTAGGGCTTGTCTCGCTTTGCGTTTCTGCCCTCCTGGATGGTCACCGGCCAGGAGATGCCGGAGACCGTCAACCGCCCACAGCCGTTTCCAGGGAATCTCACTTCCCAAGACTTCTTCGAGTTCGGGCGGAAGTGGCAGTAACGCGGCGGGATTCTTCGCCAGGTAGAGCTGGCCACGCATCTCTCCCGACCTTGTCGGCGTTTGGCCCTGTCCGTTCCGGTAGACCTGGTCGTACACGTAGTGATACAGCTCGTCGACCGATACCTGGCCGTCGCCGTCGAGGTCGGCTGCTCCGGTCTCCAAACCTCGGACCACGACATTGGTGAACTCCGATCCGTAGGCATACTCCAGCTTGTCCGAAGCGGTGATGACCATGCGGCCGTGGCCACCAAGCTGCTGCCCGAGGACCTTCTCGGCATCGGTGCTCCCCCGTGCGAGACCCCTGGCAAACGCGCCGCTGTAGCAACAGTCGAGCAACAGCACGATGCTCCGCGAGCGGCTTTTGTTCATCTGCTCCTGTACCCATCGCGCTGAGATCCCGGTCGAGTCCAGCAGCCCCTTCCTGCTGTTGGCTGTCACGAAGTACAGTCGCCCTCGGGAATCCAGGACCCCGTGGCACGAGAAGTAGAGCACCAAGAAATCATCAGGTTTACGATTGGCAAAGAAGCTCTCGATCTGTGCACTGACCGTCCCCGACGGCTTGTTGAGCAACGTGTCTACCGAGAAATCACCAATCGTCTCGTCGGCGAGCACGCGTCGTAACGCGTCGACGTCCTGGACTGGTGCCGGCAGCCGTGGAAAACTCGGATCCTCGTAGTCGCTGCAGCCGACCAGCAGCGTTACTCTCGATTTCACGGGCCGGTGTGACGGTCGACCCAGAGCCGAGCAGTCATGAGCCCGCCCCGCGCGTCTCGTCCACCAACCACGACAGGTAATCGGCGCTGCCGCCGGTGATCGGAATCGCGATGATCTCAGGCAGGTCGTAGCTGTGCTTGGCTTTGATGTGCTCGGTCAGCGCGGCGACCTGATCGGCGGTGGTCTTGATCTCCACCCGCCACTCCTGCTCGGTCTGCACCTCGCCCGCCCAGCGGTACACGCTGGTGATCGGCCCGACGATCTGCGCGCAGGCCCCCAGCTTGGCCTCAATCACCCCGGCCGCGAGGAGGCAAGCAGCATTCTCGCTGTCCGTGGTCGACGCGACGATGACATGCTCAGCGGACATGGAATAAACAGAGTTTCAGGAGTTGGGTGGCTAGGTCAAGGCCCGCCTGGGGATGGCCGAGTTGGCGGGCGGCAGCGGCCATCGTCGCTCGGTGGGCGGGATCGTTGATCAGCTCGTCGAGGTGGGTCCACAGCGCGTCGGGAGTTGCTCGGGAGCCGATGAGGGCGTAGCCGGCGTGCTGCTCGGCGAGGTGGCGTGCGTTGTGCACCTGTTCGTCGCCACCGGTGGGGATCAGCGGTACCAGCACCGAGGGCTTGCCCAAGGCGGTGAGTTCGGCGACCGTGCCCGCACCCGAGCGGGAGATCACGATGTCGGCCAAGGCGAGCACGTCGGGTAGCTCGGCGCCGACGAAATCCACCACCTGGTACCGAGTATTGGCGAGTTCCGCGGCCAGTTGCCGGGTGGCCGTGAGGGAGGTCTGGCCGCATTGGTGGATGACGTTCGCCCGCCGCAGCAAGCGCGGCAGCACGGCTTCGACGAGGCGGTTGATCTGCACGCTGCCCTGCGCCCCGCCGGTGACGTACACAGTGGGCAGGTCGGGGTCGTGCCCGGTCCACTCCAGTGCCTTCACCGCAGACGCGGGGTCGCCGCCGAACAGCTCTGGACGAACCGGGTTACCGGTCACCACGGCATGCGCTCGCAGCGATTCCGGCAGCAGCGGCAGCGAGGCTGCTGAAGCCAGCGCGATCAGGTCGGCTCGACGCGCCAGAATCCGGTTGGCCAGGCCAAGCCGGGTGGTTTGCTCGTGCATCAGCAGCGGTGCTTTCGCCCAGCGCGCGGTCAGCCCGGCGGGCACCGCGACATACCCGCCGGTGGACAGCACCGCGTCCGGACCGAAGCGGCGAACGATGCGTCTAGCAGCGGTGACACCGTGCGCGACCCGACCGATGTCGCGCAGGTTGGCAGCGGAGATCATCTTGATCGGGTTGGTGGAGCGGCGCAGCTTGCCAGTAGGAATCGCCGCGAAGTCGAGCCCCTCTTGCTCTGCGATCCGTGCCTCCAATCCGGTGGCGCTGCCCACGTAGAGGACGTCCAGCTCGATGCCTACCCCGGCCAGTAGTTCCCGGGCGATCCGGATCGTGGTGACGGCGGGGTAGGTGTGGCCCCCCGTGCCACCGCCCGTCGCGATGACCCGCACTGGACGGCCACGCTCGGCGAGGCGGGAGAGGATCTCGGACAGGTCCATGCCGGGCGGCTGCTCCTCGTCATGTCGGTCTCGCATGGTTAGGACGACATTGTCCAGGTGCACAATAAAACAGCACGGTGACCGTCGGTGAGAAACCGGCCGAGGGGGTTTTGTGGACGTTGACGACGACGCGTGGACGATCGGTGCCCGGCTACCGCTACTCACCGGCGGCGACACCGGCGCGGCCAACAAGATCCGCCGTGTGCTGCAGGTTGTGCTCGCGGGTGCCCCGGACGGTCAAGTACAGACCGCCGAGCAGCTCTCGGCTCGGGTGCATGCGGTGGTGGGAGACCTACAGCTAGCGCTGTGCCCACCGCGAGATGGGCGCGGCCTGCCGAGTCTGGTCTCAGACCTGCACGCCAGCATCAATGTAGGCCACGACGACGCTCGTCTGCTGCACCTGGCGGTGTCGCTGCATATCTTGGGCACGCAAACATATCTGAAAATCATGCGCGCACCGGATGACCTGCAATCTGGTTGCGGCGTCACTGTACAACGACGCCGCGCGACGCCTCGACGAGCCGGTGAGTTTGGGGGTAGCCGCTTTCGGTTTCAGCCATGTGCTGCTCGCCTCCGGATCGTTCGCCCTGGCCGAAGACGTCGTGCGCCGAGCCGGGGTCACCCCTGGTGTTGACGCGGAACTGGCCTTGTCGACGTCTTGACTGCGGCTGCCGACCAGCGTCCCGCCGACGTCGAGGCAGCCCTGGCTTATGCCGCTGACCTCGCCGAGCGCACGGGGGAGGTCAACCGGTTCTTCCTGTCGTTCGGTCCCACCAACGTCACGCTGTGGAGGATCGCCGCGGCCCTCGAAGCCAAGGACTACGAGCGGTAGGGCACTCGAGTCCCCGCGATCATTTGTCCCGCTCTCGTCGTAGGCTGGCGTCGTGGAGTCGGTTGAGGTCGTTGTCCTTGGTGGTGGCGTGATGGGTGCTGCGACCGCGTGGCGTCTGGCTGGGCGCGGTCGCGAGGTGGCACTGATCGAGCGTTTCCGGATCGGTCATCATCAGGGTTCGTCACACGGCCCGGCCCGCATATTCCGCTACTCTTATGCTGACCCGTTGTATGTGCACATGGCGCGGTGCGCGCTGCCGATGTGGCGTGAGTTAGAGGAAGAAGCTGGTCAGTCACTGCTCGACCTGTGCGGAGGGATTGATATCGGTCCCCGGGCGGCGCTCGAACCGCTGGTGCGCGCACTCGGCGAGTGCGGTGCACAGGTCGACTGGGTGGATCGCGTGGCGGACAGGTTTCCCGGTGTGCGTACCGATGGTCCAGCGCTATTCTCGCCGCATACCGGCGTTATTGCGGCTGCCGCGTCGGTGCGCGCGATGGTGCGGCTCGCCGCCGAACGGGACGTGCGCATCTTAGAGGAGACGCCGGCACGGATTGAGCGTGCCGATGACAGCGGTGTCGTGCTTGATGTCGGGGGCGAGCGGTTGTCGGCGTGCCGATGCGTGCTCGCGGCCGGTGCGTGGACGGGCGAGCTCGCCACGTCGCACGTGCCGTGGATCCCGTTGAGGGTGACGCGTGAGCAGATCGTTTACGTCGAACAGCGCGCGGATTTCCCGGTCGTCGTCGATCGGAGCACCGCGCCGTGTTTCCGGTACGTGATGCCGCAGCGTTTCGGTGCCCCCGGCGCCCGGGCTGGCCAGCATGGGATCGGATCGGAAATCTTACCCGATGAACCGCGCAGGGACGACCCAGCCACCGTCTCGCGTTTGATTGACTTCGTTGCTGAATTGATTCCGACCGTTGGTACGGAACCGGTTGCGCTGGAGGCGTGCCTGTACACGAACACGCCCGACAACGACTTCGTCCTCGACCAGGTAAGTCCACTGGTGGTCGCCTCGCCCTGCAGTGGGCACGGCTTCAAGTTCGCGCCGCTCGTCGGTGAGATCTGTGCACGGCTCGCGCTTGGTAAGGATCCGGAGATGGACCTGTCGCGTTTCTCGCTCACCCGCTTCCATCCGGACAAATTGTAGGCGGGGACGGCGCGGCCGTCTTCGCCTACAATTTGTCCCGGTCTCGGGTACGAAAACACCTGGCACGTGGGCTCATCCCGACACCCCCGACTTGACAAGTGGATGCTGCCCGGCGGGCTTGCAGGATGGTGGACTTGGCGTGCACCGCCCTGGACAAGTTCACCGCCGAGCCCCGTCCCAAGGCCCTGTACATCGTCGCGGCCAGCTTCGACCTCGCACTCGCCCACCTGGCCCGGGGTGACCTTGACGCCGTCAGCAAGCACCTCGTCCCCGTCCTGCGCGCTACCGGTGCTGAGTACCGCAGCGTGCCGGGGATCGGCCGAGCCCGCTCCCTGAACACGCTGCTGGGCCCAGCGGCCCGGCCTCGCCTCCAATACCCTGCCTCCAATACCCTGGCCGCGCTGCGCGATGACCTCAGCGAGTTCTGCACCCCCTCCGCCCCCGCC
The DNA here is from genome assembly GCA_050699575.1 of Pseudonocardiaceae bacterium. Lineage (GTDB taxonomy): Bacteria > Actinomycetota > Actinomycetes > Mycobacteriales > Pseudonocardiaceae. The sequence goes on from JBOHFG010000023.1 coordinate 12,840, forward strand.
CCGGCAGGAGTGGAGCCGGGCTCCACCACCTGACTCACCTGTGACGGGAAGAGGGATTCGCGTATGCCCGTACAGGTCGCTGTGTGTGGACCCCGCCATTGCACCGACGAGGACAGGACCCACGCCTACAAAGTAGGACGGCTACTCGCCAGAGCTGGTGCCGTCGTCATCTGCGGCGGTGGCACCGGTGTGTGGACGCTGAACACCTCACCGCGACACTGCTGACGGTTCCCTGCTGCGAGCGTGTCGCTACCGACGACTTCGCCTGAATCCTCTAACTGCACCTCATCTCGTTCCCGAGTTTCTTTACGGTGCCGTCGGTCTGAATTTCGCTGATCGTATACTTGGCGCAGGGGGGCTCGCCTGGATCGGAGAACTCCAGCGGCCCGGAGGGGCCGACGTAGGCGATGTCCTGGTGTTTTTTCACGAGAGTCAAGCAGGAGGCAAAACTTATGCATGTCACGCCAGTTTTCGTCACGCCGTTGATCTCTTTCGCGACGGCAGCGGGCTCGTCCGTGCCGGCGGCAGCCGCCGCAAGCGCGGTGATCACCACTGCGTCGTAGGCCTGCGCGGCGTAGGTCAGATCTTGTAGTCCAGGATTAATCTCCCGCAGCCGCTTCGCGAACTCCTCGTCTCCAGCGTACAGCGAGGTTCCTTTCGTGCCCGCCACGACACCTGGATCCTGCGGGCTGACCTGGCTGACCAGGGTGTTGGTCACGCTGGCGTCCACGACGTACACTCGCTTGCTCTTTGGCCCAACACCTTCCTTGATCATTTTGACAAGGATCTGCGCGTTCTCCGAGAAACCAATCAAAACGATTGCGTCGGGGTTCTGAGCCTTGGCTCGTTGGACATCTTTATCATAATCGGGCATTTTTGGATCGTACTGAAAAGAGTCGAGCACCTGGCGTCCGGACTCCCGGATCGTCCTTTCGGTTGCCTCTCGTAAGGGGTTGGCGTACTGGTCGTCGCGCGACATCACCACCGCGGTCGAGTTGCCGTCATCGGCGATGAGCTTGCCGAGTATATGACCCTCGAGCATGCCTGACGGTGCGGTGCGGAAGTAGAGCCCATGGTCGGGGTACGTGGTGAACATCGGCGACGTGTTCGAGGGAGAAAACATGATTACGCCTGCGCAGACGGTCTTGTCGATCATTTTGAGGGCCGCTGCCGACGTCCCGGGTCCGATGATCACATCCACTCCACCGGCCAGCAGGGCATCAGCCGACTGGCTGGCAGTGTCAGTGGTGGAGTTGCCCTCGTCGCGCTGGTTGGCCTCATCGAACTTCACACTGATGCCAGGGATGGCACTGGCGTCGATGATGTCCTTGCTCGCCAGGCGCACACCAGTATCCAGTGCTGGATCCGCGTAGACGAATGGCCCGGTCTTCGGGAACAACGTTCCGAATGACAGTACACCGTCGGCGTGTTTGACGCTCGGCGAGCATGCGATGGGTGGCTTGTCCGCATGCGCCGTGTTTGTCAAAAATCTAGCCAGCGAAGGTTGCAGCGTGGCACCCAACACCAACCCCGCGGCAAGTACCAGGCTGCCCCACACCAGCCGGCGATCGAATCGACGGGGCGGATCTAACACGTCAGGCGGCCGGCACACTCTGTCCAGCACGTCACTGGCAGCCGCCCGGACGGCAAGGTCGGTATCGTGGTCACGCAGGCGCACCAAAACTTGTCTTGCGGTGCGTTTCCGCCCTTCTCGATGGTTACCGTCCAGCAGAAGTCTTACACCGCTGACCGCCCACTGCCGGTCCCAGGAGTCCGTACTTTCCAAGGCTTGTTCGAGTTTGTCCGGCAGCGGCAATGGTGGATGGGGATTCTTCGCCAGGTAGAGCTCCCCGCGCATCCCATCCGCCGACATCGTCGGCGTTTGGTTTGGTTTGTTCTGGTGGACCTGGTCGTACACGTATCGATACAGCTCCGAGACCGATACGTGGCCGTCGCCGTCGAGGTCGGCCGCTCCGGTCTCCAAACCTTCGACCACTGCATCGGTGAACTCCGAATCGTACGCGTACTCCATTGTGTCCGACGCGGTGATGACGACGCGGCCATGGCCGCCGAGCTGTTCGACGATCTTTTTGGTGCTCGCCTCCTCAGCGCCGGTGCCCCCGCGCGTGTGGCCCTTGCCGAATGCGCCGCTGTAGCAGCAGTCAAGCAGTAGCACGATGCGCTGTGAGCGGCTTTGGTCCATCTGCTCTTTTACCCATCGCGCTGAGATCCCTGTCGCGCCCAGCCGTTCCTTCTTGGTGTTGGCTGCCACGAAGTGCAGTTGCCCGCTGGAATCCCGTACCCCGTGGCACGAGAAGTACAGCAGCAAGAGATCATTGGGCTTGCGGTTGGCGAAGAAGCCCTCGATCTGTTCTCTGACCACCCCTGATGGCCTGTGGAGCAGTGTGTTGACGGTGAAATCACCGATCTCTCGGTTGATGAGCACGCGGGTTAACCCGCTGACGTCCTGGACTGGTGGCTCCAGCGGGAGGAACGCCGGGTCCTCGTAGCTGGAGCAGCCGACCAGCAGTGCGGCTCTCGTGTCGCTCAGTGGCGATGTCACCGGTCGGTGTGCCGGCTGATCCAGGCCTCGATCAACTCACGCTGGTCGTCCCGGGTGATACCGGTGACCTCCAGCACATCGCCGTCGATCTCAAGCTTCACACTGCGCCCGCCAAGGGCGCAGACCCACGACTGCACTGTCTCGGTGAGCGCAGTGAGGAGCTTCTTGGACAGGGTAAGCATGACGGTTAGCGCGCCCGCTACGACAATCTCACCGGCGCGCGTACCGGGTGGCGCCTGACCAGCGGTCAGTGAATCGGCGCTCTCGATGTCCAGCTCCAGGAGCCATTCGCGCAGACCCACCGCCAGCTCAGCCAGCTCTGCAGCATCGGCTTCCGGGTCCGTCTCAATGCGCAGACCCAGCTGGGCAACCCGTTCAGTCATTACTATTCCTTATTGTCAGCCTATGCGGACTGCGCAAAAACCCCACCTGGGATCAGGATACCCTGCGCGTCACGCTGGCTAGTCAAGCGTCGATTGCTGTTACGGCGGGCGCGCCCCAACCGCCGCCGCCGGGGGTCTCGATGCGGATCCGGTCACCGCGGCGCAGCGGCCAGGTGCCTTTGCTGGGTAGTTCCTCCTCGGTCCCGTCCACGCGGCGCAGGATGTTGCGGCCTACCGCCCCGGGCTGGCCACCGTGCAGCCCCCACGGCGGGTGCACGCGCCGTTCGGACTGCACGGTCAGCGTGCAGTCGGCCAGCACCTCGACCTCCCGGATCAGACCGTCCCCGCCGGGATGCCGGCCGGCCCCACCGGAGCCGGACCGCAGCTCGTAGCGCCATACCCGCAGCGGGTAGTCCAGCTCCATTGCCTCGGCGGGGGTGTTGCGGGTGTTGGTCATCCCGGTGTGCACCCCGGACATGCCGCGACGGCCGGGAGTGCCGCCCTCGCCGCCGCCCAGCGTCTCGTAGTAACTGAACGGCCGATCACCACCGGCACCGATGAGCAGGTTGTTCATCGTGCCCTGGCTGGCCGCCGGCACTCGCTCGGGTACCGCCTGGGCGAAGCAGCCGAGCAGGACGTCGACGATGCGCTGGCTGGTCTCGACGTTGCCGGCGGCGGTCGGCGCGGGGAACCTCGCGTGCACCACAGAGCCTTCCGGGGCGACCACGTGCAGGGATCGGTAGCAGCCGGCGTTGGGTGGGGCGTCGGGGTCGGTCAGCATCCGGAACACGAATATCGCGCAGGACTGGGTCACCGCGAGCACCGCGTTGAGGTTCACCGGGACCTGGGGGTCGGTGCCGTCGAAGTCGATCGTCACCTCGTCGCCCGCGACGGTCACCGCGGCACGGATCGTGACTCCAGCGCCGATCTCCAGGATGTCGGCGAAGCGGTAGCGGCCGTCCGGGATATCCCGCACGGCCGCCCGGACCCGCCGGTCGGAGTAGTCGCAGACCGCCGCCATCGCCTCGCGCAGCCGTGCTGCCCCCATCCGGGCAGCCAGCTCCCGCAACCGCCGGGCCCCCACATGGTTGGCCGCGAGCTGCGCTCGCAGGTCACCCCGGCGCTCGCTGGGGGTCCGCGAGTTCGCGGCGATCAGCGCCACCACGTCGTCACGTTCCCCGCTGGCGTCGGCGATGAGGATGGGCGGGATGCGGATGCCCTCCATCGCGATGTCGGTGGCGGTGGCCGGCATGGACCCTGGTGCTGCCCCGCCGACGTCGGCATGGTGCGCGCGGTTGGCCACATACCCGACCAACTCGCAGCCAGCACCGACCGCGGCAACGATCGTCAGGTCCGGCAGGTGGGTTCCGCCCAGATACGGGTCATTGACGCAGACCTGCTGACCGGGCCGCAGCCTGCCGAACACGTCGAGCACCGCGCGGACACTGGCCGGCATGGCACCCAGGTGCACCGGAATGTGCTCGGCCTGCGCGACCATCTCCCCGTCGGGGTCGAACACCGCAGCTGAGCAGTCAGCGCGTTCCTTGATGTTGGGGGAGTACGCCGCGCGCCGCAGCGCAACACCCATCTCCTCGGCGACCCCGGCCAGCGCGTGCCGAAAAACCTCGAGCCCCACGGCGGACAGCTCAGCCATGTGCTTACGCCTGAGACTCACCGAACTGGATTCTGCGAGGTCGGGAGAACAGCTCGCGCAACGCTGGCCCGCTTTCCGCCGGACGGTCCAGTTCAGCGAGGAACTGCTCGTACGCCCCGGCTGACATCCTGATGTCCCGACTGAGGTGCACTATTTCCTGAGTGCGGGGCATCACCGGCCAATGTTATGGACGTCAGTGGAGGCAGGTCAAGCGATGCGGGTGCCGGCTACGGAAAACGGGCTGGCCGGGCTCGTCACGGTGTGACGGTCGCCAGCACGGTTGTCAGCTCGCCAGGCGCGGCAAGCGGCGGCGTAGGCCGACGCGGACGTTCTCCGAGCCGTGTACGCAGCACGAGCTCAGGAGTTCCTTGCCCAGGGAACCGCGAGTGCCCCCGAGTCACTGGCATACTGGGTACACGAGGGCACGCTAGACAGGAATCGCAGCAAATTCCTCGCATTGCTGGGCCAACCATGGCAAGCCGTCGAAGCCGCAACCAGCGCCTTAGCCCGATACGAGCATACCCCCTGTGTGCACGACTATGCGCACTGTGCAGTGATACTGGGTACCGCGCTCGTGCTCGCCGAGGAGATCACCGAGGCCGCGCGCGTACTCGGTGACGCAGCCAGCCTCTCCCCGCGACTCACCGCAGAACTTCACGCCACCCGAATCCGCATGCGACCCTGGGCAAACACCCACGCCGTCACCACACTCGACGCCCAGCTGGAAGCATACGGACTCAGGCCAGCCACCTGTGATTGAGCTGTCAGACGGTACGCAGCCCGCTCGGTCGGAACAAGGTGTTGTGAGCGGGCTCAGAAAATCCGGCGATGCTCGCGACCTCGTGCGGGCTCAGACCGCGGGCGCTCAAGCTCTGACCAATTGACTGGGCCAGTACTGGGCGCTCAGGTGCGATGTCCTCGCTTCCGGGCTCACACGTCCTCCAGCCCCTGGCGCTGAACATCTTGTACATGCTGGTGCGTTGGGTGGGGCTCAGCAGGTCCAGATGGTACGCGCGTTCAACGAGTGCCTGCATCGACACGCCATATTCTCGCTTGAGGTCGAGCAGGCGACCAATCTTGAGGTTGCGCAAAGACGGCCGGACGACCTCGGCCGGAATGAGGAACTCCGCCGCGAAAGCGTTGGCCTCGGCCTCCACGTCGTCGGCGCTGGTGGTGGCGGCGTGCAGTACCAGGTGACCGAGTTCGTGCGCCAGAGTGAGTCGAACCCGGTCGGTGGGCGCCACATCGTTGTAGAGGATGACGGGATGGTCGCCGACCCACTGCGACAAACCGTCGACGCGGCCCGTCCCGAAATCCTCGCCGAACAGCAGATATCCAGCGGCCTCGAGCCACTGCGCCAGGCGCCGGACCGGTCCGGCGGGCATGCGCCATTGCGCACGCACAAACCGCGCGGCCTGCTCAGGTGTGACCTCCAGCGGATCGAGAGTGGGGACATGCTGCTCAGCGCGCAGGGACACCTCTTCGAACAGGTGGCTGGCGTGCCACCGGTAGACGTTCAACCGTGCCTCGAGCTGGCGCCAGGTCCCGGGTGGCGCGGTCGCTCGGCGGCGCATGTGCGCGTCCATGGCCATGCCACCGCGGGCGCGGCCCGCCTGCGTGAGGAACGGCACCGTCACGCCCAGGACGTCCGCGACGCGCTGGAGCGCATCTATCTCCGGTTCGCGGAGGTCGTTCTCGTACCGTGACAGCGCCGCCTGAGTGAGTCCCGCCCTGTCAGCCAGGTCGGCCTGCGTGAGGCCCCGCGCTCGGCGGGCCGTTTCAAGGACCTCACCAAGCGCAGTCACTGTGCCTCAGTTCCCTTGGCGCGCTGGTCAGACGCTATCTCGATCTTGGGGTTGGGTGGTCCTGCCGGCGGCAGAATCGGCACAGTGCTGACGACCCGGACCTCCTCAAGCCCATCAAGGGTCGCCACTTCCTGTTCCAGGAAGTCCAGGGCACCCTGGGTGAGGAAAGTGCGGTATCGGACGGTGCCGCCGACCAGCCTGGACACGGCGATCGCCACCGGGCAGCCCCGCTGGTCAGTGCGGCTGCCTGACAGAGGTGTTCCCAGTAATGCCGAGGGGTGGACTCCGACGTTGGTGACTGGGAATGGAAAGACTCTGGTGGCCACCCCGTATTACGCGACCGTTCCCGGCCGCGGCACAACCCCCGGATATGACTCTATGGGCGTGATGGCGGTGGATGTCTAGACTGGCAGTGTCGCCTGGCATGTTGAGGTCCAGCAGTTCCAGCAGTCGCGTGTGGATTCGATCAGATGATGGCGTGATCATTCTCTATGACTACATCAACGGTCATACTGGCCGCATGGCCGCGTACGATACCACGTCTGCGAATAGGCTTTCCCTTGATCCGGTTGGCGCCCTGTGGCACGGCGCACTGTACGGACATGGGACAGATTATCACCCAGCACTGCTGGACGCCCGTACTGGCGCGGACAAAACAGTATCCTTGTCATGTGTACCGAAAGTACTGGTGCCCGGATATGCGCTGTGCGGCGATGACTACTCCGTGCATATATTGCTATCAAATAGCGATAGTGTTGAACGGCGCTCCTCGGGCACGCGTTCCCGCGCGGGAGAGCACCCGGGCGCCAGATCCGGGCTGGCGGTGACCGTGGTTCGGTACGGTCGCGGTCTGGCGGCAGGCCCCGGGTTGCCCGGGACCTGCCGCCAGACCGAACGGTGTTTTTACCGGCCAGAGAGATCCCACGGGATGCGGCCCACCTGGAAGGCGGTGATGTGACCGCCGCCGGTGAGTGAGCTCGGCACGGTGACGGTGGTCACCGCGCCGGTGGAGGTGTCCACCATGTCGACCTTCCCGTCGCCGCCCCGGGTGACGAAGGCGTAGCGCCCGTCCGGCGTGATGGCCGCGAACCGTCGCTCGTAGGTCGGGTAGTCCGGAGCGACGCCGTCCACTGGACCGTTGGTCATCTGGTCCAGGTTGACCGTGCGGACGATCTGTAGGTAGGTCGGCGAGTTCGGGCGCACGTCGATGATTTTCAGCTGGTCTTTACCGCCCGGGACCTTCGGTCTGATGATCGGCTCGACGGCGTAGGTCTGCGAGACGGGGAAGCCTCGTGAGGTCGCTCCCATCCCGACGTTGATGCGTCGAGCGGTTTTGGTCACCAGGTCGGTGACGTGGGCGTCGAGGCGGACGTCCTTCCAGTCGGTGGCGATGCCGGGGGTCAGGTCCACGTTGAGCGGCGTCATGATGTGCGCGCCGTCGGCCATCACTCGCACCCGGTTGCCTTTAGATAAGGTGAGGCCATCCGCATTCCAGGGCACCGTGACGCGGTTTGTCAGCGACGTGCAAAACGTGAAAATGCACGGGACCGCGGCGCCGAACGGTAAGGTGCATTGGAGGGAACCGCAGGCTACGTTGAACACGTCCATGCCCAGGTTAGCGGGGTTTGGTGTCTGGCTCGTTCCCGCGCCCAAAGTGGGCGGCTGCGGGCCGGTTGTGATCCCGATTGTCCCGGTCATTGGGGAGCTGAAGCCCCCGTGGCTGTTCGGGCCCATCAGGAAGGTGCCGGTGGGTGTGGTGTTGCCGTGCAGCAGCGCGTCGACGTTGTAGGCGCGCATCTCATTGCCGCCTACGCCCGCGAAGAGAGTCAGGGGGTTGCCGCCGAAGAACGGAGTCAGGTCCTCGGTCGTGCCCTTCAGCGGGATCTCGAGCTGGGTGTTCGTGAACGTCGTGAGATCGATGAGGTTGAGGATCTCGGTGTTGGGCGACGAACCTCCTCCGTTGGACGCGACGGCGTAGTAGCGGAAAAGGGAATCAACTGCTGTCCAGGGCGCCTCGGTTCCCAGCCGCGAGCTGGTGCTGTTGACGATGCTGGGTACTCCGGCAGGGTCGAGCTTGATGGCCAGTGTCCGCTGCTGGCTCTCGTCGTTGACGATGATACGGCTATCGGGCAAGACGATGGCTCCGCCGTGCATGGGTGTGTTGGCGGCTGGGTCGGTGCCGGGGGGAGATGATCCACTGCTGCCGAGTTTGACCCCGGTCAGCGTGCCGGTCAGCGTCATGCCGGGAACACGGTAGAAGTAGACCTTCGCTGCGGCGCCGTCGGACACCATCAGATAGTTCGGTAAGAACGACGGGGCTACCGGTGCCGCGCTGGCTGTGGTGGCGGAAAGCCCGAGCGCGATCGCGATCGCGACGACGATCGCGAGCACGACTCGCGGTATCGGACGTCGGCGGCGCCTCGGGTACCCACCACTCGAATTTGTTTCTCTCATGACACTCCTTTGTGATTTCCATGTCGAGGTAAGCGACGATGGTCAGCCCGGGTGCCCCCGAATCACCGTGTGAGGATCTCTCTGTTCGGTGTGGACACGGCATGCGCCGGGTACATCAGTTCGACACGTGCTCGATACAGCCAGGTGAGAATAGGCACGATAGGGTGGCAAATGCAAGTTTTTGGCGGTAGCTCATCTGCTAAAAGAAACAAGATGTCGCTATCAAGTGAACTACGGGTGCATTGTTCGCCCTGATCAGCCAGGCAGGTGCACCACCAGGTTGCCGGCGTCGTCGACCACGGCAACCTCCCCAGCGGCGAGCACGGTGGTGGTGTCCGGCTGCTCGATCAACGCGGGGCCGGCGACCTCGTCTCCGGTTGCCAGCCCCGCGCGGGAGAGCACCCGGGCCGCGCCTGCGTCACCGATCTCGCGAACCCGCTCCGGAGCAGGTTCCCCGTGATCCCAGTCGCCAGGTGGCTGCGCGAGGATCGGCTCACCCCGAGCCACCACCCGCAGCGTGACGACCAGCACCTGCTCGTCGAGCATGGCGTACCCGTAGGCCTCCCGGTGCGCGCGGTGCAGCAGCTGCGCCAGATCTGGGCCGTCGTCGGCGATGATCCGCAGCTCGTGGGACTGGCCGGCGTAGCGCGCATCGGCAACCCGGGACACCGTGATCTCACCCGTTACGTCCTGACGCTGCAGCTCCTCGCGGGCCTGCGCCTCCAGCGCCTGCCAGGCGCCGGACAGGTCGTCCTCGGCCGGCGCCAGTACTGTCCGGGACGCCTCGTAGCGGGCCGGCGCGAGCAGCAGGCCCAGCGCGCTGAGCACGCCCGGGGCGGGTGGCACCACCACCGCGCGGCAACCCAGCTCGCGGGCCAGCGCGGTCGCGTGCAACGGGCCGGCCCCCCCGTAGGCGACCAGTACCAAGCCGGACGGGTCGACACCGCGCTCGGTGCTGACCTTGCGCAGTGCGCGGGCCATCGTGGCCCGCACCACCGCGAGGATCCCGGGCGCCCCACCGGGTAGCCCACCGACGGCCCGCGTGGCCTCGTCGAGGTCCAGCCGCAAACCGCCACCGAGCTCCCGATCCGGGTCGAGATGGCTGAGCACGCAGTGTGCGTCAGTCACCGTCGGTTCGCTACCGCCCAGCCCGTAGCAGGCGGGACCCGGATTGGCACCGGCTGAGTGCGGGCCGACCCGCAGCGCGCCGCCGGTGTCGACCCAGGCGATCGACCCGCCACCCGCGCCCACGGTGTGGATCCCGACCGCCGGGGTGCGAAACGGCAACCCCGCAATCTGCGCGGACGTCGACACCTCCGGTTGACCGTTCCGGATCAGGCACACGTCGGTGGACGTGCCACCCATGTCGAAGGTGATCGCGTCCGCGAAGCCGGCGGACCGCGCCACCGCACCCGCCGCGACGACCCCCGCGGCGGGCCCGGACAGCAGCGTATGTACCGGGGCCGCGGCCACGAAGTCGACGCCGGCGGTGCCACCGCCCGAGGTCATCACGGTGATCGTCGGGCCGGGGAGCTGGGCTGTCAGGTTGGCCAGATAACGGTGCATCACGGGTGCGACGGCGGCGTTGAGCACGCACGTCGACGCGCGCTCGAACTCGCGAAACTCCGGGAGCAGCGCGCTGGATCGCGTGATCGGCACGCCCAGCCGGCTCAGCGCGTCGCACAGCCGTCGTTCGTGCTCGCTGCTCGCGTAGCTGAACAGCAGGCTCACCGCGATCGACTCGGGCTCGCAGCGCGCGACCTGGCGCACCATCCGGTCGATCTCCTCGTCGGTCAGCGCGATGATCGCCGCGCCGTCCGGGCCGGTCCGTTCGACAACGGTCACCACCAGCTCGCGTGGCACGAGCGACGCGGGGCGGGTGACGGCCAGGTCGTAGAGCGCGGGCCGGTCCTGCCGGGCGATCTGCAGCACGTCGGCGAACCCGTCGGTGGTCACCAGCACCGTCCGGGCAACCTTGCGCTCCAGCACCGCGTTGGTGGCTGTCGTCGTGCCATGCGGCAGCAGCCGCAACGCCGCGCCGCCCCACGCCTGCTGGACACCGTGCGCAACTCCCACGGCCTGGTTGGCCGCCGTGGTAGGCACTTTCACCGCCCGAACCCGCCCCCCAGCCACGTACACCACAACATCCGTAAACGTGCCCCCCACATCAACCCCCGCGCACGCCTCGCCCATCGCTCCATCGTCCCCCGCCGTCCCCGACATGGAGCCTTGTCGGAGTTATTCGGACCCCTATAACCCCGACAAGGCTCCATGTCGGGGACGGGATGCCGCGTGTCTCTTGTGCGCAGAGGGTGACTCGCGTTGGCGCAGCGTTACGCTTGTGGCGATGCGGATCTTTGCGTGGGGTAAGGGGACGTGCCGGTGACCCGGGTCGTTCGCACCATGTCGGTGGGTGCTGTCGCGCTGCTCGGTGCGGGGCTGCTCACTGCCGGGATCGCCGCTGCCGGCCAGCCCTGCAGCCGCACGATCCGGAATGTCGAGGACGCCCGCGCCGCGATCACCGCCGCGGTGCCGGGAGACACGTTGTGTTTCGTCGGTACGGACCTCGCCGATGTGGATCTGACCATGATCAGATCCGGCACCGCTACCGCACCGATCAGCCTCGTCTCTGATGGACAGTCCACCGCCCACCAGCTGCACATCCTTGCCGACCACATCGTCATCCAGGGTTTCACGATCGTCGGCGGTGGCGAGTTGCTGCTGGAGGGGGTCGGCATCATTGCGCAGAAGAACACCGTTCGCGATACCCAGCGAGGCGGGATCATCTGCGCTTCGTGCACCGACTCCATTATCGAGTCCAACACCGTGACGCAGGTCGCCACCACCGGCATCTCCATCAGTGGACAGCGGATCACCGTGCGGGAGAACTTCGTGAGTTCCACTGTGGCTGGGGCCGACGGCGACGCTGATGGGGTGCGTTTTTTTGGTAACGGTCACCGGATCATCAGTAACGTGATCCGGGACCTGTCAGCCAGCGGCTCGCCGGGCGCTGCGCATCCCGACTGTTTCCAGACATTTGATGCCGGGCACCCGGCCACCTTCGATGTGGAGATCGTGGGCAACACCTGCCAGAACGTCGAGGAGCATTGCCTGATCGCTACCGGTGACGAGCGTGGCAACGGTGACGCACCCGCTGGTGCCAAGTCGGTCACCTTCATCGGCAATACCTGTGCGACCAACGGTGACCAGGCGGTGAGCCTTCGCCGCTGGCCCAACGTCGACGTGCGGAAGAACCGGTTCGACGGTCCACGTCTCAAGCGGGGAGTAGTGATTAACACCGGCTCTACCGGCTGCACCGTGAAAGACAACATCACGGCAAACGACGTCACTGCAGTGGAGATCGACGACTCCTCCCGGCCGGGTTTCAACAGTCCTTTCTGATCGCGAAGAAATCGAGGAACAGTGCCACCGCGGGCACGGTAGCGAGAGCCACGCAGTAGCCGGCGATGGTATCGGTGGCGTAATGGATGTGCTGGGCGACCAGCGAGAGCGCGACACCGACTGCCACCGCTACCGCAGCCAGGCCGGTAATGAGCCGTACGGTGGTACTGCGCGGCCACCGGGCTCCACTGATGAGGATCGCGGTCGTGATGGCGACTGCGGCCACTGCCGTGGTGTGGCCGCTGGGGAAGGACAGGTGTCCGAACCTCAGCCGCCCGATGAGTGGTTTGAGGATCAGCTCGGTGATCGTGACTGCGGTAACGGTGCCGATGATGATGAGCAGCACACCCGACCAGCGCCGGGCAGCGGCAGCGGCGGCGGCCACCGTAGCGACGAGCATGGCGGCTTGTGCGGGGTTCCCGAGGCTGATCAGGGTCCGGGTGAGGGGCTGATCCCGGCTCAGGTGATCTCTGATCAACGCATCCAGGCGCAGGTCCAGGTATCCTGCCATGTCTTGATCGGCATAGCGTATTCCGGAAACGGCAATCACAATGATCGCCAGCACGATCACGAGCATCGCCGGAATCCGCGCGCGGTCTGCTAGTAGGGGTCGGTGCGCGCTCGTAGCATCGGTTTCCGGGGTGCCTGACTCGTCGGCCACCGCCGTCATTATTTTTGTCACACCGCCATAAGGTTGCGTGTGCGGTCCACGAAATCTCGCACCGCGGGCACCTTGGTGTGTGGTCTCAGCTGGCTCATGAAGCCTCGGAGACGGTCGACTCCCCGGGCTGAGTTCAGGTTTGTCGACAACTCGAGTGCTTCTTTGCCCCGCTCAACAGCGGCCTCGAGGTTCTGCTGCGGACCCGGATGGGTCAACGCTTCCGCGAGGCGAATGGAGTAATTGCGCCGATCGCGGATAAACAACTCATCAAACAGGCCGATACCCTCTTCCAGCATGTCGACCGCCAGGTCGGCTTTACCCAGTTTCAGCAGACAGCGCCCGGACCCGGCGGTGACCTCCGCCGGGCCCACCCAGTACAGGTACGGGAGATTGTCGTCTTGCTTGATGCCTTCGACCTGAGTGCGAGTTTTTGAGATCGCCGCCATGCAGCCTGAGGAGTCTCGCAAAACAGCTAAGGCATAGGCCTGTCTGCTGTAGAGCGCGGTCAGCAGGCGCGGGGTTTCCCGGCCCCGCACGCCGGCTACGGCGGTGTCGATCAGGGTGCAGGCCTCGATGGGGTGTTCCTCGCGGGCAGCCTGGTACGCCATCGAGCCGAGGATGTGGGCGCCCAGTGGTCGGTCGTCAGCACTGTGCGCCGCACGCAGCCCGGCGACGTAGTAGCGCTGTGCCAGGCTTGGCTGCCCCGCGTCGTACGCGGTCCACCCCGCGAGCTGTCCCAGGTTAGCCAAGGCGACCAGGAACTTCCGGCCGGTCGGCTCGTCGTAGGACGCCTGGTCGAGCAGGCCAGCGATCATCCCGAACTGCTGCTGGGCCAGCGAGAGCACCGTGCCGCCACCGGCCACATCGTCCATCCCCCGGAGCTCCGGGATCATGGCCATAAACCGGTCTGCCAGCGCTGGCGACACCCGACGCCCCGACAACCCGGAGACTAATGGCCCCGGCTCGTGGATCAACCACTGATGCGCCGGAGCGGTCAACGCCAAGCCACTTAGGAACACAAACCCTCGCCGCTTCACCGGGTGATCACCACCTCTCAGCACGACTGCTGACTCGACAGTACCTCGGTGGTTCCACGGTGCCGAGAGCACCAGATCATCGTCCGGCTCGCCGGTCGTCTCCACGATCAGCACTGCCTTGGCCGGCCGACCCTCGGCAAGCATGCTGTCCAACGCTTCCACCGAAATGACCAGGCCCTCAGCAAGCTTGGGCCGACACGACGGCTGGGGAGAGGTCTCACCACGCTCCCAGCGCCCCACCGTCGTGGGCTCGACCCCCACGAACTCAGCGAGTGTTTCCTGGGTATGGCCCACGCTCTCGCGACGAGCCGCCAAAGCGTGGCGCTTGGCAGTCACCATATATTTCCCCGCTCCCCTCACGGAGTGATCCAGTACGTGACCAGGACATTAGCGCAACACCGTGACCGCATCCTCGAACCGGCTGGTTGATGACGTAATGGTGTCACCAGTCTGCGC
>JBOHFG010000024.1:0-2346 GCA_050699575.1 Pseudonocardiaceae bacterium
GTCGCCGACGAACTCAACAACCGTCCACGACAGACACTCAACTGGAAGAAACCGACCGAAGTCCTCAACAAATTGCTGGTCGAGGCCGGTTGAAGCTGGTGGTGCGTTCACAACTTGACACCAAGACCTGTTTACGCGCACGGTGGCGGCTGATCCCAGCAACGGGTCACTCGTCAGCGCTTCGCCCAGTGCTGGTGTGGTGGTGCTGGAGTACATCAACGACGATTTCGTCCACCGGTTTCAGGTGTGCTCCGCGGCATCCGACGCTATCTGGCATCACGGTTGGCTGGCGTGTTGCACCGACGGGGAACGTGGTGCGTGGATCGAGCGCTATGCAGACTACTTGGAGGACCGGTTGGATGCCTGAACCGTTCGGTATCGACCCTGATGTACCTCCCCCTATGGCGTGATCACTGTTACCGCGGCGACCGCTATGCCATGTTCTCGGTCGCAGGCCCGCCTCGCGGCGCCATCGGCCTGGAAGCGGATAGGAGGCAGCAGCTGGTGACGGAGGCCACCCGGGCCGACCGAGTGTGGGGTGTGGTGACCGCTCACGCCGATGCACTCGGCGTCCCGGTCTCCCTGCACTCGCTGTGTCAGACGGCTGCGGCCCGGTTGCCGGTCAGCGGAGTCGCGGTATCAGTTTGCAGTGGTCGGGTGGTCTCCGAGGCGCTCTGCGCCACCGGAGGGCTGAGCGGGGAGCTGGAGGAATTGCAGCTCACCGTGGGCGAGGGCCCGTCGCTGGACGTGTTGGCCGGTGGCCCTTCGGTGCTGGTGAGCGACCTGGACTCAGCCGAGCAGCAGGTTCGCTGGCCGTTGTTTGCCCCGGCGGCCGTCGAGGCCGGGGCTAGGGCGCTGTTCGCGCTGCCGGTGCGTTTGGGTGCCATCCGGGGCGGAGTCTTCGTGCTAGCTTCAGACTGCCCGGGCCCATTGCCGGCCGAGGATCTGGCTGAGGCGTGGGTATTCGCCAAGTTCGCGCTGCGGCTGATGCTCGATGAGCAAACCGGCATCGACTCCCAGGAGGGCTACCCGGCGGGTGATGCGCTGTCCGACAGCCGCCCCGAAATCCACCAGGCCACCGGTATGATCTCAGTACAGCTCAGTGTCGGGATCGCCGAGGCGTTCAGCAGGCTACGCGCGCGGGCGTTCGCCCAGGAGCGCCCACTATCCGAGCTGGCGGCCGACGTTGTCGCCCGCCGACTACGATTTGACCCCGATCACACCGCATGAGGAGGCGTACCGTCATCCCCAGGATCTGTTCGTCAGAGGTGACACCGATGGTCGATGACCGATTGGCCCGAACCTTCGTCGATCTCGCCGACACCCTGGTCGCCGACTTCGACGTGGTCGAGTTCCTGCACATGCTGATAGATCGCTGCGTGGAGCTACTCGACGTGTCCGCAACCGGGCTGCTGCTGGGCGACTCCCACGACCGGTTGCAGGTGATAGCCTCCTCTGCCGAGAACATCCACCTGCTGGAGCTGTTCCAGCTACAGAACCACGACGGCCCCTGCCTGGACTGCTACCGCACCGGCGTATCGGTCAGCCACCCCGACCTGAGCATGGCCGCCGACAGGTGGCCCCGATTCGCCCTCGCGGCCACCGAGTCCGGATTCCGGACCGTGCACGCCCTGCCGATGCGGCTGCGCTCGCAGGTCATCGGGGCGTTGAACCTGTTCCACATCGATCCGAACGCCCTGGCACCCGAGGTCACCCAGATCGGCCAAGCCATGGCCGACGTGGCCACTATCGGCCTGATCCAGCAACGGACCATGCACCAGCAGGACACCGTGGTCGATCAGCTGCAGACCGCGTTGGACAGCCGCGTGATTATCGAGCAAGCCAAGGGCGTCCTCGCCGAACGCCACCACATCGACCTCGGCCAAGCTTTCACCCTGCTCCGCACCTACGCCCGCAACCACAACCAGCGGCTCACCGAGCTAGCCACCGCCGTCATCGACGGCACCACCACCGCCACCGAACTCCTCCGCTGCGCACCGGCTACCACCGCTCGGCCAGTCACCCCTACCGCGCCCGCAGCCCCACGTCAGCAGGCAATAAACCCCGTCCACGGGTAGCAATCCCGGCACTATGCTCATCGCCGCGCTGACCGGGATTGAGTACAGCCGAGCGCGGAACCCCGCACCGGGCCGGTGCGTTGCACTCATTGGGGCGCGAACACACCGGGAAGCTGGCGAACTGTGCACAACCACGTCAACGGGCTGAAGACCGCGCTGCTGCTCGGCGGGCTGTCGGCGCTGGTGGTGTTGGTTGGGGCGTTTTTCGGCCGCACCGGAATGCTCATCGCGCTGATATTCGCGATCGGGATGAATGCGTACGCGTACT
>JBOHFG010000025.1:0-11710 GCA_050699575.1 Pseudonocardiaceae bacterium
GCTGATCTCGGCTTTGAGTCTTTCCCGGCGCGCTGCCCGCGGCGGCAACACCCCGGCCTTCCACTTGTACAACCACGACTGCGACACCCCCAGCGCCCGGCACGCGGTGGCGTACGGAACACCGTGATCGTCCCTCTGAGCAGCGATGAACGCGGCCACGGCTACCGGCCCATCGCCTCCTGAACCCAAAGGGCCACACTGCGCTTGAGAACATCACACCGCATCCGCAACTCCGCGCAGTCCCTGCGCAACCGCACCAGCTCCGCCCGTTCACCCTCACTCAGCGTGCTACCACCGCGCTCCCGACACCGCCGGTCCGCGTTCACCCAATTGCCCAACGTCCCATCATGAACCCCCAGCTCCCGAGCCACCTGCGCGATCGGCTTACCGGTCTCCCGGACCAACCGCACCACGCCTTCCTTAAAATCCTGATCAAACTTCCTGCGCGTCTGTGACACCACCGCCTCCTCATAGGCGATGTCTCCACGGTACGAGGGGAAACGCACCGCCGAACCTCACCCACTCAACGAGCTACCAAGGCAACGCCGACCGCGACGCATCCGTAGCCGCTCATGCCCGGCGTTCACCGCGCGCACAGCGGCATGTGCGGACATTGCTCCCGGCGACTCAGCCTGCATGACTATGCGTGGCTCGCAGCCACTGAAGGAACTCTGATCTAACGCGCTTCCGATGGTCAGGCTCCGCCACGATGATCGTCAGCGACAGCCCGATGTTTAGGATGCCGATCGCTGTGTCCCAGTAAAGGATCCGCTTGCGGGACGGTCCAATCTTACGGCCACGACCACTGGCCGCGCCGTAGGCGGTTCCCTTGCGGGATGCTGACTCGTTCCTGTCCAGCTGCCGTCCCAATGTCTTTAGAGCTCGAGCATCGCGCTGGCGATCTCATCGGCGGCCACGATGGGGATCGCGGTCGCGGCCTGCTGGAGCACGAGCAGCCTCGCATCGGGGATCTCGCGCGCGAGCGCCTCGCCGTTGCCGACGGGGAAGAACGGGTCCCGGTGACCGTGCACCACGAGCACCGGGATCGCGAGCTCGGGTAGGCGCTTGCGCCAGCGCGGCTTGCAGTTAGCTTGGAGAACACCATGCCCATCTGGTTGGCCATGTGGACCGCGGGCTCCGTGCCGGTGTGCGATCCCAGATGCGCTCGGCACGCGCGCGTGCGGCGGCGGGGTCGTCGCCGCGGATCTCCGCGCCGCCGGTGGCGTAGTCCGCGACGGCAGCCCGGTTGGACCAGTCGGGCATCGGCCGTGAGAACAGGCGATCCATCATCGTCGCGTCGTGCTCGGGCAGGTCGTCGTCGACCGGGCCCGGTGCGACGGGCCGCGTCCCGACCAGGGTCAGCGCCGAGAACGCGTCCGGGTGATCGAGCGCGGCGACCTGGGTGACCATTCCGCCCACGACATGACGTCCCCCGCCCGCGAGCGCCTCGCAGAGTGCGTCGGGCCAAGAGAGCATGGTCATGCCGCCCGCGAGCAGGACGAGCGGCGCCGCCGCGGCGCCGAAGTGCTCGACCCCGGGTGTGACGCCGTTGGACTCCACCGTCGTCATGAGGCCGGCGCCAGAGCGATAGAAGTCGGATGCTGCTTTGCGGTCGCCGGTGGGGTTCTGACGATCAACGCAAGCTGGCTCATGGGCGTATAGACCCGCACGTGGAGCCGAACTCATCGGCCCGCAGGCCGATCGTCCACCGGGCTGTGGGTGACGTGCCCCATAGCGCCGCGAGAGCAACCTGTCGTTGCCCGCCGGGCATTCGAAATCCCGGGTTGACCACGGCTTTGCGGCGAGAACATGTCGAGATCCCGGCCTGGCTCCGTCCCAGCATCGAATCGGCAAGCCAACTATTGAAGGATAGATCCCATGGCACACATACAACGTTTCGACCACATCGGCATCACCGTCGCGGATCTCGACTCGGTGACGGCGTTCTTCGTCAGACTGGGTCTTGAGGTCGAGGGCACCGGATCCGTGGAGGGCGAGTTCGTGGAGACCGTCTGCGGAATCCCGGGCGCGCACTGTGAGATCGCGATGCTGCGGCCGCCCGACGGAGGGTCCCGGCTGGAGCTTGCGAGCTTCGTGACGCCCGACCACGTGCCCGGATCGCCCACAGCGATGGCCAACGAGCTTGGCCTGCGCAACGTGTCCTTCGAGGTCAGCGACCTCGAGGCGGCCGTCGGTGCGGTGGCTGCCGACGGGTACGGGCTCGTCGGCGGCATCGGTGAGTACGAGAACAGCGTGCGGATGGCCTACGTGCGTGGGCCTGAGGGGATCATCGTGTCGCTGTTCGAGCAGATCAGCTGATGCGCATGGACGTTGCCGACCTGTCTCAATCCACCACCTCTGACTGTCAAGTGCGAGCTGCCCGACGCCCGAAGCGACGGTCATTCCGTCCCGTGCGCGGAACCTCATACGGGAACGCCACAGCTCGGAGGGCCTGAACGCGGCAGGGTGTCCCGTATGACCCGTCCGGTGGAGATTCCCGCACAGGGGCGCTATGCGGGACACCCCTGCGGCTCGTTGGCACCCGGCGTCGGCCGACCCTTCGCGTGCTGTGAATGTTGACGTCCAGACTCGACGACATGCCTTAGGCCGACGCGCCACCAGCTCTACCGACACCGGTCCCATTCCGAGCCAGTGCATCGACATTCAGCACCAAACGCCCGCTACTCGGCATGAGCGGATGCGGATCGCGACTCTTCCACAGCGGTGGAGAGAAGGGACTCGCACACCGAGAACGCCCAGGTCAGAGACCCGGGCGTTCTCGGTGGAGCTACTTACCTCTTACTCGCACTCCGCTCAAGCCGCTGACCTGCGGCTTTGCCACACTACGGCGCTCACCAACCCCGTACGCGCCTCGAGACCGAGCACGAAACGTCCGTGGAGCCTGCGCGACCGCCTCGATGAGCGCGACATCGCTGGCCTGATCACCGCCTACCGCGAGGGCGCCACCGCCGCCTCCCTTGCCACTACCCACGGCGCGAGCCTCAGCAGCGTCAAACGCCTTCTCCACAACGCCGGTGTCCGCCGCACCCAATCCACCCGAAGATCCACGAAGGTCACACCGACCGCCACGTATCCGTAGCCCGCTCATGCCCAGGCATTCACCGCGCACCCTGCGGCATGAGCGGATGTCTGCTGCAGCCTTCGTGCGTGCTGTCTCCGGTCTCGCCGACCCTGTTATCTGAAGGTGTTAAGCAGATGAAGCACTGCGGCGGGGACGGACGCGGTCGCTTCCTCAAGAAGATGCTCGATCGCGTTGGCTTCCGCTGACCGGTCAATATCGATCATCTTCGACCAGGTCGCCAGCTCGTACCGCGCCAGCGACGACAGCGCTAGCATCACGACCCACAACGCCATACCCGCATCGGCGCCTTCCGCGACCGCGTGGCCGAACGCCGGGGACACAACCAAGCCAAGGTCGCCGCGGCCCGCGAGCTCGTCGAGTGCGTGTACTACGGGCTGCGTGATCACCACATCCGCCGGCTGACGGCATGACCACCACCATCACCGCTAGCCACGGTCCGGGTGCGAGCCGGCGCTATTCTGACCCCCGAACACCGCGTGGTCGTCCTTACTGATTGACCCCGCCCGGGCCGTCACCTGTCGTAGTGCTCCATGCCGCCACTACCACGCGGCGAAGGGATGAATGCCACCCCCTACGGGGACGTGCCCACAACCCGGGAACCCCACTGGAGCAGGCACACCGTCACAACCCCGCACCCCCGAAGGACCCCACCAGCTCACACACCCACCGCACAGAGAAGAACCACTTCCTCTCCACCTGAACAAGGATGCGCCCCGGGGCGCCGGCGTCAAGGACCTGCGGCCGCCACGCGGTCGGCCTCCGGCCGATCCCTGACTCCGACGCTTCATACCAGGCGCGACCAAAAAACGGCGGAGAACAAGAAAAGAAAAATCATACCCCGAAACCCAGCTTGACACGACCCCGCTCCTTCAGGGATGAATAGCTACCATCCGGGAACAATGGTCGATCGAATCCCTGCACTGAATCCGCGATACCCTCTACCAAGAAGACAAATCCCAGATCAAAATCTGATCCGGGCCCAGAATCATGGCCGCGCTCCGCAACCTCGCCATCAGCGCCCTCCGACTGGCCGGACGCACCGATATCACCGAAGCCACCCGATGTGCCGCACGCCGCATGGACCGGCCCTTCACCATCCTCGGACTCACACCATGATCTTGGAACGGCCGTGGGGGAGGATTTCCGGCGTGACTGGAGCGAATCCGAATTCGGACCTTCTTCGTTACCTGCAGTCCGCCCGAAGTCCTGCTACAAAGCCCAACGGGCTCTCGCGACAAGCCACGGCAGCCTGCTGTGGACGGCACATGAAAACTGACCCCGGCGTAGCATCCGAATTTTGACCCCTTCTCCGGTGAGCCTGGCTCGCACTGTCGAGCTGGGGAGGGATGAAGGGGTGTTGTCGGTGGAGGATTGGGCAGAGATTCGCAGGTTGCACCGGTCGGAGGGGTTAGCGGTCAGGGCGATCGCCCGGGTGCTGGGTATCTCCCGGAACACGGTGGTTTAGGAACGGACACCGCAGCGTGAGTGGCAGATACACGCTGACCCGGGAGAACATCGTCAGCACATGACCTGTGCGGCACCTCTCGGGCACGGATAGGGCACAGCGGCTCCCCTGGAGGACGGGGGGCCATCTCGCCTTCCAGGGCGGACTTAATCACCACCTTCGTCATCCTCCCCGGGTCAGCTTCAGGCCCTCGGCCCGCGCCCGTTGGGCCAGCCCCCGTACCAGCCGCTCGTCCACGCCGCCTACCGGCTCGGCCGCCACATCCATCGCCACAACAGTCTCAGGTGCCTCTCCCATCTCAGGAGTTACATTTTTGATCTTACAGTCCCAGGAGCACCGCAACGACACTCACAGATGTCTGACAGTGCCGTTCCGGTAGTGACGGGGGCTGCGACATGATGTTTGGGGGATAACGCGGGGGAGGGCACTGTGACCGAGAGCGCCTTTGTCGGCATCGAGCGGGCGATCGCCGAGGTGGCGGCTGGGCGCCCGGTGATCGTGGTGGACGACGAGGAACGTGAGAATGAAGGAGATTTGATCTTCGCTGCGGCCCGGGCCACTCCTGCACTGCTGGCGTTTACGGTCCGGTACACCTCGGGGTATATCTGCGTGGCGCTGACCGGGGAGGACTGTGACCGGCTGGACCTGCCGCCGATGTTCCATACCAACCAGGACAGGCGGGGTACTGCCTACACCGTCACGGTGGATGCCCGTGAGGGCATCACGACCGGGATCTCGGCGGCGGACCGGTCTCACACCATCCGGTTGCTGGCCGATCCGGATGCCAAGTCGGTCGACTTCGCCCGCCCGGGACACGTGATACCGCTGCGGGCCAGGGAGGGCGGGGTGCTGCGCCGTCCCGGGCACACCGAGGCCTCAGTGGACTTAGCCCGGCTGGCCGGGCTGGTCTCGGCCGGGGTGCTGTGCGAGATCGTCTCGGTGAAGGATCCCGGTGAGATGGCCCGCCGCGACGAGTTGGAGGTCTTTGCTGCCGAGCATGACCTGGCGCTGATCACCATCGCTGACCTCATTGCTTACCGGCGGCGGTTTGAGAAGCAGGTGGAACGAGTTGCGGAGGCCCGAATCCCGACCGCGCATGGGGAGTTCAGGGCGATTGGGTTTGACTCGCTGCTCGACGGGGTCGAGCACATTGCCCTAGTTGCTGGGGAGATCGGGGATGGAACTGACGTGCTGGTGCGGGTGCATTCGGAATGCCTCACCGGCGACGTGTTCGGCTCGCTGCGCTGTGCCTGCGGCTCACAGCTGGAGGCGGCACTTGCCGCTGTCGCTGCCGAGGGCCGCGGGGTGGTGCTCTACGTGCGCGGCCACGAGAGGCGGGGTACTGGGTTGATGCACAAGCTGCAGGCCTACCAGCTGCAGGACGCAGGCGCGGACACCATGGATGCCAGCCTTGCCCGGGGAATGCCAGCGGATGCCCGCGACTACGGCACAGGGGCGCAGATCCTGGTGGATCTGGGAGTGCGCTCGATGCGGCTGCTGACCAACAACCCGGCCAAGCGGGCTGGCCTGGAAGGTTATGACCTGACGATCACTGAGAGGGTCCCGCTGCCCATCCGGCCGAACCTGGAGAACCTGCGCTACCTGCGCACCAAGCGCGACCGGCTGGGCCACGACCTCGGCGGCCTTTAGCTGACTCAGCAGGTTCGGCCAGAACCTGGACTGCAAGATCCGCGCTCCACAAACCCTCGAGTGCGGACGGATCCTCGGGCGGTCTCACCCAAACGATTCGTCGCCGCTGGATGCCGGTGCAGCGTTGAGCAGGAAGACTAAACAGACGGGTGCCGCCTTCCTCATTGGTGGCCCCGTGCTTCTGGTATCATCCTCGGAGGGAATCGCGATATGTCCGCGTGGATCTGTGTGACCTGTGGTGTGCAGCAGGCCGACACCCCCGAACCGCCGCCAGGCTGCCCGATCTGCCAAGACGAACGTCAATACGTCGGGTGGAACGATCAGCGATGGACGACTGCGGCCGAGCTTGCTCGCGACCACGCCAGCGATCTCCGGGAAGAGGAGACCGACCTGCTCGGGATCGGGACCTGCCCGTCCTTCGCGGCTGGGCAGCGAGCGCTGCTGGTGTGCACTGCCCAGGGCAACGTGTTATGGGACTGCGTATGCCTGCTCGGCGATGCCGCGTGCCAGGAGGTCACCCGCCGTGGCGGCATCGCCGCGATCTGCCTGTCACATCCGCACTTCTACGGCGCGTGCGTGGAATGGGCGGAGGCCTTCGATGCCCCGATCCTCATCTCCGCTGCGGACCAGGACTGGATCCAGCGACCCTCACCCCGCATCACCCTCTGGAAAGGCGACGAGATAACCCCGGTCCCGGGCCTGACCATGGCCCGGATCGGCGGCCACTTCGACGGCTCCGCCGTGCTCCACTGGCCAGCCGGATCCCACGGCCGGGGTGCCCTGCTTACCAGTGACACCATTCCCGTCATGCAAGACCGCCGGTGGGTGAGCTTCATGTGGAGCTACCCCAACCTCATCCCGCTCGACGCCACCACAGTCAGAGCAATCGCCCACCGCGTCGAGCGCTACCACTTCGACCGAATCTACAGCGGCTGGTGGAACCGGACCATCATCAACGACGGCCCAGCCGCCATCCGCCGCTCAGCAGACCGCTACATCGCCCACCTCACCGGACCTCCATCTTGAACCATTCCACAGTCACCGCGAGGACGGCCGCAGCCTAACCGCAGGGACTCTGCAGCGGGCGGGTTGGGGGCTTTGCTGGGGTCACGACGCGCGAGGCTTCGAGATGGCGCCGGTGGAAAGAATGCACATGGCTGTGCGTCGGGAACCTGTGATCCACGCCCTCCTCGACCGGTTCGGTCAAATATACGCCGAGCAGGCCAGCATTCGGCTGGCTGGCAAGCCCCCCGTACCAGCGTTCTATACATATGGAAGGAACCTGAGAAATGACCGAGTCACTTGCGGGTGTGGTCGAGACGTTGCCGGGCAACTGGGCACCTTCGGGATCGCGCCCGATTGAGCTGGTCTTCCGCACCGGAGACGAACCCACCAGCGAACTAGCGCTCGAACTCGCGCTGGAGCACATAAAGCCTGATCGTGCGCACGTCATCCGTGACACAAAGCCGTGGCGGTTCGCTGCGCGGGGGATGCTTGGGATTGATTATCGCTGCTCGCACGTCGTTTCCGTGGAAGCCAACTGTCTGATTCTGGAAAACCTACGCCCTTTCCTGGACGCGAACGAGTTACCCTTCGTTGGCTGTTACGGGCACGATCGGTTTCACGGACGGACCTATTGCGGTGTGGACGTCATGCGCCTCGACGTGATACGCGCGATGCGCACAATCCCTCAGCCTGTCGACAACCTTGCGTGCATGCTCAGTCCCGACGGGTACCTGCGCAGGATCGCCTCTCGTCGGCTCGGGTCTGAAAAAGTATTTAAGAATTTCCATATTCTGCACGACTATTTTCAGCGATCCAGCGATATCTTCGTCACGCATGCACTGTGGTGGCTCCACAACCGCACCAGGTTTGAAAAAAAGCACCTCGATATTTTACGGTCGAGCTGGGGGCATGGTGTTGACTTTGACGTGGCCCGGCACGCGCTGGATCACGTGATGAGCGCAGTGCCACCCGAGGCCCCTGCCAGCCAGGTCAAGCGTTACATCCGCGATCTCCCAGGATGCGCCGACGTCGAAATGCATAAGGGCGGTTTCGCCCTGAACCAGAGTGAGCAGATCAGCATCGAGGAGGTCAAGGCCGCAGCGAGTGATACCGTCACCAATGGTCTGTCACCCACGAATTTCAAGGTCTTCGGCATCGGCCTGGCGCGTACTGGATCACACTCGCTTACTGAGGCTTTGCACACGCTCGGCATCGATACTATACACTACCCGAACGATCTCGCAACGCTGGAGACGCTACTGCGCGGCGATGTTCACTTCCCTTTGCTCGAACACTATGACGGGATCACCGACATCACGTGCGCGCCATACTACGAGGATCTCGATCAAAGATGGCCGGGCAGCAAGTTTGTGTTGACAATTCGCGAGGAAGACAGCTGGTTGCACTCATGTCGCAAACACCAGGCTGGTCTCTCGAATTTCGAATACGATGGGAGCAAGGAGCACGAAGTTATCATGGAGATTCAACGGTTCCTGAAGGCTGCGGTGTATGGGTGCCATGAGTTCAACGAGGAGCGCTTCCGCCGGGTCTACCGGCGCCACGTCCAGAACGTGACCAGCTACTTTGCAGGACGAGAAAACGATCTGCTGGTGCTCAACATCGTCGCGGGTGACGGGTACGAACGGCTCGCACACTTCCTCGGCGTGCCGGTGCCCGAGCAGCCCTTCCCGCACGACAGGGCTCCGGCACATTTGATGTTTGACCGTTCTGGGCGATTTGATGATCAAGTCGACGCATCGGCTGATGGCATGTGAGAAGAGCCCTGTTGCAGGTCCGAGTGCCCTTCGTCCACCAGTTGCATCGCGGCTACCGACGTGACGAGCTTGGTGATAGACGCCGTGCCGAACCGGATGGCGAGGATGTTCGGCACGGCCCACCGGCGGCTGACCCAGTCGTAGGCGCCCCAGAACACCGTCTGATCCCCGCAACAGATCAGCACCACCCCAGCCGGTTTGCGGTCTATTCATGGTCTCGTCGGACCTCGGTCAGACGTTTTTACAGCTTGGGTGGGCGAGGCGGCGTGGGTCTCACGGTCGGGATCCTCCGGGGGCGGGGGCGGCTCTGAGATTAGCTTCGGGAATACTGGGATTTTCGGGTGGGCCTATCTGATTTCTACCGGTCTCGCCGTGGTGGTGTTTCCTCGCTGATCAAGGAGCGGTGGGCGCTCGATCGCTATGGTTATTCGCCGCCTCGGGTGGATCTGGGGCGCGACGACGTCAGTAGATCGCGGCCTTGTGCAGTAGCAGGATGTGTAGCAGGGACGTTCGTCGCGCACCCAGAATGGATCGGACAGGCGGGACAGTATGAGGGGAGATGACGTGCGTCTACTGGCACCGGCCGGCATACCTAGGACGCTCCTGATCTGACTCATAACCCAGAGGTCGCAGGGCATAGGTCTGCGACCCCCAGGACACGTTCGCGGGTGGTGAGGGTCTGCTGGTGCAACCCAGCGGCCCGCCGATACTCCCCCATTCCATCGAGCGCGAGGGCGAGGTTGTTGCGGCGGGTCAGGGTGCAATGCCGTTAAGTTAGAGACTTGAGACGGGTCGCTAACGTTATGCAATTGTGTCACAAACGGTACGGCGTGTCGAGTGCCGAGAAATCACAGAGACGCGGTTGATGGCGATATTATCAGTGGCGTGGCGAATAGTGCAGGGGTTTCTTCCCGGGTGCCTGGCCGGTTGACCGACCATGTGGCGATCGGGGTGCTGAGTGGCCTGATCCATCGGGACATCGTCGATGATGCCATCAACGAATGCAAGAAACGCGAGCAGCGGTCGCGGTTGCTGCCCGCGCATGTCGTGGTGTACTACGTGCTGGCGTTGAACCTGTTTTTCGGTGATTCCTACGAAGAAGTGATGCGCCAACTCGTGAACGGGCTGCGGGTTCTGGGTAACTGGCGGGATAACTGGAAGGTGCCCACCACCAGTGCTGTTTCGCAGGCCCGCACGCGGCTGGGTGAGGCCCCGATGAAATTGCTGTTCAGGCGGATCGCGGTGCCGATGGCCCGGGCCGGTACCCGCGGGGCGTGGTTCGCTGGCCTGCGGGTGATGGCCATCGACGGCCTGGTCCTCGACGTGCCCGACACGGCGGACAACGACGAGGAGTTCGGCCGCGGCGGCAACGCCGAGGCACCCAGTCCCTTCCCCCAGGTCCGCCTCGTCGCCCTCGGTGAGTGCGGCACCCACGCCGTCGTCGACGCCGCGTTCGGCCCGGTGACCACCGGTGAGCAGACCCTGGCCGCGCAGCTGATCGCCCGGTTCACCGCGGGCATGCTGGTGCTGGCCGACCGGAACTTCTACTCCTATCAGGCCTGGCAGCAGGCCCTGGCCACCGGCGCGGCGCTGCTCTGGCGGGTCTCGGCGAACCTGACCCTGCCGGTGTTGGAATGGCTTCCTGATGGCTCCTACCGATCGCTGGTGATCAACCCGAAGATCCGTGGCCGGCGCCGCGAGGCGCTCATCGCCACCGCGGCCGCCGGCGGCGACCCCGGCCCAGCCCAGGCCTCGATCATCCGGGTCGTCGAGTACATGATCGAGAACCGGCCTGGCGGCGGGGAGCTGTTCTGCCTGATCACCACGATCACGGACCACGAGCTCGCACCGGCACTCGACCTCGCCAAGGCCTACAACGAACGCTGGGAAATTGAACTGTCCTTCGATGAAATCGAAACCCACCAGACAGGCCAGAACCGGGTCCTCCGATCCAAGACCCCGAAACTGGTGAAACAAGAAATCTGGTCGCTGCTGCTGACCCACTACGCGATACGGCATGTCATGAAAGACGCCGCCGACACCGTCGGCACCGACCCTGATGACTTATCCTTCATCCGCAGCTACCGCGCAATCCGCCGCCAGGTCCCCAACCAGGCGGGTTTTGCCCCCTCAAAAACTCGCCACCGCACTCACTGAAACCATCAACGAAATCACCGAACGCCCCAACCCCCCACGACGGGACTGCACCTATCCCCGGGTGGTCAAGAGATACCGCGCTCACAGCCACCGCATCAAACGCACCACCGATCACAGCCAAGTCCACGACAGCCCACCAAAGATCCACATCTTCAAGGTCCCATGCCTAACTTAACGGCATTGGGATAGGGGGCGTGTTGAAGATCCCAAGCTAGCCCACCAGCGACACAGCATCCGCCCTCCCCTACCGGCCTCACGAAGAAGGTGCCGAGCCGAGCCGCTATGATACCAAGCGCTTTAGCGTGTTGCAGTGTGGCCATTTCGTTCGCCGTCAAAAAAAGATATAATTGAAGTCGCCGATGAAGCTTCAGAAAATCTACCTTAGTAACTGTAAATAAATAACTAATACGTTCGAGTGAATGTTCAACAAGGCGCAGAGTGTCGCCCTGGCAGAATTGCGCCGAAGACTAACATGGGATTGTGCGCGACGACGACGCCTTCCAGGAAATGGCAGCCCGCCTGGAGGTTTTATTGCCCCGGCTAAACGAACGCGAT
>JBOHFG010000026.1:0-9469 GCA_050699575.1 Pseudonocardiaceae bacterium
GTGGGTCAGGGGATCGATCCCGGCGTACACCTTTGTCCGGAAGCTCCCGGACGGAAGCGTCTCAATGTGACCGCGAGGGCGGCTTCGGCGACCAGCCATGGACGCAGAGTAGCGCGACTGAATCCACGAATGATTCCACGAAACGTCCAGCTTCGAGCCACGCTGACCGTCCCGGCTGATCAGACGTGGCGCCCCCGGCAGGATTCGAACCTGCGCTCCCGCCTCCGGAGGCGGGAGCACACTCGTGAATTCACGACGGCCTGACCAGGGAGAACACGTGTCTCGCGTCAAGATCGCCGGTGATTTGGGCGCGTATTGGGCGTGACCCACCCACGGATCAACCGGCATCGACGCTTAGGGGTACGGATGTACCCTTGCTGGTGGCCTGTGCTGAGGGAAAGGGGTGCGTGGCGATGAGCGACGAGGTGACGCCCGGTGTCCGGTTGCGGATGTTTCGGGAGGCGGCGGGGAAGTCGCGTCCGCAGCTGGCGGGGTTGATGGGGTGTTCGGTGGAGTCGGTGAAGGCGATCGAGGTCGGTCGTCGTGAGTTGACGTTGACGATGGCGGTGCGGGCTGCCCGGGCGTTGGGTATCAGGGATCTGTCGGCCTTGTACGGGCCTGGGGTGTCCTTCACGGTGGTGGAGCGCCCGACTCATGTGGCGGTGCCTGAGGTGCGGCGCGCTCTGCTGATGCGCCGGGTCGATGAGGGTGAGCCGCAGAGCACGGGGTATGTGCGGGCGGCGTTGGACTCCGCGTGGCAGGTGTGGCATACGTCCAGCAAGCAGCGCACCGAGACCGGCAGGATTCTGCCGCGCTTGATCCTGGATGCCCGCCGGGCCGCGACGCGACACCAGGGACCGGATCGGCGGGAGGCGCATCGGCTGCTCGCGGAGACGTATCACCTGGCGCACACCTGGCTGGCGTGGCATGGTGCTGGGGAGCTGGTGTGGATGTCGGCCGACCGCGCCTGCTCCGCCGCGCGGGAGGCCGACGATCCCCTGGCGATGGCCCGGGCCTCCTGGTACTACGCCGCTCTCATCCGGGCGGTCGGTGACCACGAGGACGCCGTCCTGGAGGTGGACTCCGCCATCCCGCTGGTGCGTGATCGGATCGAGGAGGATCAGGAATCGGCCGCGATGTACGTCGACTTGGAGATGTGCGCCGCGCTGACGCTGGCCCGCGCGGGGGACGAGTCGGCGTGGGCGAGGTGGGAGAAAGGCCGCGCGATCGCTCATCGGCTGCTGCCTGAGGGGTACGCGTATCCGCAGACCAGGATCGGCCGGACCCTCGTGGAGCTGTACGGCGTGATGGTCGCGGTCGGGCTGGGCCGGGGGGACGAGGCGCGGCGTCACGCGGCGAACATCGATCCCGCCTCGATCCCGTCCACCGAGCGCTGCGCTCGGCATCTGCTGGAACTGGCTCGGGGTTACCGGCTGGTGGGTGAGGAACTCGGCGCGGTGCACCTGCTCGGGCAGGCGGTGGACGTCTCCGCTGAGACGATGATCTATTCGCCGCCGGCCCGTGCGCTGACCCGTGAGCTGCTGCGCAAGGCGCCTGCGGCTAGTCGTGAGGAGGTTCGGCGCCTGGCGTCGCGGATCGGCATCCAGGAGTAAGAGGGGTACCGCCCGTCACCGGGTACGCCACGTACCCACCTGGTCACTGTCTGTCTCCTAGCGTGATCCCTCATGGAGACCATGACGCGGCGATGCTCGGGGCAACCCCGTCTCGTGCTCGGTACGGCAGGCGGTTGCTGATGTCCACGACGCGGGACACCCCACGTGGGACCGACGCGACGGCATCCACCAGCGCAGCGCCCGGGATGGACGCCGCGCTGGACCTGTCGAGCCGGACCCTGGCGTGGCTGGCCGAGCACCCCCCCGTCCGCAAGTTCGCCCGCTCGGTGTGGGACGAGATCACCGAGCTGGAACGAGCCGGCCACCGTCCCGCCACCATCACCAGGTGGCGGCGGGTCCTGGCCGATCACGGGCCCACCCCATCGGGTCGATGCCGCGCCTGCCGCCCCTGGAGATGGCGCAGCAGCCCCTTTCCCTGCATCGTCTGGCACGAGATCCGCAGCCAGCTGCCCAGCTTCCCCCGGCGCCAGCCACTGCTACGCCTGCCACCTCGACGCCCCTGAGGGGGCGCCTCACCCGTCCTCACCACCCCCCAGTCGCCTCGCCCGGCGGTGCCGCCCCCCATGACCGCCGCCGGGCGAGGTACCCACCACAGCGAGAAAGCCGTTAGATCCGGGTCACGGCGAGCTGTCGAGCGGTCCGGGCCAGCTCCTGGGTATCGGCACCGGGCCGGGCCTCCAACGCGGTGGCCAGCGGCACCAACAGCTCCCGTCGCACGGCGACGGACTGCAAGGTCTTCACCTTGGTGATGGCCCCGTGGGCCAGCGTCAACCCCTGGGGCTCCCCGGTGCGCACGCGCACCTCGGCAAGAACGAGCTCAGCCACAGTGTGGCTCCGGCGGTGGTGGCCTTCATGGTAGATCCGCACCGCGCTGGCGGCAGACCGCTCGGCGGCGTCGAGCTGGCCCAGGTCGAGCTGAACCCTCGCGGTGTCAAGATCAGCGCTCGCGCGATCGAACGCATCGAGGGGCGCCTGCCCATCGTTCGCCTCGGCGAGGTAGCGGGTGGCCTCATCAAGGCCGCCCATGACGGCGTAGGCGGTCGCGGACTGCCGGGTCAGCTGCGCGGTGAGGGTCGGTACTCGGGAGTCGTCGGTTGCCGAGAGGGACTTGCCGGGCACGAACCCTCGGAGTCGGTATTGCCCGAGCTGAAATGCCTTCAGCGCGTCGTTGGGATACCCCTTGCGGACCAGCACCAACCCAGCGTGCCATGCGGCGTTGGCGATCCCACAGGCGTCCCCGGCCCCATCGGCCAGCCGCACGGCGCGAGTGAGGTGGCCCATGCCGTCCGCACCCGAGTCGTGGCAGTACCAGCCAGCCTGGGTGTGCAGCTCAGCCAACGCGGCACCAAGCTGTGTTTTGACCGCCTCAGGCGCGGGCACCCGCATCCACCGCCCGTAGAGCATCGCGGCGGCGCCGAACACATCTCCCTGCCCACCGTAGTACCGGGCCACCCCACGCAACCGCTCCGTAACAGCCCGCACGATGTGCACATGGGACATGTCCAGCCGCGAGGGCAGCGACTCCCCGGTCGTGACGGCAAGCTCGATGGGCTCGTCCAGGGTATGCGCCCCCTGGTTCACGGCCGCTGCCATCATGGCGGCGATCAGGACACGGCGTTTCATGGCCTCATCCACGTCCTCCTCGACGGACGGCGTGTCCGGCGCCTGTTCACCGTAGCTCACGCCCAACCGTGCCCGGGGTATGCCGATCCCGTCAGCGATACGTTCCAGCACCCGCACGTTCAGCACTTGGCGGCCCTTGACGATGATCTCGCTCACCTCCGACTGGGACTGACCGGTCATGTCCGCGATCTGGCGCTGACTCACCCCGACCCGCCCCAGGAGGCGGTAGAGCGTGCCGATGTCACGGGCCGCCAGCGCGGCGCGCACCGCGGCGTCGTCGAAGAACTCGGGGTCGATAGGGCTCACCGGTGATCACCTCTGCTCTTGTCAGACGCCGGGAGTTCCCGGGTCGTGGTTGTGTTGTCTTCGACCACGTCGGGTCCGGCGTGTAACTCGACAGTGGCGGGCCGCTGGAAGCATGCCCCGGACGGGTCAGCGGGATCGTCGTCAATCCGCACGAGAGTGAATCCCCTATCGAGATAGTACTGGTGTAGCGCGGGGTTCGATTTCCACGCATCGAGCCTGAGCCAGGATTTGCCCGCCCGCCTGGCGCTCCGGGCGGCCCAGTCAAGCAGCGCCGATCCCAGCTCACTTCCCCGAGCGCCGGCTTCGATGACCATGCGGTGAACGTACAGCGCGTTGTCGGGGTCGCCCGAGAGGTCCCAGTAGGGGTCGGCCTCGAACTCGACTGTTATTGTCCCGATCGCTCTACCATCGGGGTCGGTGACCAGCCAGCAGGTGCCGTCGGCGACGGTCCTGCGGATGTTCTCCCATTTCACCGGGTACTGCCACTGGTCGAAGTTCTTACTGCGCAGCCACGCGGCCGACCGGGTCCACATCGCGGCTACCTCCACGATGTCATCCTCGGTTAACGCCCGCCGGACGCGCACGGGCTCGGTCATCGGTTCATCCCTCCGTCTCCTGGGGGTGTACCCGCTCGTAGACGATGACGTGCCGATCACCGGGGATGACGAAGTATTCGACTCGGACGACTCCCCCGTCTTTCGTGTACCCAGTGCAGTAATGGATCGCGACCGGCGTGCCCGTGCTCAGCTTAAGGCGACGGGTCTCGTCAGGGGTGGGCATCCGCACGTAGATCTCGTCTATCGCCCGCACTTCCGGGCCGATCAACTGTTCGATCACGGAGTTGGATCCTTCTGGGATGTCCTCGGGATTCATGATCGCTGTACCACCGGCCAGCTCCAGCGTGTGGTAGGTATCGTTGATGTTGAACGGCTCACCGTCGAGGAATCGAATCCGTTTCCGGGCGACGACAGGCGCACCCTCTGGTACCCCCAGTCGCTCAGCGATGATCCCACTCGCGCTCTCGACGGCGACTTCGATCGATTGGGACGGCCTGCGGCCTTCCTCCGACAGTGCCGCCATGAAACGGTCCATCGTGGCTGACCGGCGGGGCTCGAACTCCTGCTGAGGCCGGTACGCCATCACCCGCCTGTCCCGCACCACCCGCCCTCTGCCGGCGTGCGCGCTGACGAGTCCCTCCTGCTCAAGCGTCTGCAACGCGCGCCGCACGGTAGGCCGGCTGACGTCGTACCGCTGCCCGAGCTGCGCCTCGGACGGTAGCGGCGATCCTGGTGCCAGCTCACCTGATGTGATCGATTTTCGCAGGTCAGAGGTCATCTGACCATGCAACGTGTCATCCGACATGGGCCTCTCTCCGTGACCGGGGCGGGAAGCCACCTTCCTGCCGTGACCGACGTTCCTGACATGACAGTACCGACATCTGCTTGACGAGTACACCCTCGGCGTGTCACAGTCCTACCTGTCAGTACAAGAATGTCAGACAGGACAGATATTCCGCCAGCTCGCGGACCCCGACCACGAGGAGAGCAGTCGTTGAACGGCACCGAGGACCGAACGAGCTTCAGTCCGGACGGGCTGACCGAGCAGATCATCACTGCGCTGCTCAGCGAGGTCGATGTGGCCGCTGTAGCGAGGCGGCGTCCGACCTCGACGCTGACGGAGGGAACAACGGCGCAGCGTCGGTACCGCCGCCAGACACGACGCCCGGCGGAAGCGGTGGCACACGCTCTGCCGTTGCGCGTCACCGCTGCTGGCCCGGCAGACAAGCCGTGCACTGGCCACCGAGCTGGCTACGGCGGCTCATCCGGCGGCGGGATGAGCCCTGCCGACGTGCACGACACCCGACCCGGCGGCCCGAACCGCCAAGAACGCGCCCACCGGGCCGGGACTCCTGAATCACTCACCGAAGCAATCAAGGAGATCGGAATGCTACAGGTGCATACCTGTGTGAGTGTCCACTGTGCCCAGTGCGGGGACAGCCCGGCCAGCCTGGACGGTGAGGCGTACTGGCCCCCTGAGGACGCCCTGCTCAAGGCGGCCGCTGATCAGGGATGGCGGGTCGGTCCGGGTGGGCGGTTGTGGTGCTCGGCGTGCGCCCCGGTGCTGACGTGCGAGGCCGAGGGGCACGAGTTCAGCGGGTGGCGTCGCCCGGTCACCCGGGATGGGCAGCCGGCGGGCAGTGAGTACCGGCACTGCCGCCGGTGCTGTCTGCACGCGTCCCGCCCGGCAAGGTGGCTGATCAGCGCAGGCTCCGGGCGGGGCAGGCCCACTGTGGCCGCGCTGCTTCTGGCTGGCGCCGAGGTGGCGGGGGAGGTGGCGTGATGAGCGAGCACTCGGCGCCGTTGGACCGTGAGCCGGTCAGCGTGCATGCCCCGTTCGTCTCCTACCCCGGTGGACAGTACCGGCACGAGCCCGTCGAGGAACGCCGAGCGGCGCTGCTGGCGGCGCTGGATGGCGTGCAGCTGGGCGTCTATGACGAGCGCATCGTGTCCTGGCTGGTCGGGTGGGATGTGCCCGTCGTGGCGGCGATCGTGTCGCTGCTGTGGCGGGCCCGCCACACCGCCGCTCAGCGGGCGCGCCGGGGTGGGGGTGGGTCCCGGTGAACCCCGCACCGGTGGTGGTGGGGTTGGTGGTGCTAGCCGGGCTGGGTGCGATAGCGGCGTTTCGCAGTGGCGCCCAGGGCGCGTACAAAGTCGCGCGCCACACCCAGGAAGTGACCCGGATGGGCGGCAACCTCGCCCGAGCGCTGGGCACCACCGCAGTGATCGTCGGGATCCAGTGGGCGGTCGTGGCCACCACCACCGACTACCGCGCCTGGGCTGTGGCCCTGGTCGTGCCAGCGTTGTTCGCGGGCAGTGTGATCGCCCGCCTGTTCTCAGTGACCGAGATCGTGCACGGCGGCAAGGGGGCCCGGCGATGAGCACCGACCAGTCCGACCAGAACACCTACACCCAGCCCGGCGCCGATCACCCGCAGTCGCCGTCCGGTGCTGACCAGCCGCAGCCTGATGCCACGCCGGACTCGGGGCGGCAGGCGAAAGTGATCCCGTTCCCCGCCCCAGCGGGTGGACAGGCGCAACCGACACCAGAGGTGCTACCCGGCGAGCGGGACCACACCCAGCGGCCGATGCCGATGGTGCGGCCCCTGTGGCTGCGCTCCCGGGAGACCGCCCGGGCCACAGCGCGGTGGGCGGTGGAGTACGCCGGGCGGCACGTGGCCTTCCACGCCTGGCGTGCCCCCGCCTACGGACTGGCGCTGTCCTGGTGGACCCTGCGCGGCGCCGCACGCGCCATCACCGCCGGATTCGGGTGGGTGAGCGTGCGCAGCGAGTACCGGCCGTTGATCACCGCCGCCCGGGAGGCCAAACGATGGGACCTGGTCCGGGACCTGATCAGCGAGCGCCGAGCGCTGGCCCGAGTCCGGATCAAGACCACCGCCTGGCTGTCGCTGTCCGGGGGCTCGGCCGGGGTCGCCGGGTTCGTGCTGGTCGGGAAGGTGTTCGGCTGGGCGGCGTTGGCCGGGGCCGGGCTCGGCGCGCTGTGGCTCGGTCGCCCCCGCACCGCCTCGGTGTTACCGGTGGGCCCGGTGCTGCCGGTGGCACTGGAACTGTCGGCGGACATGCTCACCGACGCCCTGCGCGCCGCAGGGCTGGTCAAAACCGACGCCACCCCCCAACTCGTCACCCCACCACTACGAGACGGCAACGGATGGGCCGTCACCCTGGATCTGCCCCGGGGTGGTGGGAAGACCGCCGCTGATGTGATCGCCAAACGCGACACCGTCGCTGCCGAACTCGGAGTCGATGAGATCCAGGTCATCATGACCCGGGTCCGCGCCGCCGCCGGTGGCCACGCCGGACGCCTGTCGGTCTGGGTCGCCGATGACGACCCGTACCTGGGGACCCCGAACCCTTCGCCGTTGAGTAGGGCTGAGCAGTTCTCGGTGTGGGACCCGATCCCCTTCGGCCAGGACGCCCGAGGACGGCGGATCCTGTTGCTCTTGATGTGGCAGTCCATGTTCTTCGGCGGACTACCCCGCCGGGGCAAGACCTTCGCCCAACGACTCCCCTCCGCCGCCGGAGTCCTCGATGCCTACGTGCGCCACTACGTCGCCGACGGCAAGGGCGGGGCGGACTGGCGCCCCATGCGCGGTGTCGCCCACCGCCTGGTGATCGGCGCCGAAGACGAAGCCATCGAACAGTTCCTCGCCATGCTCGATGAACTCATCACGGAGATGGGGCGGAGGTTCGCGGTGCTGGGCACTTTGCCGACGTCGGTGTGCCCGGAGGGCAAGCTCACTCCGGAGATCAGCCGCCGCTATGACATGCCGGTCATCTTCATCACCATCGACGAGTTGCAGGAGTACCTCTCCGCGATGCCGGGGCCGGTGAAGGAGGAGACGGTGGAGAAATTGGCTCGGTTGGCGCGGCGGGCTCCGGCGGCGGGGTTCATCCTCAACGCCGCCTCCCAACGCCCCGACGCCGACAGCGTGCCCGCGAAACTCCGGGAGATCATCACCTACCGGTACTGCACCCAGGTCGTCGACCGCACCTCCTCCGACATGGTCCTCGGCAAAGGCAAAGCCGCCCAAGGAGCCGACGCCTCGATCCTGTCCGAAGACCACAAGGGAGTCGGGGTGCTGGTCACCGGACCCGGCTCCTTCGAGATCGTCCGCTGCGACTACATGGACCTCCCCACCTTCGCCCAAGTCTGCACCCACGGACGGGCGCTGCGGGTCGCGGCGGGCACTCTAACTGGGGACGCGGCCAGTGACACCGTGGCCGCTGCTGAAGCCGCCGGGGTGCAGATCCCGGCGGTGCTGGCGGATGTGCTGTACGCGATGCACGGGGTGGAGCGGATGCACACCAGCACCCTGCTGGCCCGGTTGGTCAACATGGATGAGGACGGCTACGGGGACTACACGCCAGAGCGGCTCGCTGAGGAACTCGAACGCGCCGGAGTCACCCGCTCCGGACGACAGGTCAAAGTCGACGGGATCAACCTCTCCGGCTACCGCCGCGCCGACCTCGAAGCCGCCGTCCCCGCCGGGGCCACCCTCCCTGCCACCCCTCAACCGGTCACAGTCAGTGACGGGTAGAGGGGGAGGGGTCTACCGCTAGCGCTACCCGGCCCCCCGCTACCCGCACCCGACCACACACCGGCGGGTAGCGGGGGGCCTCTACCTCGGTAGACCCCCCGGGTAGCGGCCTACGACCAGCAGGGTAGCGGGGGGTAGACCCCCTGTGGCCCGGCCAGCCCACACCCCGTTCCCCCCCGGATCACGCCACCCTCCCGGCGTCACCCCCGGTGCCCGGGACCGGTCCCGCACG
This sequence comes from Pseudonocardiaceae bacterium, assembly GCA_050699575.1. GTDB lineage: Bacteria > Actinomycetota > Actinomycetes > Mycobacteriales > Pseudonocardiaceae. The sequence goes on from JBOHFG010000026.1 coordinate 8,911, forward strand.
CCCATATATGGCTACTGAGAGTAATCAGAAAGGCACTCGGAGCATGACCACGCTTCATGACCCAACCCTCACCGTGGACGCCATCCGAACCAGCTTGCGCGCGTGGGCGCTGCACTTCGCCGCCCGAGGCTGGCACGTCTTCCCGATCACCCCCGGGGCGAAGAGACCGCCGGTGATCGACCGGTGGGAGACCCGAGCCAGCACCGACCCCGACCAGATCGCTCACTGGTGGCGCCACACCCCGTATTCCATCGGGATCGCGACCGGCCCGTCTGGGCTGGTGGTCATCGACCTCGACACCGCCAAACCCGGTGAGTCCGTGCCGGATCGGTGGGCCGCCCTGGGGATCGGCTCCGGTGCCGGGGTGCTGCGGGCACTGGCCCGGGCGCACGGCACCACCGTGACTCCGACCTACGCCGTGACGACGCCCGACGTTATCGCCGGTTTGATCTTTAGATTGGCTGGTTCTTGCTGTTCGTTGTGTTGTTGCGATCGATGCAACGTGGTCAGGTGGGTGGAGTGTTCGGCTGGGGTTGTCCTGCCCAGCCTCGACGTGTCA
>JBOHFG010000027.1:0-17643 GCA_050699575.1 Pseudonocardiaceae bacterium
AGCGGCCCGCCCAGTGCTTTTTGTAGGGCGGGCTTTTTGTAGCGCGGGTGGGGCCGTTCGTCTGCGAAAAAGGACGTGGGGCCGGGGATTATGCGGCTTCCCCGGCCGTGGTGGTCACGTCCGGGCAGCGTTGAACCATGGGGCACGAGGAGCAGATCCGGGCGGCCTTCGCTCGCCGTATCTGTTCCTCGTGCTGGTACCGGTGGCCGTTGCCGCGGATCGGGTCGAACAGCTCATGCCGACCACGGCAGGCAGCCCCGTCCAGCTTCGGGAGGTCGGCGAGGATCACGGCCAGCAGCTTGATCGTGCCGTCGCGGTCCACGGTGCGAAGTGTTCCGCACCGCCACGCCGCGTAGCCTTTAAGCCACCTCCTCACCGAGGTTCTTAGCTCCGGGGCGACGGCCCCGGGCATCGGTGAGGGAACGGTGAGGAGGTCTCTGGTGGACGTTGACGAGGTGGACGCTGACGAGGCGTCGACGATCGGCGCGCGGGCTCGCATGATCCGCCGTCGTCGCGGGCTGAGCCTGGAAGTGGTGGCCGGGCTCGCCGGTATCACGGCGCAGTATCTGTCGATGCTGGAGCGTGGCCTGCGCGGGTTCAACCGGCGTGGCCTGGTCGAGGATCTCGCGGACGCGCTGTGTTGCTCTGTGGTGGACCTGACCGGGCAGCCCTATCTACCGCCGGATCGGGCCAGCGCGCGGGCGAAAAAGGTCATGATCCAGATCGAACGCGGGCTCAACGAGGCCACTCTCGATGATGTACCGGATTTGCGGCCCCGATCGCTGGATGCACTGGGCGGCTGGGTTGCGTTCGCCGCCGAGCTGCGGGACACCGCCCGATATCAGCCCTCGGGCGAGGACATCGACGCCGCGCTGATCGACCTTCACGTGCACGTTGCGACCAGCCACGGCCCCGCGCGGCAACGCGCCGCCGAGTTGCTGACCCACACCGCCTATCACGCGTTCGTCCTAGCGACCACGTTTGGTTATCTGCATCTTGCGCAACAAGCAGCAGTGCGTGCCGTGGAGGCGGCCAGGGTGGCTGAGAGTCCTGAACTGGAGGCATTCGCGATGTTCGCGATGGCACCGTCAGTGGCACGCACCAGTGGACGGCGCCGGGCGGTGCGGATGCTGGATCGTGCGCTGGCTGACGCGCAGCCGCTGACCGCGATCCGGGACGGCGACACTCTGGGCGCCGAGACTGTCGGGCTGCTCCATCTCATGGGGGCCCATTTCGCGGCCCGGAACAGCGACGCCGCTACTGCTTCGGACCATCTCGGTGAGGCCGGCCGGATTGCGGTGCTCACCGGTGAGTGCAATGGGTTGCGCCAGCACTTCGGACCCACCAATGTCGCCGTGTGGCGCGTGGCTATCGGTGCGGAACTCGGGCAAGGCCCGGAGGCCGCCGAGCGGATCGAGCGTGAGCCGATCGATCTGGACGTTCTCGGCAGCAAGGATCGCATCGCGGCATTGCATTTCGATCTCGCTCGATCCTGGGTACAGGCTGACGGCGAGCGCGACAGTTTGGCACTGCGCCACCTCAATGCCGCCGACCGGGCCGCGCCCCAGCGAATGCGTAATGACCCCATCGCCCTGGATCTGGCGCGGACGCTGGACCGGCGGGCCCCCCGGCGGACCTGGGAGCTGGACAGCCTGTGTAACCGTTTCGGCATCAGGAGCGTCAAGGCTTAAACACTCTGTTGAGGCCAACGTCGATCTAGGCCGCAGTCTTTGCCGAGTGACCAACGATGCCCCTGACGTACCCGCGACGCCCTCTCCCGCTGTAGCTCCTCTTACCCCGGGGGAGGCGCTAGCCGCGCTGTTCCTGGCCAACGCTGATAAAGGCGCCAACGCGGAAAACGACGTCTTCGTCGAAGAGCTGCTGAAGCGAAGGCGGGCGATTCAGGCGCTGGCCAATCCCAGCGGGCAATGACCCGACGCTGGTTGATGCGCGGCGGGCGGTGCTGTTGCCTCACCAGCCGCCTCGATAGGGGTGGTGCCCAGCGTGCCCGAAACGGCGGGGCCGTCGCCGTGTGTGAGGTGCACGGCGGTTCGGGCCGTCTGGTCATCCGGCGTGACGGCGATCGGATCGTGCTGGACGGGCGCGCTGACGACTGCTGCGTGATCACGGTGAAAAGCACGGCCGCGACGTTGTTATTCGATGTTCTTCGGGAGTGGCTGGGGTGAGCGTCCCAGCGACCGGTCCCGCCGATCTTGACCTGTGCCCGTACTGCGGGAGCGCCACCGGTGTGCAGCTGATCACCGAGGGTGCTGGTTGGTGGCCGGGTGCATCTGCTGGCGGGGTGACCGAGTCGGCGTGATCGGCAGGGCGGTCGACACAGTGAGGGAGGGAGGCGCGTTCCGCCGCAACGCACCACTGTGCCTGCGCCGATCATCGTGATGCCGCCGGTGCCGGGATAGATCTGGCCGATGGCGTACCCGAGTTCGGGTTTGCCGACGATGGCATGTTCCTCGATCCGGGCTTGCTCACCGACTGTGGTGCCGCCGTGCACGATGGCGAAGGCGCCGATTACCGCGCCCGCCCGCATCGTGATCGGATGGAAGGCGCCGACCGTGTCGGCGGGCACGAAGATCGCGAAGCGGCTGATCTGCACCCCGGCGGGTCACTGACCAGTTATTTTGCTGAGGTCGGCACTGGTTTTGCGTTCTATGCAACTCGGCTGGCATGGCCTGTAACCGGCTGGGTACGCTGGCCGGCCCAGCCTGAGTAAGGGCCACAGGCGATGAATATCACCCGCGCGATCTGGCAGAGCGACGCCGTCTGCCTTGCCATCGAATCCGGTGATCGTGGGGCCATCATGCGCAGCCTGCGCGAGGCCGAGCACCTCACGTTGGCGCAGTTGGCGACCCGGTGCGGCTACTCGATCTCGTCGCTGTCGAGGATGGAGCGGGGCAAAGGTCCGTGCCGTCACCGCGATCGGCCCTTAAGGTCAGGGCCATCCCGGCGCCGGATGAGGAGACCGACCCGATGCGTCGTCGCACATTGCTCGTAGGGTTCACCAGCCTGGCCGACACCGCGGTCTTCGCAGCGCCGTCTCGCCGGGTGACGGCGGCTGGTGATGTGGTTGGCACGGTGGAGAGCGCGCTGCTTGACCCGCCTGCCGTCACCGGCATCCCCTTGGCGTTGCCAGACCTGCGGCGTGCGGTGACTGCGGCGCGCTCGGTCTTTCAGCGCGGTCGTTACACCGAGGTCGCCACCCAGCTACCTGAGCTGGTGTCGACGGCGATGGCCACCAGCGCCGAGTCGACCACCAGCGAGGATGTCGCCGCAGCCAGCGGGCAACTCGCCGAGATCTACACGCTGGCGTCCGAGCTGATGGTCAAGCTCGGTCACGATCTTCTCGCCTGGACTACTGCGGACCGAGCTCTGCAGGCCGCCTACGGCAGCGGTGACCTCCTCACTGAGGCCACCGCTGCCGCGCGTGGGGCATCGTGTTGCGTCGCATTGGCCGGGCCGAGACCGCGCAGCGACTCGTGGTCGACACTGCTGTGGCCCTCCAACCCGAACTCTGGCGTGGACCGGAATATCTCTCAGTTTATGGGTCGCTGTTGTCCACCGCGGCGTACACGGCGGCCGTCGATGGTGACCGGGACACCGCACACACGCTGGTCGGCGAAGCCGTCGACGCGGCCAGCAGGCTCGGTGTTGACGGTAACCACCGCTTCACCGCATTCGGTCCGACCGGGGTCGGGTTGTATCGGGTCAGCATTGCGCGAGTCCTCGGTGATTCCGGAGCGGCTATCGAAGCGGCCCGCCAGATCAACCCGGTAGCCATCCCCTTGGTGGAACGGCAAGCCCGCTACGGGTCCGATGTCGCCCGGTCGTTTCATCAGTGGGGTAAGCCCGAGCCGTGCTTCCGGGCGCTGCTGGCGGCCGAACGCGCTTCGCCCGACGAGATCCGCTACCGTAAACCTATCCACCAGATCACCACAAGTCTGCTTCACCACCCCACCGCGCACGCGCTGCCTGGCCTGCGGGCATTCGCCAGCCGCACCGGCGCATCAGCCTGACACGCGGAGTTTCACGTCCTACAGGGTGACGAACATCAGGCCGCGGCTCTTCAGCGTCGGCAGCACGGTGCGCAGTGACTCGATGGTCTGGGCTCGGTTGCCGCCGCCGTCGTGGCACAGCAGGATGTCACCCGGCTGCGCGGCGAGGAGCCGGCTGGTGATGAATCCGGTACCGGGCTGTGACCAGTCCCGGGGGTCGATGTTCCAGCCGAGGGGCACCATCCGGAGGTTCTGCACGGTGGTGAGCACCCCCGCTGACCAGTCCCCGGCGGGTGCCCGGAACAGTCTCGATGACACCCCGGCGGCGTCGACGATGGCCGACTGGGCGTCGGCGATCTGCTGATGGATCATCGTGGGGTTACCGCCGCTGAAGGGTTGCGGATGGGTCATGCTGTGGTTGCAGACGCTGTGGCCCTCGGCAACGATTCTCTGTACCAGAGCGGGGTAGGCATGTGCCTGCCTGCCGATCAGGGAGAAGGTCGCCCGGATCCCGTTGAGGTGCAGCAGCTCGAGCATCTGCGGTGTCCACAGCGGGTCCGGTCCATCGTCGATGGTCAGCGCGATGGCGTCATGCGGCAGGCTGGGAAGGACGTCGTGAACCTGACGGGCCGGAGTGTTGTGTGGCGCTGCCGGATCGCTGGCGGCTGCTCCGGCAGGAGCGGCGATGGCGCGTCCCGGCAGGCCGATGGCCATCCCCCCGGCGAGTGCCGCAGTCCTGGTGGCCCACCCGAGCATCCGGCGCCGGGAAAACTGCCGCTCCTGCCCTGTCACCCCGCGTCCCCCCGTCAGATCCGGCCCTGCCTGGTGACTGCTGATCCATACTCGTGGCTGCATCGTAGATCGTCAGCGTGAGCTGGTCCATGCCGAATGATGGGGAGCCGCCCGGCGTCATGGTGACGCCGGGAGAAGCCGAGCGGCGCCGGTGGCGGCCCGCGTGACGTGGGATGCGCGTCGGTTATGGGAGTGAATTACGTTGCCTTGCCACCAGTCCGGCGAACACCCCGGTGGCCAGCCCGGCGGTGCCCGTGACCAGCGCCCGGTCCAGGTCGGCAGGCAGCGCCACCAGCACGGTGGAGGCGCCCAGCACCGCCCCGGCCCGGACCAGGGTGACCAGCACCAGCCCGGCCGCGGCGAGCGCGCCGAGACCGCCCGCCTCGGCCCGGCCGCGGGCCAGCAGAACCACCGCCACCGCACCCAGGACCCAGCACCCGGACTCCGGCAGGTAATCGCCGAGCAGCGCCCAGCGTGGCCCCTCCGCTGTCCGGGCGGCCAGCGCCGCCGCGGTGTGCCCTATTGACGTGAGTATCGCGGCAGCCAGCGGCACGACTAGCCACGCGGGTTTGCCTGCCCGCCAGACCACCGCGCCCAGCCCGGCGGCGAGCAGTGCGGCGGCGGCCAGCCACGGCCACGGCGAGGGCCCTGGTGTCCAGCGCACCTCGCCGAGGACGTGGTGTGGCACGCCGTTCACCTCGATGATGACCTGCCACGGCTGCACCGGCGGCCCGGGGGAGGGATGCGCGGCGTCGAGGTGCCACTGCACCGAGCTGCCGGGTGCCACCTGCAACCCCGGGTCCCGCACGGCCACCAGCGCCGGTGACCCGTTGCGCAACCGCAACGCTAGACCGTTCTGCAGCACCTCCAGCATGACCCCGGGCGGCAGGTCGTCGGCGACCACCGACGAGCGGGCATCGGACGCGACGCCGGTGGAGCCGTCCCCGGTGACGTCGTGCGCGGCAGCGCCACCAGCACCGGCCAGCAGGAGCACCGCGACCAGGAACAGCAGGCGCATCAGGCCCCCAGCGGGTTGAAGCCTGCCGGGAGCTCCAGCCGGTGCGCGCTCATGAACCCGGTGTCGGCGAGCAGTTCCCGGGTGGGCCCGTCGGCGACGATCTGCCCGTGGTCGATCACCAGCGCGCGCGGGCACAGCTCCAGCGCGTAGGGCAGGTCATGCGTGACCAGCAGGGTCGTCATGCCGAGCCGTTTGATCAGATCGGCGAGTTCCCGCCGGGCCGCTGGGTCGAGGTTGGCGGTGGGTTCGTCGAGCACCAGCACCTCGGGATGCATGGCCAGCACGGTGGCCACCGCGGCGCGCCGTCGCTCGCCCAGGGACAGCCGATGTGGTGGGCGGTCCGCGGCGTCGGCCAGGCCGACGTAGGACAGTGCCTCGGCCACCCGGGCCTCCAGTGCCGCGCCGGATAACCCGAGATGGGCCGGCCCGAACGCCACGTCGCGCCCCACAGTGGGCGTGAACAGCTGATCATCGGGATCCTGGAAGATCACGCCGACCCGCCTGCGGACCTCCCTCAGCGTGTGCCGTCCCACCGGCACGCCGCCGATGAGCACTGACCCGGCCGACGGGGTGAGTACCCCGTTGAGCTGCAGCACCAGTGATGTCTTGCCGGCCCCGTTCGGGCCGAGCAGGGCGACCCGCTCACCGGGCTCGACCCGCATCGACACCCCGGACAGCGCCTGCCGGCCATCCGGGTAGGCGAAGTCGAGATCGTGCACCTCAATGGCGGCGACGTCACCCGCGGGTTGGACCCCGACGAACCGCCCGCGACGGATCTGCGGTGCCGGGGTGGGCGCGCGGGTGGCTCGCCGGGCTCGCCGGGACTCGCGAGCCGGGCCGGCACCGTGCGGGGTCAGCGAGATCGGCGTGCCCACCTTGGACTCGTACCCGGGCAGTTGGACCCGGTAAGCGCACAGATCGCAGTTCATCCGCACGTCCCCGGCCCGCGCCTCCCGGTAGCGCTCCAGCACCAGCCGGGCCAGCCGGGGGTCAGGGCCCAGGTGCCCTGCGCCGCGGACCTCGACCTCGGGATGGTCCTGCGCCCAGCTCGCCGCCTCAGCATAGATCCGGTCCAGCAGCACCCCGGGAAACAGGAAGAACGGGGCGACCACCGCGGTGGCGGCTCCAAGCAGTCGCAGCCGCTCCAGCGTCGCGGGAACCGAGGGGGTGGCGACAGAGACGAACCCGGGCTCGACGGTGCCCAGCCCACGCCCATCGGCGAGCAACCGGCTGACCTTCCACAGATCCGCGCAAGCGTCCGGATCGCTGGATCCACGCCCGATCAGCGCTACCCCCAGCTTCTCCGGGTCTGTGTCACCGGCCGCGTCCCGGATCCGATCCGCGGCGATCTCCAGTACGTGCGGCTCGATGCCCAGGTCACGGGCCAGGAAGAACTGCACTCCTGGGTGCCGGGTCCGGGCCCGGGCCAGTGCCGCGGGACCGTCGTTCTTCAGATGCCCAGCGGCCAGCAGCACCATCGGCACGCTGACGATCTCGGTGGCGCCGTGGGCGACCAGGTCGTCGATGGCCTCATCGACGGTCGGCGCGGCCAGCTCGATGAAGCCGAACCCGGTGAGCAGCTCACCGGCGACGGTGCGGATCGTGGTGGCCAGTGCCCAGAACTGGTCCACTCCGTCGGCGTCCCGGCTGCCGTGCCCGACCACCAGCATCGCCGGCCTGGTGGCTTGACCCGGCGGGCAGGTCATGTCAGCACCGGCCCGATCACGGCCAGTGCCGGCCCGATCGCGGCCAGTGCTGGGACGGCCAGCGCGCCGGCCCACGCTATTCGAGGTGCCGGCGTGCCGGTCAGCGCGGCGGGCCGGGCGACGGAGTAGCCGCGGGAGGCCATCGCGAGGTACACCCGCTCGCCACGCTGGAAGGACCGAACAGCCAGCGCGCCGAGCCCGGCTGTCACGTCGCGGACCTGCCACAGCCAGCGCGGGTTCCCGCCCCGGCAGGCGGCCGCGATCCGCATCCGGGCCAGCTCGGCCGCCAGCACTGCGGTGTAGCGCACCATGAACGCCGCGACTGCGGTGAACACGCGCGGCACCCGCAGCCGCTCCAGCCCGGTGATGATCTCCGGCAGCGGGGTGGTCGCGGCCAGAATCCCGGTCGTGAGCAGCCCGAATGTCGCCTTGAGGGTGATGGTTGCCGCGGCGTGCAGCCCGGGCACTGACAGCCCGACCCCGAGCACGGTCAGCTGGGGTGGCCCGCCGAGCACCGGCAGCACCATGACGAACAGCACAAAGGGCACTTCCACCAGCAGCCGGCGGACCAAGATCAGCGGGGGCAGCCGGGCCAGCGCGGCGACTGCGGCGAGTAGCACCAGATACCACAGGTAGGGCCGGTACGCACCGGCTGGCGTGCTCGCGACGGTGAGCACGAACAGCGCGGTGGCGGCCACCTTGCACTGCGGCGCCAGCCGGTGCACCGGAGTGTCGGCGGGCACCAGCAGGGGCTCGTGCGTCGAGCTCATGAGGCCACCTGGACCAGGTCGGGGCGCAGCGCGAGCAACCCCCGCACCACCAGCGCGGTGACCACCGCCTCGATGGCGGCGACCAGCGCGTACACCCCGATGGTCGAGACCGCGACGGTGCGCAGCGGCATCCCAGCGGCACCGCCGAGCGCGTACTCCGCGGTGAACAGCACCGCTGCGCTGAGCACCGACACCGCAGCGGCCACCCCGGCGGCCACCGCCGTGCCGGCTGGCCGCCGGGGCAGCAACCGGCGCAGTCCGAGCAGGACGGGGTAGCCCACCGCGGCCGGCACCAGGGCTAGGTTGACCACGTTGACGCCGAGTGTGGACAGCCCGCCGTCGCCGGCGAACAACGCCTGCACCACGGTGACCACGGTGATCACCACTGGTCCCAGCCACGGCCCGAGCAGCGCCACGGCCAGCGTGCCGCCGAGCAGGTGCCCGCTGGTGCCCACCACCACTGGGATGATCGGGACCTCCAGGACCAGGAAAAACGCCGCAGCGAGCCCGGCCAGCGGCAGCTGTCGCTCGGTGACGTCGAGCCGCGCGCGGCGCACGCACACCCCCAGCCCGGTAATGGCCACCGCGGCGCCGGCGATCGCGACCGCGGGGGAGACGAAGCCGTCCGGGATGTGCACAGCTCATCCCACTGGTGACCGTGCGGTCACCAGCCAGTCGCCGAGCCGGTTGGTGCTCGTGGCGCCGACGATCACCACGGTGTGCATCCCAGCCCTGGCCGGGTCCAGTGTGGCCAAGGTGGTGAGCTCCACCCGCTCGCCGTCGCGGCCCGCGTCGGTGACCAGCCCGACCGGGGTGTCCGCACGCCGGTACTCGGCGAGGACCTCACGGGCCCGGCCGAGCTGCCAGGACCGCCCTCGCGAGCGCGGATTGTACAGCGCGAGCACCAGGTCGGCGGCGGCCACCGCGCGCAGCCGTGTCTCCACCGCCGCCCAGGGGGCGAGCAGATCGGACAGGGTCAGGCAGGCGAAGTCCCGGGCCAATGGGGCGCCGAGCAGTGCGCCCGCCGCGATGGCCGCCGTGATGCCGGGCACCACCTGCACCGGTGGGCGCCGCGCCGGTGGCAGCGCGGCGGCGGTGGTCAGCGCCACCGAGGCCATCCCGTAGATGCCGGCGTCACCGGAGGACACCAGCGCCACCCGGGCACCGCCGGCCGCGGCGTGTACCGCGTCCTCGGCCCGCTGGTGCTCGGTGCCGATCGGGCTGGGCATCACGTTCTGGTGCGGGCCGGTAAGGTCGGCGCAGGCCGCCAGGTAAGCGCCGTATCCGAGGACCACCTGCGCGTCCCGGACCGCATCCTCCGCGGCCCGGGTGCGGTGCGCCGAGCCACCCGGTCCCAGCCCGACAATGCTCAGCAGGCCGGTCATGGCAGCCTGCGTTTCGTAGTGGGGATGGGCCGCCCCACTGTGCTGCCCGGGGTCGACCGGCGACGGCAGCCGTGCGAGTAAGTGGGATCGTAGAGCCGGCTGCGGGCCCCCGCGCCGGACAGCGCCGGTCCCACCAGCACCAGCGCGGCGGTGCGGATCCCGGAGGTGCGCAACGCGTCAGCGAGGCTGTCCACCGTGGTGGTGAGCACTGTCTCGTCCGGCCAGCTGGCTTTCGCGACGACGACAACGGGAGTCTGCGGCGGGTAGCCGGCTAGCAGCTCCGCGCGCAACGTCGCCGGCCGCGCGGCGGAGAGGTAGAGGGCCATCGTGGTGGCATGGCGAGCGAAGCCGGCGACGCTCTCCCCGGCGGGCATCGACTCCGCGGTCCGACCGCCGCCAAGCCGGGTGAGCACGACGCTCTGCGCCACCCCGGGCACGGTGAGCTCTACCTCGGCGGCGGCCGCCGCGGCGGCGAGCGAGCCGACTCCGGGCACGATCTCGAAGGCCCGGTCGTGGCTCCTGCACCAGGCGATCTGTTCGGTCAGCGCGGAGTACAGCGACACGTCCCCGGAGTGCAGCCGGACAATCGCGGTGCCCGGGTGCTCGTGATACACCGCGAGCACGTCCTCCAGCGTCATGCCGGCCGAGTCGTGCAGCTCGACACCGGTCCGGCAGTGCGCCAACACCGCGGCAGGCACCAGCGACGATGCCCAGACCACCACGTCGGCGGCGGCCAGCCGGTGCGCGCCACGCAAGGTGAGCAGGTCCGGCGCGCCGGGCCCGGCGCCCACGAACGAGATCAACCCGCTGGCGGTCACCGGATGGACAGGGTGAGGCAGGCGACTCGGGCGCCTGCCTTGACCGCCTGGCCGGGACTCGTGGGGGTCTGCGTCGCGTCGTGCATCATGATCGAGTGAGGCACCCGGTCGGTGAGGACGAAGGGCACCGTGGTGCGTGAGGTGCCGGCGCCGGCCGAGTCGGTGTGCACGTCCAGCCAGATCTCACTGCTCAGGTCGGGGTATCGGGAGTTGGTCGAGGGCGCTCGGACGGAATCCTGGCGATTCTGGAACCGCGGTCCGGCCGCGTCCGGGGTGGCACCACACGCCTTGATGTGCGCGTACACCGAGTAGCCTTGGCCGGGCAGCAGCCCGGAGACCGTGAACTCCACCGTGGTGGACTTGTCCGACGAGGGGCTGAGGGTGGCTGTCATGGCTGCACCGACCGGCGCTAGGTCGACGTTGTACGTGATGGCCTTCGAGGTGGTGTTCGGTGTGGTGAGCGTGCCGCTGCCCACGAGCACGACGGCGGGTCGCAGGCTTTCCAGAACCGTGGGTGTGCTGAGTCCCTGGTACGCGAGGCCAGCCGGCATGAGGGTGAGGGCGGCGCCGACCCCGACGAGCGTGAGCCGTCGCCACGCTGTGTGGGACCGATCCCCACAGAGAGTTCCCCTCATGGGTGTATTATGCCCGCTTCGAATGCGCCGAGAAAGACCAACGACTACTGATCGTTGGGGTCGCTTTCCATGGCGAGCACGAAGTTCTGCACGTAACGCAACGCCAACTCCTGGCGATCCGTCGGGTGTGGTGCCCAGGCGAGTGCGTTTCCCGCAAAGTACAGTAACTGATCCTCGCTGAGTCTCGATACGATCAGTTGCGCGAGCTCGCCTCCCACGAGGTCCGGACGGAGGCGTCGGGCGAGCACATACTGGGTGGCCAGCTCATTATCGTGATCTTCGATGCTCATCCGCGGTCTCCGTTTCGGCACACCACCGTGGGCGCCACCACCTTCGACGCCGCACCATTGTGCCGGCAAGCTGTACGGCGTGCCGAGGGGCAGAAAGGGGACGACGTGACGCGGGCGCAGCACCCGATTGAAGTCGAGTCGTACCGGATCCTGCGGTCCCAGGTGGACACCTCGGGGCTGGCGCCGGCTACCTGCGCGGTCACCGAGCGGGTGATTCACGCCAGCGCGGACCTTGACTACGCCACTGACCTGGTCTGCGACGAGGACGCACTGCTCGCCGGGCAACGGGCGCTCGCGGCTGGGGCACCCTTGGTGGTTGATGTCCGGATGCTCGCCGCCGGTATCACCTCGCGGCACTGTGTGGTCGCTTTGGACCTGGCGACAGCACCGGTGCAAGGACTGACGCGTTCCGCGGCGGGCATCCGGGTGGCAGCTACCGAGTACTCGCAGGACGCGGTGTGGGCGGTGGGCAACGCGCCGACGGCGCTGCGCGAGCTGATCCGCCTCGCTGCGGACGGCGTGCTGCGTCCAGCGTTGGTGATCGGGCTGCCGGTGGGATTCGTCGACGCTGCGCAGGCCAAGGCGGCGCTGCGCGACTCGGGTTTGCCTGCCTTGTCCAACCGCAGCGCCAAGGGCGGTAGCGCAGTCGCCGCGGCGGCAGTCAACGCCTTGCTGTCCTGGAAGCCGATCCGGTGAAGCCTTACCTGGTGGGGCTGGACTTGGCCGGGCGCCGGGTCGTCGTCATCGGGGCGGGCACGGTCGCGCAACGGCGGCTGCCGCGACTGGTCACCGCCGGCGCCGAGGTGCTGCTCGTCGCCCCGGAGGCGACCCCGGCCGTCGAGGCGATGGCCACGGCGGGGGAACTGCACTGGGACGTCCGAGGCTACGCCGACGGTGACCTCGAGGGCGCCTGGTATGCCCTGGCCTGCAGCTCCGATCCCGCGGTCAATGCCGCAGTGGCCGCCGAGGCGCAGCGTCGGCGAGTGTTCTGTGTGCGGGCCGACGATGCCATCGGCGGCAGCGCCGTCACGGCGGCCACCGGGGAACACGAGGGGTTGCTCATCGGTGTGCTCGCCGGACGCCGCCCGCGCCGCTCCGCCGCCGTGCGGGACGCGCTGGTCGATGCCCTGCGCACGGGATTGGTGGACGATGCCCCGGACGCTGAGGACCACGTCACGACTCCGGGGGTGGCGCTGGTCGGTGCGGGACCCGGCGACCCCGACCTGATCACGGTGCGCGGCCGGCGGTTGCTGGCCCGAGCCGACGTGGTGCTGGCCGACCGGCTCGCGCCTCGAGAGTTGCTCGACGAGCTCGGCGCGCACGTCACGGTGATCGATGCCGCGAAGGTGCCCTACGGCCGCGCAATGGCCCAGGATCAGATCAATGCGCAGCTGATCGCGCATGCCAGGGCCGGCCGGTTCGTGGTGCGGCTCAAAGGCGGCGATCCCTACGTCTTCGGCCGCGGTTTCGAGGAGGTGCTCGCCTGCGCGGAAGCCGGGGTGCCGGTGACCGTGGTTCCCGGCGTCACCAGCGCCATCTCCGTACCGGCGGCAGCCGGGATTCCGGTGACCCACCGCGGCGTCAACCACGAGTTCGTCGTGGTGTCCGGGCACGTGGCGCCGAACGATCCGGCCTCGCTGGTGAACTGGCCAGCGCTGGGGCGGCTGCGTGGCACCCTGGTGCTGCTGATGGCGGTCGAGCGGCTCGGCGTGTTCGTTGACGCCCTGCTCACCCACGGCCGGCCGCCGCAGACCCCGGTCGCCGTGATCGCCAACGGCACCTTGCGCGGCCAGCGGGTGGTGCGCTCCACCCTGACCGAGGTCGCCGCCGAGGTCGCCGCCGCGGGGATTCGCCCCCCCGCGATCGTGGTCATCGGGCCGGTGGTCGCGCTGCGCGCCTCGTGAGGGGGACGTAGCATTGGTCATGCGACCAGTTGTAGCCTGTGGTCCAATTCGGTGGAAAACTCGCGGACATGGGAGTTGACCTTCCGGGCGCGGAGCTCGCCCGCAAGGTGGCGCAGGCGCGCCAGGCAGCGTGGTGAGTTGATGTGTGGAAGCCACTCCAGAGTGGTCCGCCCCACCTCACAGGCCTGCTCCAGCTCTCCGCAACCGAGGTAGGCTGTCGCCAGTGACGTGACGCCCAGTAACGCGTCGCGCTGGTACAGCTGATCGGCTAGGGCGGTTGCGTTGGGGGTGAGCAGGGTGACCGCGTTGCCAAAATGACGTCGGCTGTCGTGGGAGCAGGCCCTCGCCAAGCTGACCTGGTATGCGCCGCTGGCGGCGTCGAGGAGCTGTGGGTTGACGAAATAGGCCCAGCGTGGCCGGTGACCGCTCGGATGCTCGGCCAGCTCACGGGCCCGGCCGTATGCGGTGTGGAAGCGCTCGGCGTCACCGACGAGCGCATAGCCGTAGGCGAGTCGGCTGGCGACCAGGGCTTGAACGATGGCGGGACCGCGGTGGGCCATCTCCACCGCGGCGGTGCCCAGACTGATCGCATCGGCCGCCTGCTCGCGGTTGGCAGCGTTGAAGGCCATCGCGCTGAGCACGTGGGCGCCCAGGGCCTTGTCGCCGGCGTTGTGGGCGGCCCGCAGCGCGGTCAAGTAGTAACGCTGGGCCAGCCCGTGCCGTTCGGCGTCTGCGGCCATCCAGCCGGCCAGCTGCCCGAGCTCGGCCCACGCGACCAGCAGGCGCCGGGTGATCTGCCCAGTATGGTCAGCGGTATGGAGGAGTTGGGCGACGGCCTGGAACTGGGCGTTGACATAGATGAGGTTCGCCCCGCCCCCGCCCTGCCGGTCATCAAGCTGACGCAACCGGGGGATGGTCTCCTCCACCTGCTCGATCAAGGTCGCGCCCACCTGCCCGCCGCCCAAGGCCGCAGCCAGTCGAGCCGGTTCGGTGTTCACCGCGGTCCACACGAGTTCGGTCAAGGCCGAGCCGCCCACCGCCATGAACACTCGACGATCCATCAACCCTCCCAGCAGCCAGTCGTGTGCGATGGCCAGGGTGCCCGCCAGCGTCCAAGGTACCTCCATCCCGACAACCGCCGGGACCAGGAGTGACTCACACGGAGTGCACCCGGGCCACAGCTCGCTCACCGTGACCGGTCGATTGTCGGCTTGGGAGAGCACGAACGCGATTACCTGACGCACCTCGTCCCGGCGTGGTCGATGGCCCTTGAGCCACTTGTACGGCGCCGTCGGGTGGACCGCGCCAGTGCCGAGCACCCGGCATATCTCCCGCGCCAGGCGCTCGCCGCTCCAGGACAAACCGGCCAAGAGCTGGCCCAGCGCCTCGTTCGGGGTGTCAGCCACCATCGTCACGTCCTTGCCGTCGTGGACACCGTGTCACCACGGAGCGTAGGACTCAGATCACCCACAACGGACGAAGTTCAGGGTTTTCAGGGAACACTCCCCTTCCCGGGACCTGCCAGGCGGCGAGACAGTGGTCACCCACCGAGCCACACCGCTGCCGGACTCCTGACCGGAGAGCACCTGACCGGTCATGACCACTGCCATGACCAGAACTGGAGGTTCTCAGCTGTGGACAGAGAAACCCCATCCGAGGACGCTGCCGTCAGTCAGGAGCACTGGACCGTGCCAGTACGCGGCTTGACCTGCGCCGACCCCGACGGCATCGTGCAAGCGATCGCTCGCCGCGACGGCACCGTGATCCTCAGTCTGACCTGTGGGGACTCCCGAACCAACCTGCGGCTTGACGTCGGCAGGGCCGCCCAGCTCTCCACCGGGATCTGGGAAGCCGCCGGAGCCGCCCAGCAGCTGACGCTCCCCATCGGATCGGGAGTTCAGCAGGGAGCCAGACACGTACACCCGCACCGGAGTAGCTCGCGGGGGCTTCGGTCCAGGTCCAGGCTGACCCCGGTGACCAACGATGCCGCGCTGGACGCCACGCGCATCACCGGCCTGCGCATCAGGCAAATCCGCCACGCCCGGGGCAAGTCGCTGCGGGTCATCGCCGGACTGGCCGGGATGAGCAGGTCCACCCTGCACCGTATCGAGCATGGACAGCGTGAGCTGACCCTTGGCGAGATCGTCGCACTGGCCGGCGTGCTGGAGATCGCCCCCGCGAAGCTGATCAGATTGCCTGTCCTTGCACCCACCAACAAACCCAGCGACGCCGAGAGAGCGGCTCAGGTCGGCGCGCCGCCATGGGTCCCAGCGCTGGACACCTTCGAGTTGTGAGCACGATCAACGGTGCTACCTCGGTTGCCTGTGATCGCCCGCCAGCCTTTCGGAGGATGATGATGTCATCGGTACAGCTGCTCACGGCAGATCAGCTCGCTGGGCTCCCGCCACGTGCACGCCAGGTTGTCGAATACCGCAAGTCGGGGTTGTCGCTGAACCACATTCAAGGGTGTCCGGCCGACTGCGGGTATTGCATCCGCCACACTTACGGCATCTGGGATATGCGGCAGCCGCGTGCGCTGATGCTCGACCACCAGGCCGTCGAGCAGTTGGTCAACCACCATTACTTCCAGCCCGATGTGACGCCGATCCAAGTGTTCAACCGAGCGACCGACCCGTTCCTGCCTGCCGTGAAAGCGCACACCTTCGCCGTTCTGGAAGACCTGGATCACCGCGGCCTAGGAAACCAGGTGTTGGTGATTACCCGCTACCGGGTGACGTCGGAGGACTGTGCGCGACTCAATGCTCTGACCAGTATCAAGGCCACCTTGTTGTTCACTTACTCCGGTATCACCGATGCTCGTCTGGAGCCGTTCCCCAGTTGTGTGGCCGAGACCTCACTGCGCACCGCAGCACCGCTGGCGCGTGCTTATCGCACTGTCTTCTACTGGCGTCCCCTGGTCCCTGGTGTGAACGACACTCCTGAGCATCTGGCCAAGGCAGTCGAGTTGAGCGGTATCGCGCATGCCTCGGTGTTCACCGGTCTGTTCTACCGGAGCGAAATCGCCCAGTACTACAAGGCCAACGGGCTTCCCGAGCCGTACGACGGGACCGCCCGCCGCAAGATCGTTCCCGAGGAGCTGGAGAAGCGGATCCTCAACGCGTTCGCGGGCGGCAAAGGCGGTCCGTTGTTCCGCAAGACCTCCTGCGCGGTGTCCTTCGCTCAGGGCGTGCCCGACTACAATGGGCACTACGGCCTCCGAGAGGAGCTGTGCGACATCTGCCCGCTGCAGCAGGTGACGCTGTGCGCGCAGGTTCACCGTACGCCGACCGAAAAGAGCCTTCGTGCGATTGCCGCCCGGCTGCCCGAGGCGCAAGGCTTACGCGTGATCGATATCTCCGAGCGGGCCGCCGTGGTAGCCGGGTTGGACGATGAACAACCGCGGTACTTCCTGCAACACGCGCTCGGATTCCAGATCCACGATCACCGCCACCCGCACCGGCCGCGGCGGCACGGACGTGCTGACATCGGCTGGGACACCGACATAGCGAAGGGCTCCGCGTGATCGAAACACCCTGGAACGAGCAGTGTTACCTCGTCGTTGACGTCGAGGGTAACGGAGCACACCCGCCCGACCTGGTGGAACTCGCTGCCGTACCCATCACCGGCGGGGTCATCGGCGAACCCAGGTCGTGGCTGGTGCGACCGGCCAGCCCGATCACCTGGCAGGCCCGCAAGGTGCACGGCATCACCAACGACGACGTCGCCGATCAACCCACCTTCGACGCGATCCGCGACACGGTCACCAGGCATCTGGCCGATGCGGTAGTCATCGTGGGACACAACGTCCATATTGATCTCGATGTCTTACGTCGCAAACTGCCCGGCTGGCAAGCGCATGCGGTCCTGGACACGCTGCGAGTTGCTCGAGTACTGCTGCCCGACCTGCCCTCGCGCAAGCTCGGCGCCCTTGTCGACCACTTCGACCTCGCCACCGGCCTGCCCGAGGGACTCCAACCGCATCGCGCAACCTACGACGTGCTGGTCACTGCCCGATTGCTCCGTGTACTCGCCACCGGCGAGGACGGATTCCCGCGGAGTGCGAGAGAACTGCATGAGCTGGGGGGCGTGCCTCACGCCGCACCCACGGCCGAATCCCAGCCGGGCCTGTTCTAGCCTGGTCGACGGTTTCCACGTCAACCACCCCGGAGAGATCACTATGGAACAGCCACCCGGCGTGTTCGTCAGCGTCGACGGTCCCTGTGGCGTCGGGAAGAGCACCACGATCCGCGCTCTCGGAGAACGGCTGCGTGCCGTGGGAGTTCCCCGGCATCTCACCGCCGAGCCCACCGGCAGT
>JBOHFG010000028.1:0-1349 GCA_050699575.1 Pseudonocardiaceae bacterium
TCACTCCTCCGCCCCAATCAACCGGGTGATCGCCTCTCCCACACGCTGCGGGCTCCCCCGCAGCCAGCCACACCCGACGCTGGCTGCGAGCCGCCGAACCAACCGAATCCGCGCTCGAACCAGCTCCGGGGTCTCCACAAGGCGCAATGGGTCAGCGTGGTGGTCGTCGAGGACCTTGTCCAGCAGGTGCCCACTGGCCCTATACCACGCGTTGCGCGCTGTCTGCCCATCACACCACACCATCGGATCATCCCTGGGGAAACCGCCGTGCACGGCGACCTGGATCACGGCCACCAGCGGTATCCCAGGACGAGGATCCCAGGACAGCTGCTCGGAGATATCCACCGCGCCGCTACCCGACAGCGGCAGGCGCAGCTCGGGGAACCACCCGCGAGTCTCTTGGGAGCGAACTAGGTAAGCGCCGGTGCCTCCGACCACCAATGGCGTCCCCTCGCTGAGGTGGATCAGGACGGTGTCCCCGGCCACCGCTCGCCACCCGTGCCCGGTCACCAGCGCCAATCCGGTCAGGCTCTTGCCCGCGCCATGCCCGCCCAGCAACACCACCGCCCCGTCATCATGAGCAACCGCAACACCGTGCACGCTGACCGTGTCGTTGGCAAGATGCCCGCAGTGCAGGTGCGCATTGATCCACCTCCGGGTGTCCCCCCAGGTGACGTCCTCGGGCAGGGTCACCTGCGCGGGCTCCGCCACCGGCACCAGCCCCCCGGACACCGTGCCCGAGATTTGCGGCCTCATCTGTGCCCACCACCGGCCCAGCTCGGCCGGCCCAGCCACGCGCAGGCACCGCCCCGCGCTGACCACCCGCCACACCACCCGCACCCGCCACCTCGCACCTAACGGCAACCACCGGCCGAGCGGATTCCACAGCGGCAACTTCAGCGCATCCACCAGCCGTCATCACCTTCGCCGGGGTCGCGCCGCCGTGGGCCCGCCGTGCTGGCTGCCGGCTGTTGCCTTCTGGTGCCGTCTGCTCTCCCAATGCCACCTTGCTGGCCCAGAGGGATCTACGGTGAGCCGACCAACCAGAGGGGAACGAGCCGGGATGATCGAGGAAAAGCCGCCCCGGACGCGGCTGGAACAGCTCCTGCGCCAGCGGCACCTCACACTGGAGGAGTTCCGGAAAAACTACCAGCGAACCGCCAACGGGACCGTGCTCAGCGAACGGCAGGCCTACCGCTGGGTCGCCGGGGAGGTGAGCACACTGCCCTACCCGGCGGCACAGGGCACACTGGAGACGATGTTCGGCGAGCCGGTGGCCCGGCTGTTCGGCCCGCCTTATGGCATCGAGGCGCTGCGGCCGTCCCGGCTGCACGATGCGGTGGTCCCGC
>JBOHFG010000029.1:0-1906 GCA_050699575.1 Pseudonocardiaceae bacterium
AACGCGACGATGACCTTCGACCGCTTCCACCTGGCCGCCAAGATCAATGAGGCCATCGACACCGTCCGCCGGGACGAGGTCACCACCCGCCCCGAGCTCAAGCACACCCGCTGGCTGTGGCTCAAAAACCACGCCACCCTCTCGGACAAGCAACAGGGTGAGCTCCACCGGCTGATGCGCCCCTCCGCGCAGCTGGCCACCGCCCGCGCCCTGCGCTGGCGCGAGGACTTCCAGGCCTTCTACGACCAGGACCCCAGCTACGCCCCCGCCTACCTGCGACGCTGGTGCTCCGGCGCGACACGCTCCCGCCTGCAACCCCTCAAGGACTTCGTCACCCTCGTCGAGATGCACTGGGACGGCATCATCGCCTGGCACAAAAACCACCTCAGCAACGGCCTGCTCGAAGGGATCAACTCCCTCATCCAGGCCGCCACAGCCCGAGCCCGAGGCTACCGCAACAAAAACAAGATGATCACCATCGTCTACCTCACCGCAGCCAAGCTCCAGCTCTCCACCCTCACCCATCCGGCACCCGCGTACATGACCTCACGCTGAGTAACCCACTGAAAACAGCGAAGAGCCTTCCACAACCGCATGGTCTGATCGGCACTGCCTGTGACCAGGGTGCGCCCGTCAGGACTGAACACCACCGATTTGACCCAGTGAGTGTGGCCATTAGGGTGGACCCAAGGCCGTGGGATGGGCCGGGTTGGTCACGTTCCATAGCCGCACGGTGTGGTCGTTGCTACCGCTGATCAACGTGCGCCCCTCAGGACTGAACACCATCGCGGTGATGTCGTCGGTGTGGCCAGTCAGAGGTGAGCTCAAGGATGTGGGATGGGCTGGGTCGGTCACGTTCCACAGCCGCACAGTCTTGCCATCGCCGCTGGCCAGAGTGTGCCCATCAGGACTGAATACCGCCGCGTGGACCCAATTGGTGTGCCCGGTCAGGGGCGGGCCTAGCGAAGTGGGGTGAGCTGAATCGGTCACATTCCGTAATCGCACCGTCTGGTCGTCGCTGCCGGTGGCCAGGGTGCGGCCATCAGGACTGAACGCCATCGCAGTGACGTGGGCGGTATGGCTGATCAAGAAAGTCTGGGGAATATCCCATAGCCGGGCCGTACGGTCGTAGCTGCTGCTCACCAGGCTGTGCCCCATCAGGACTGAACGCCACCGAGCTGACGACGTTAGTGTGGCCGGTCAGAGGTGGGCCCAAGGGCATGGGATGGGCCGGGTCGGTCACATTCCATAACCGCACAGTCTGGTCGCCGCCGCCACTGGCCAAGATGTGCCCATCACGACTGAACATCATCGCGTTGATGTCGTCGGTGTGGCCGGTCAGGGGTGGACCCAGCGGAATGGGGTGGGCCGGGTTGGTCACGTTCCACAGTCGCACGGTGTGGTCGCCACTGCCGGTGCCCAGGGTGCGCCCATCAGGGCTAAACACCGTGTTGACGCCGTCGGTGTGGCCGGTCAGGGGTGGGCCCAGGGCCGTGGGATGAGCCAGGTCGGTCACATTCCAGAGCCGCATCGTCTGGTCGGCGCTGCCGCTGGCCAAGGTCGGCCCATCAAGGCTGAACACCACCAAGCGGACATGATCGGTGTGGCCGATCAGAGGTGGACCCAGCGACGTAGGGTGGGCCGGGTCGGTCACCTTCCACAGGCGTACGGTCCGGTCGTCGCTGCCAGTGGCTAGGGTGCGTCCATCAGGACTGAACACCACGGTGGTAACCCGGTCGGTGTGGCCGGCCAGCGGGGTGGCGGACAAGGGGGCGTTTCCTAGATGACCAATTCCAAGGTGTCGGGTACGGCGTGGCGTGCGCTGGAAGTGGTGGAGGGTGCCCAAGATCAGCGCTGCTAACCCAGACGATGAGCAGGAGGCTCTCGTGGACGCTGACTTGGACAC
>JBOHFG010000030.1:0-2212 GCA_050699575.1 Pseudonocardiaceae bacterium
AATGTGCTGGTGGCGATCCATTTTCGGCCGGTGGAGCGGGACCGGGCGTTCCTGCTGCCGCCGGACATGACTCAGTGGCTTGGTGCCGGTCACGTGGTCTGGTTCTTGCTCGATGTGGTGGCGGAGCTGGACCTGACGCAGTTCTACGAGCGCGCGGCGTTGCGCCGGGACGGGCGGCCCGCCCGCAACAGTGCCGGGCGGGCCGCGTACGACCCGGCGATGCTGCTCGCACTGTTGATCTATGGGTATGCGTGCGGGCAGCGATCGAGCCGTCAGATCGAGCGGTTGTGCCACACCGACATCGCGTTCCGGCTGATCTGTGCTGAAGACGTGCCCGATCACACAGTGCTCGCGCGGTTCCGCAAGCAGCACGCCGAGGCGTTCGCCGGGTTGTTCACCCAGGTCCTGCGGTTGTGCCGGGCGGTGGGGCTGGCCACGTTGTGCACCGTCGCGATCGACGGATCCACGATCCCGGCGAACGCATCAAGGCAGGCCAACCGCGGCGCGCCGTGGCTGGCCACCGAGGCTGAGAAGATGGACCACCAGACCACCGGGCAGCCCACCACCGGGCAGCCCACCACCGGGCAGCCCACCACTGACCAGCGCAGTGCCGAGCGGGAGGCGGGTGAGCGGGATCGGGCGGTGGTGGAGCAGATGCTCAGTGAGGCGCAGGAGGCCGACGCGGCCGAGGATGCCACCTACGGCGCGGCCCGTGGTGATGAGCTGCCCCCGCAGTGGCACGGCCGGGCCGGGCGCCGGGAGCGGATCCGTGCGGCGCAGGCCCGGATCGCGGGCCGCCGAGCAGGCCGCCCGCGAATCCGCGGCAGCCGGGGCAGCACAGGTCGCCGAACGCGACGCTGCAGCGCTGGCCGCGGCTGAACAGGCCCTGGCCGCCCAGATCGCCGCGCGCACGGAGGCACGGCAGGCGTGGGAGCAGGCATGGGAACAGGCCGCGGCCACCCCCGGGGCTGCAGTGCCCTCGGGCCGGGCTCCGGTACCCCCCCGGCCGAGTCAGCGGTGGTGCGCCGCGCGCAGGAACGGGTGGACAAAGCCCGCCACCGGGTGGAACACCCCACCGACGCACCCCGGCCTGGCCGCCGCGCTGACCCCGATCGCCAGGACAAAGAGCCGCAGGCGAACACCACCGATCCCGACTCGACGATCATGCCCACCAAGAACGGCTGGGTCCAGGGCTACAACACCCAGTTCGCGGTCTCGGCTGACCAGATCATCCTGGCCACCCAGGTCAGCACCAACCCCGCCGACATCGTCAGCTACAAGAGCATGGTCGCCGCCACCGAACACG
Source organism: Pseudonocardiaceae bacterium (assembly GCA_050699575.1). Classification (GTDB taxonomy): domain Bacteria; phylum Actinomycetota; class Actinomycetes; order Mycobacteriales; family Pseudonocardiaceae. Next base: position 1,307 of record JBOHFG010000030.1, read on the forward strand.
CCGCCGCCACGCTGGACGCCCGCGCCGAGCTGGGCACCCTGCTGTTCGACGCCGGCTACGCCAGCGACGGCACCCTCGCCGCCACCAGCCCCGACCAGCTGATCGCCCTGGGCAAGACCCACTCGGTGCAAGCCGCCGCCCGCACCAACCCCACCACCGGGCCACCACCACCCCACGCGACCCCGCGCCAGGCAATGGACCACCGGCTACGCACCCCCGAAGGCGCCCAGCTCTACAAACACCGCGGCGCCACCGTCGAACCCGGCATCGGCAACTCCAAGAAACTCCTCGACCACCACTCCCGACGTGGGCTGGCGGCCCTGACCAACGAGACCCACCTCGCCGCCACCGTGTTCAACCTCCTCAAAATCCACCGCGCAACCCCCGCATAACCCGCCCGGCCGGGCCCCACCCCGGGGAACCCGGCCGGACGGCATGGGCTCACCGCGCACCCCCGGACCGCACCCCACCGCCCAACAGCGACCGCGAACCAGACCCGCCCGCGCCGCCTCGCCACCACCCACGATTAGCCAACAGCCTCTATCGTGTCGTTTTTGGCACCCAAACCGTGATCAAGGGCTGGCAGCGGCGGGTCAGCTGCGGAGTAGGTCCAGGTCTAGGATCCGCACGTGTAGTGCGGTGCTGGAGGGCGGCGCGCATCGCCCGGTGCAGGCCGCCCTCCAAGAACAGCTCGCCGCACCAGCGCACCGCGTGCGGGAACAGATCGCCGAAAGGCGTGGGGTCTTCGGCGAGCAGCCGGTCCAGCTCTACCAGAGTTGCAGTGGTGACCAGCTCCGCCAAGTGCACCTGCTGCGGCGGGATCTGCGCCCAGTCCTTGGTCGACAATCCGTGCTCCGGGTAAGGGCGGCCCGCCCGGACTTCCTTGAAGATCAGAGCTCTGCCCCC
>JBOHFG010000031.1:0-2701 GCA_050699575.1 Pseudonocardiaceae bacterium
GTGATGATGCGGCGTAGTTCGGCGGCTACGACGATTGCGGTGGCGGCTCGTACGGTTTCCTCGACTAGGTCGTTGAGGTTGGCTCGGTTTGGGTTGCCACCGGTGCGGTCGAGGACTGCGAGTAAGGCGATGCCTCCCGCGGTGAGTGCTTCGTCCGGGATGGGGACTACTGCGGGGGTGGTCGCGACGTGTTGTGCGCAGCTCCCGACGCAGGCGAACACCGGCATTCCGGTGGGTGTATGGCCCACTGGTAGCCATCCTGATCTGCGGAACCGCAGGCTGCGGCCGCAGACCACGCAGGCCTGCCCGTCTGCGACCGCCGGGTCCAGCCCGCTCCAGAGGCGCTCAGCCATCACACCACCTCCCCTGCTTGCGCACCCCTGCGCGGCACGGGTGCGTGTGAGTAGCTGTGCACAGTGTCGTCAGGGTGCCGTGTCCGGGGGAACGTGCTGGTGAGGCTCCAGGGACGGATCAGTGAGGTATTACGCTCAGCGCGACCGGCCCCCTTATCGAGAGGATCGTGGGTGGACCCGATGGTCACTGTCCAGTGCTGGACCGGAGCCGAGACCAAGGCGCTTCGCCAGGCCATGCGCCTGAGCATCCGTGCCTCCGCCGCGTACCTCGGCATCGACGCCAGGAGTGTGAACAAGTGGGAAGCCCGACTCGGCACTATCACTTTGCGCCCGCCCCTCAGTCAATTATGAACACCGCCCTGGGCCGGGCACCCGACGACGTGAAAAACAATTTTGCTCAGACAGTGAGCACCAGGGAGCAGGAGCAAGGCGTGAACACGGCGCTGAACGTCGAGCCCGCTCATAGTCTCCTACGTGCAGAACCGGAACCAAGCACCCTTGTCCCCTCGGCACGAAACGATGGTAACGACTCTTCCTCGGTCACCCGATGGAATCATCATTCTATCACGTTCGTAGCGCAACGGATCACCGGTGAGGATTTTTCTATCACACGTCGAGGCGCTCTAGCGGTGGGCGCATCCGCGGTACTCGCAGGGGTCGCGCTGACTGAACCACTTCGGCAATGGCTATTTCCGATCGGCTGGGACGCGGAATTCATGACAGGCAGTTCAGGCTTCTCCTTGCCGAACTCGCTTCACTTGAAGGGCTAGTAGGGAAATTTAGAGATTGGCGTATTGACGGTAATAGAACCCTTGCCCGCAAGGCGGTCGTCGCCCAGGGCGATAGGCAAAGTCGTGTCGGATGGATTTCCCCTGGTTATGTTGGTTGGCCGAGGATGGAGAGGACTCGGGTGGGGTTACGTGAGATCCACCGGAGACTGGATGCGATGTTGGTGCGGCCAGCGGTGCGTAGGGCGCCTATCGCCAGGTTGCGTAAGCCTGCGAGGACCTGAGGGGCTGATCCTTTGCGTAGTTGGGATCGGTCTTCGTCGTAGGTGACGTCGCGGATGTGATGTAGTGCCTCGATCCCCCAGTGGGCTTTGACCAGGTTCGCGAGGCGTTCGGGGCCGGCCTGCTCGGCGGATAAGGCGGTGATGCCCAGTGCGGCGACCGCGGAGGTGAGGGTCCCGTTGAGGTCATGGACATACCGTTCGACCAGGAATGCCTGCTGGGCATGGGGGAAGATTCCGTCGGGGGCGGGCAGGACCTGGATGGTGCGCTTCTCGTCGCGTCCGTGGCCGCGGTCGCGCCTGGTGTGCCCGATCGGTACCTCGGTCCAGGGCAGGGCGTCGAGTTGAGCGAACAGCGTCGGCTGGTTGTCTTTGATGGCGGTGAACACATACGCGGCGCCTTTGTCCTCCACCAGGTATCGCGCGGTCTCGCGCTGAGCGTGCAGGGCGTCGAGAGTCACCGCCCACCCGGTGAGATCCAGCGGATCGAGAAGTGGCTTGAGCTGCGTGATCTCATTCGTCTTGTGCGCCACGTCACGCTGGGCGAGGACCGCGGACAGCTCATGGGACATCGCCGCCAGCAGGTGCACCGCACGCCCGTCAGGTTGGGTCGCTCCGCGCACGGCCTTGCCGTCGACCGCCAGTCCCCGCGTGGTCGGCTTGTCCTGCTCTGGACTGTGCTGCCAGTCGGGCTGCCCGCCGTGGTCGTGGCGCTGGCCATCATCGTGTCCGTCCGCGGTTGACCCGTTGGCCCCGCCCGGCAGGGACTCAGACGAGCCCTTGCCGAGGCGTTCGGCCAGGAACAAGCCGATCACCGTGTCGACCGCATCAGCGTCCACTGGGCGCAACACCCGCCGAAAGGTGTCGACATGCGGAGCGGTGAACCGACCGGTGATCGGGTGGTAACGCGCTCCCAAGGCCGCCAGCACCACCTGGGGCGCCTCAGCCGCCCACTCACCGACTGCCAGCACTGACCGTGATCCAGCCAGGACCGCTGCGGCCGCGATCGCCAAGACCGCTGCCACTGAATGTCGCACACCACGGCGTTTGCGCGGGTCGGGCACCAGACACAGAAGCTCCAGCAGACGGCTGCAGTCAGCAGCGTCAACGTATAACTCATCAGAGGTGGCAGCGGTGCAGGACAGCACCGCGAAGGTGGCAGACTGAGTAGGCATCGGAGCTCTCGAGGGAAGTGCGGATCTTGGTCGATCGACACTCCTAGCGGAGCTCCGTTGCGTTTCTCACCCCAACACACCGCCGCTACCCAATCGTGATCATCCGATTCGACCGTCCCCGGACCTGCTCCAGCCCACAGCCCACGACTTTGCCGAACGCCCTG
>JBOHFG010000032.1:0-3340 GCA_050699575.1 Pseudonocardiaceae bacterium
GAGCGCCAGGACGCAGCCCGACCAGTCCGCGCCGCGTACCTGGTCACCAGGGGCATCGCGGCGCACCGCCAGAGGTGCATGCTTGAGCTTGCGTGCTTCGCTACCTTTGCAGGTATGACCTCTGCCGTAGCCCTTCACGCCAACTCCGGCGGCGGAATCGCGATGACTGAACAGTGCGACCTTGATGATGTTGCGGACGCGATGGACGCCGTGGGCAGTGCGGTCGTAGAAGCGGTCGATGCGGCTGTCATGCGACGCTCAAGTTCTGTCCCATCGCATGAGTACGTTGCCGCACTTCACGCCGAAGCGGCTCGACGGGCCACCACCGGGCGACCTACACGATCGTCATCCAGCCCGGCGCCCGAGTGGCCTACCAACGGCTCCGTCGGGCCGACCGCACACAGGTCCGTGCCGTGAAGAAAGCGATTGACGCTCTGGCTGCCGATCCGCGCCCGGCTACCGATACGGCGGTGCCGATGTCTACCGCCTGGACACCCCGCCGGGCCTGAGCATTCCCTACGAAGTCGATGACGAAACCAAGTCCGTCCGAATCAACCTGATCAGCTCGCACACCACCTAAGCGAGCTTCGCCCCATCCCGACCGGGCCTGTCGTAGCTGGTTCGGGTGGGCGGGCGCCGTCCGTGAACTCGACGTGGCCGACGTTTTCGGTCCGGCAAACGTCGGTGGCGTCAAGTTCACGGGGCTCTGCATCGAAACACGCCCGATTATCGCCCTGGAGTCGGCTCACGCCGCACAGTTGGCGGTGCCGTCTAAGTACTCTAACCGGAGAGGACCCGCTCCTCCAGCCGGTTCGCCTCGTCGTCATGACCCAGGGCTCGGAGGTCGGCGGCGAGGGCGAGCCGTCGTTGACCCGGTGGTGGCTGAATATCAGCAGTGACCGGCAGACCACCAGCCTGGCCGTAGCCCATTGATCATTGTCCGCTCGCCTGTCTGGTCAGCTGCCGGTATTGCTCATGGAAACTCCGGGCGATCGCTTCCCGGGGAAAGCGAGTCATGAGCGATGTATCGAGCTCCCCCGCCCGCGACAGCACCCGATCGTCTATTCGTTCCAAGGACAGTGCCTGGCTGCCGTGTGCGGTGGCCTCGTCGAGCGACCCGAGGTGAGTCAGTGCGATACTCAGATCGATGCGGGAGATAGCCTCTCGTATGGGCGAACGGCCCACCGGAGGAGCCGATTCCCCTGCCGCGAGCGCTGTTCGGGCCTGCGTCTCGGCCTGCTTGTAGTCACCTAGCCAGACGTAAGAAGAGGCAGTTCGAGTAACGATCGCATGCGAGGCGAATATGTCGTTATCGACCGGGAGGCGGCCTAGTGTTCTGGCGGGCAGTCGATCGTGCAGTTCCTGGGCCTCGGCCAGCAACTCGACACACTCGGCGCGCTGGCCTTCGCGGGCGCAGGCACGCGCCGCTTGGGTGCGAAGCACTACCGCCAAAGGGTGCTGTTCAGGTGTTCTGCTGATACCCTTCTTAGCGGCCATGGCTGCCTTGCCGGGTCGTGCCGTATAAATTGCAATCGTGGCCACCCTCTCCATCGCCCAGGCGCACAGCACGTCGTGCCCGGCTTGATCAGCATGCGCGTAGCAGTCGATGGCATACGCCTCAGCGGCCAGTGGGAAGCCCAGATTATGCGTGAGTGAAGCCAGCAGCTCAGATAGCCAGGCGGCGTAAAAATAGAGTTCCCGCTCCTCCTTGAGCGTGTGGCGACCCTGGATAAGTTGTTCGACGCGCCGCCGGTAGACACGCGCCACGGCGAAGAGTTCGCCGGGTGGTTTCGCCCAGTACGATCGGGTGAGGTCGGTCAGCACCGCCTCGAGATGCTCCAGTGTGCCCGCGCCGACGGCGGATACGGCCGTGTTGCGGGTGAACTCCATCGCCTCGCCGGCCGAGTCCCGCAGCACACTGGTGAGGGTCTCCGGGCTGAGTGCGGTCACGAGACCCAGGTTGAGGGCGGTGCGACGCTTCGTGGTGTCCTCCGCCCCGGATCCGTTCAAGCCCAGCAGTTCACCGCGCGGTGCGAGGCCGAGCCGCAGTCGTGCCGCGTCGGGCAAGGCCAGCCCGTCCGCGATACGTTCGAGCACGTCCAGGGCGCTCACCACGCGGTCATCATTCATGATAAGGCAGACGCTGCCCTGCGCGAGGCCCGTCGCCGTCCCGATCCGGGTCTGACTGGCACCGGCGTGCCTGCTCAGGAGCCGGAACAGGGCACCGATGTCGCGGTGATCCAGGGCGTTGCCGACGTCGTCGCGCTGCCAGAACCCCTCGGGAACCTGGAGCAGATCCAACGCGCTCGATGCCATGAGCCGTGCTCCTGAAGTGGTGACGTCAGTGATGTGGCGAGCCTACTGCGACGCGGCGATAGCGATGCGTCACCTGGGTTCATACAGCCTCGCTATAGCGCGGCGGGATTGACAGCTCACACTCCCACCGAAATGCACTATCCCGAGATCGTTCCCCGGGAAATCAGCGGAGACCGGCACGGGTGAATAACGGTGCCGCGACGAACGTCACACGCATGATCGGTCGGCGCACCCGCAATACCCCGGACAAGCATTACGGGTCACCACCAGGCTGGCCGGGATAGGCAGACCCACCCTGCATCGCATCACACCGATACCGCCAAGAGAACGCTCAGACACGCACCCCGAGAAACTGAATGAGGGCAGCTCAGAGCAGGCTGTCGCCCAGATTTGCCAGTACAAACCCAAGCCTGCACCGAAGTGCGGGCGATCCTGGCAGGATAGGCGTGATCAGCCATGGGAGCGGACCCATTCCTCCAGCTGGTTCGCCTCGTCCTCACGACCCAGGGCACGGAGGCCGGCGGCGAGGTTGCTGGCCGAGGCCAGGGTGTGGGGGTGGCCGTCACCGAGCACCCGGCGACGGCGGGTGAGGGTGTCTTGCTGGAGATCGCGGGCCTGCTCGTACTGGCCCAACGCATGCAGGTCGAGGGCGAGGTTGCCGCCCGAGGCGAGGGTGTTGGGTGATCCTCACCGAGCACCCGCCGCCTCCGGGTGAGGACGTCTTCGTTGAGCTGGCGAGCCTGCTCGTGGTGGCCCAACACGCGCAGGTCGAAGGCGAGATTGTTGGCCGAGACCAGGGTGTGAGGGTGGTCCTCACCCAATACCCGACGGTAGCGGGTGAGGATGTCCTCATCGAGTTGGCAGGCCTGCTCGTACTGGCCCATCGCGGACAGATTTAGCCTGGATTCACCGGCGAAATTGCGGTGTGAGGGGTGTCAGATAGGGGTAGATGCCCTCCGAGCTGGGATGATGGGACTTGTCGAGGGTCCATCAGGCCGAGCGCGAAGGGCATCTACGAGGTGAG
>JBOHFG010000033.1:0-7368 GCA_050699575.1 Pseudonocardiaceae bacterium
TCACTCGGTACATCGAATTCTGGTACAATTCCAACAGGCTCCACTCCGGTCTCGACTACAAGACGCCACAAGAGGTCCTCAAAGAGTGGACAGACTCGCAGGAAGCAGCGTAGAAGCACACAATCCGACGGTCCGAAAAACGCGGGGCAGATCACGTCCCGATTCCACCACCTGCTCGAACAGCCGCAAAGTGTCGTCGGCATCCGGATCGGTGACGAAGCGGTGCGGCCAGTAGGCGACCGATTTCGTACCGATGCGGATAGTACGTACCGTATCGACATTCATCGGCGGCTCCAGATGATGACGGAGTCTTTGGGTGGACATCACCATGGGATCGCCGCCGGTGATCAGTGTCGCCAATGAACTGTGCCCACCGAAAACAGTAAGTGCAATAAGCATGGCAAGTCTGGCCGTGCCCGGGGAAGTAGAGAACGGTATGGCGGTACTTATGCTGCACAACGCGCACGCTGGTGCCTTCCAGGCTGGGCACGTTGAGCTGCCGCTGGCCAGCCGGATGGGGATTAAGGCGCGCGCGTATGTTCCGCACGGCGGTGTCGAGTGCCCGTTTGGAATCGGGATGACGGGACAGGTCCCAAAGAATTCGCTCATCTTCGGCGGTCAGCATCCCGCGTTGCGGGAACACCAGCTGAAAGATGGGATCGTCCGGCACGTGCCGCCAGTCGATCAATTCCGAGAGCACGTACTCGTTCACCCGGAACGGGAAGACCAGGGCCAGCAACCGTATGGCTTCCCGGATGTCCGAGGCTAAACCGTACCGCGCGGCGACTTCGTCGAGTTGCCGCGGTCCTCGGGCGTGAAACCGGGCGTCTCCGCAACGGGAGGAGACAGCACCATCGAGGCTCCTCAGATCAGCGGTTTCCCATCGGTCGCAGCTCATCGGCCAAGCTTGGTTCATGAAGGATCCGAGGTGCCCTGGGGTGGCTCCCGCTCAGAGTTTCTCACTATACCATTGCAAGTGACTGGCAACAAGCTTCGCGGTGCCGACATCGTGACTGTGAACTGGGACAGTGCCTCAGCGGCCCTGCTCGCCGCGGCGCTGCTGCTCTCGCCGGTCGCGATCACGTAACCGAGCCGGTCCCGGAACGAATGAGTGATCTCCACGGTGTCGCCGGGTGTCACGGTGAGGACGGCGTAGCTGACGAGGGGCAGCGCCCGGGCAGCGGCTGCTCCGCTGGCCCCGAGGACCGTTCCGCCGCCGGTGGTCATGCGCAGCTCGACATGCGCCGCTCCCCAGCTCAGACCGAGCGCGCGGACCGCCCGCACCGCGGCCCGTTCCAGTGCGCAACGATCCGGCTCATCCAGAGGTGCCGGGAAATCATGACCGATTTCCACGAAGTACGGTGCGGGCCCGAGGTGCTTGGCGACCACCCCGACAACCGCACCATCGAAGACCTCAACCGAGAACTCGGGGCCATCGAGGTAGCCCTCGACCAGGACCCGGTTTTCCCCCCGTTGGTGCAGGTCGCATACCCATCCCTGGGTCTCGTCTGGATCGCCGCAGCGGCGCACTCCGGCCGAACCGGAGCCGGCGATCGGCTTGATCACGACTGGCCAGCCGATCTGCTCGGCGGCTGACACGGCGTCGGCCCCGTTGGTCACCACCCGGAATGCCGGACCCGGCACGCCTGCCGAGGCGAGTGCCGCCCGCTGCTGGTCCTTCTGCCGGCAACGGGTGACGGCGGCCGCGTCCGGGGCTGGCAGGCCCAGCTCGCTCGCCGCCACCGCGGCACCGACCGCGAAGTATTCCGAGCTGGATGTAATGCCGCGTAGACCGTCGTCGGCCAGCATCCGGCAGGCCGTGCGCACCGCGGCCGTATCGGAGGTGTCCAGGATCAGCACGTCGACGTCGTCCTGCGCCAGGTACGGGTAGCGGGCCGGATCGGCCGCCAGTACCACCGGCCGCATGCCCCGGACCCGGACAGCGGCACAGAACTGGCGCCCTGAGCCGGTCGTGTTGCTCTCCAGCAGCGCGAACCAGGGCAGGTGCACCTGGCACATGATCCACCTCCAGGCGCGGGCACGCGGCCGGCTGCCTCGATCAGCTCCCGACCGGCCCGGCGGCCAGCGCTCGGTACTCGTCAGCGATACGTTGTAGTCCAGCGCGAGCCTCGTCTTCGAACACTGCCATTCGTTCGAGTTCACTGAACAGCGCCTCGTAGGTGGCGACGTCCGTGGGATCATCAATCAGCGCGGTCGCGGTCTTGGTGCCTATCTGCACGGCGCGGTTGTCGAAGATGTGGAAGCCATGCGGTGCGAGCACTGTCATCGGGGTGCGTCGAATGATCAGCCCGATTCGCATGTTCGGTAACCGGCTTAGCTCCGTGATGTGGTCAACTTGCTCAGCCATCAGCGATGCATCGCGGACACACCAGTCCAGTGCGCTCTCTGTCTGGATCAGCACCCACTCCCGGTTGGTATCGGTGAGAGTCTTCTGCCGAGCTAGCCGGGCGGCTATACCGTCCGCGGCCTGTTGCGCGGTGCGGCCTCGGGAGCCGAACACCACTTCGGCGTAAGCGGGTGTCTGCACCATCCCGAGGATGATGTTCGGTTGATAGGCGCGGATCAGGGCCGATGATCGCTCGATCTTCCCTAGGCGTTCTTGGAAGTGGTTGATGCCCCGCTGCATGATGATCCTCGAGTCCAGGTGCTCAGGCCTGATCGCGGTTGCCAGCTCCACCAGCCGAGCTGTTGCCTCCGGGTCAGCGTGGTAGACACGAGCGAGCGCCTCAACGGTTTCCGGGGCGGGCACCAGCCCGCCGTGTTCGATACGTGACAGGCCGGATTGGCTGATGCCGGCAGCTGCCGCAGCGGGAATTTGTTTTATGCCAGAGGCAGTCCGCAAGGCCTTCAGCGAGCGAGACAGTTCGTCGAGACCGCCACCGCGCCGCATTATTGTCACCGTCAGGGTACCCGGTGATCGCGGTGGAACTGCGGGTGCGCCGCCCACCACTGCTCGAACGGTTCCGCCTCGGACCACATCACATCCGCGATGCGCCGGTACACTGCGACGACGGCAGGGGAGCATTCGGCGTCTGCGCCGAGGGGTTGACTATCAGCGGTGTAGTGCATACGGATCAGGTGTTCGTCGTCAACGAGAAAGAAATCTCCGCCTGCGTTGCCGACAGTGCCTTGCCGACCGGGTCGGCCGCCGGTGAGCTCCAGGATGCGGATCTCCTCATACGGGTTCAGCGCGTAGCTCCACTCGCACTCGAACCGCAGATAGTCCGACAGTGGCAGGTCCACTGCGTGGACTCGGCGCCGACGTAAGCCACGGGCCATCTCGTCGGCGAGCCGGTCGAGCCACCGCTGCCGACGTTCTGGAGTCGGTGCAGGCTCACCTGCGAGGTATCGGGCGAAATCCGACCCCTCCGAGGGCACCCCGTAGGTGGGCAGCGTCTCCAGCCGGAACAGCGTCTTCGTGAAGTGAAGGTCCAGGTACGTGCGCAGCTCGGCCGCATCCATCATGGTGATCACGCCTCCGGTAGTTCGACGACGACCTCCCCCGGCCCGACGTTGGGCATCGCAGCGAGAACGTCTGGATCGGCTGTTGGTGTGGCAACCAGGTAGCGGATGCCGGGTCGTTCCTTGATCCGGTACTCACCTGGGCACCAGTCGTCGTCTCCGCACGCTGCACTCCACAGGGTCGTGACAGTGAGTTTCATCGGGTTCCTTCCGGTTGGCGCCGCTCGCTGAAAGTGTCTCCGGCGGAGACGCTCTAGTCAATGGTCCTTGTAATATTACATGCTGTGTTGCATAGTGAGGGTTCGGCTGGCTAGAACCTCGTCTGGTGGTGGCCGGCTGGCAGCCATCTCGATCAAGGAGGGGTCACAGTGCCTGTTAAGAGCGCGAACGGGGTGCGTCGTTGCACGTCCGGACGCTGAGCCCAACGGAGCATCGGGCATTCCTCCGTGGTTCTCGGGTATCAAGCTTCCTGCAGTGGCCCTCCTGGGGCGAGTTGAAGGTCGGCTGGCGTGCCGAGTCGATCGGCTGGATCGAGCGAGGTGAGGTGGTCGGCGCTGGCCTTGTGCTCTACCGGCGCCCGCCGGGGTTCGAGCGCTGCTTTGCCTACCTGCCCGAGGGGCCGGTGCTGGACTGGTATGCCGCCGATGCAGTGTCCTGGTTGAATCCCATGGTGGAGCACTTGAGGTCCGGCGAACCCTTCGTGGTCAGAGTGGGTCCACCGGTGGTAGTTCGTTGTTGGGCGGCCGAAGCGCTGAGGAAGGCGATCAGTTCAGGCGAAGCCATACGGCTGTGTGACGTCCCGGCGACTGCCGAAGACTCACGGGCACTCGATCTCGCCGCGAACCTGCGTGCGATGGGATGGCGGCCGGACCGGTGCCAGAGTGGTTTCGGGCGTATCCAGCCTCGCCATCGTGTTCAGGTTCCAGTGGCTGGTCGCACCCTTGATGAGGTATTCGCTGGGTGTGGGAAGACGCGGTGGCAGCGCAATATCCGCAAGGCCGAGCGGGCGGGGGTAGTGGTCTCGCAGGGCTCGGATGGGGATCTGAGCATCTTTCATCGCTTGTGCATGCAGGTCGCCGAGCGGAAAAATTTCACCCAGCGCCCGTTGGAGTACTTCCAGCGGATGGCGACTGTCATGACCGCCGAGGACTCGAACCGGTTCCGGCTATATGTAGCGCGTCATGATGGCGACGTGCTGGCCGCAGCTATCGCGGTGACGGTCGGTGAGCACAGCTGGTGTGCATATACCGCATCAGCGGAGCGCAAGCGCGATGTGCGCCCCTCGAACGCGATTCAGTGGCGGATGCTCTCCGACGCGTACGCCGCCGGGGCGTCGGTCTATGATCTGCGCGGTGTCAGTGACACTCTTGATCCCAGCGACCCATTGTTCGGGGTAACCCGGTTTAAGATCGGTAGCGGTGGCCACGTGGCCGCCTACCTCGGTGAATGGAGTTACCCGCTTGATGAGCAACTGTACGAGGCTTTTGAGCGGTACCTCGCCAGGTAGCGAGATGAGGTCACTGCGGGTGGTCGCCAACCGCGTGTTATGGCGGTGGGGGCTGCGCGATGTCCTGCCCGGGTACTACGTCCAGCGCATCCCGGTGGCGGAGTGCGGTGAGCCCCTGGAGCCGATCCTGGCTGTGCCGGGCCGCCTCCTGCTCGACCTCCGGTTTCACCAACAGCACCTGGCCCGGCGTTCAGTCGCGGGTGCGCTGCGCCGGGCTGCTGAACTGCTACCTGACGATGTCCAGCTCCTGGTCGTGGAGGCCTACCGCAGCCCGGCTCTGCAACAACAATTGTGGTCAAAAACTCATGAAGAGATCGCGGGGATGCATCCGCTGGCCACGCCTTCGGAGATTGATCGGCTCACTGGGCTGGCCGTGGCGCGTCCGGGTGCGGCAGGTGGTGGGCACCAGACCGGCGGCGCCGTGGACATCACCCTCGCGGATTCCAGGGGAACTGAGTTGTGGATGGGGACGGGTGTGGATGAATTCACCGTCACCACACCGCTACGCGCTGCTGTCGCCCACACTGTGAGTAGGCGTCGGCGACTGCTGACCCGCTGCCTCAGCGAAGCCGGATTTGTCAACTATCCCGCTGAATGGTGGCATTTCAGCATGGGTGACCGGTTGTGGGCTGCCTATGGATGTCACCCCGAAGCTCGTTTCGGGCCCCTGTGAGCCGGGGACCCCGCCTGGCCGCCACCCTCATCTGAGGATTGCGGTGCAGGGCGAACCACCCGGCTGACCGCGTCGCTGAGCTCCTGGTCTGCCCGGCGCAGCCGGTCTCGCTGGTCACGCAGCCAGGACCGGTGCTCCGCCCAGGCCTGGCAGGCTGGGGTGAATCCGTCATCGAAGGCACCCGGCCCGCCGCCTCGGTCCAGCGCCGTTACCACGGTACTCAGGGGCAGGTCATCGGCGAGGTCCACGGTGGCCCCATCCGGCAACTCGAGGCAGGCGATGGCCGGCTGGCCACGCTCGACGGCCCGGCGCACCGCCGCCCCGACGGCATGGTGCGCGGTCCGGAACGGCAGACCATCCCGGACCAGCCGGTTGGCCAACGCGGTCGCGGTGACGAAGCCGTCCTCAGCACGCCGCGTCATCCGGGCCGGCACCGGGGTGGCGCCACTGGCCAGCACCTGGGCCAGCCGGACCGCGTCGGCAACCGCATGCAGTCCAGACCACGCGCTGCGTACCGCTTCGGTACCGACCTCGATGGTGTTGGTGAAGGGCGTGGACTTCATGGCGCTAGCGGCCGCGGTCCACGCGCCGATCGCGGTGCCCGCTGTTGCCTTCATATGCTCCAGCAGGAAGGCTTGGTGTCAGCCGGTGGAAGCAATTGATCTTGCGAGGAGGTCGGTGAAGGCTTCTGTTGGGGTTCGGTAGCCGAGGATACGGCGTGGCGGTTGTTGAGTTCGGCGGCTACGCGGTCAAGGTAGGTTTGGTCGTCGGTGATCTCGGTGCCTTTGGGGAAATACTCGCGGAGCAGGCCGTTGGTGGCGCGTTCCCAGGGTGAGTGCGGGTGGGCGAAGTACACCGCCACCTCGGTGGCCAGGGAGAACGCGGGGTGGGTGGCCATCTCAGTGCCGTGGTCCCAGGTCAGGGTCGTGACCAGCGCGGTGGGCATCCCGCTCACCGTGGTGATCAGCGCGTCACAGGTGGTGGTGGCGTCGCGGCGCCCGGCGGGCAGTGCGACGGGCACCGTGGAGTGGGAGGTCCGCTCGATGAGGGTCGCCCTCGCGGTCTTGCCCGCTGTCCCGATCACGAGGTCGCCCTCCCCGTGGCCGGGAACGGCCCGGTCGGTGACCTCGGCGGGGCGGGCGTCGATGCTGGTCATGCCCACGATCCGGGCCCCCGGTGAGCGCGTTCGGCCGCGGGGGCGGCGCTGGGTGCGCCCGGAGCGCAGCAGGATGCCCTCACGCGCCAGCTCACCCCTGGGCAGCGTGTAGATCCCAGTGTAGATCGCCTCGTGGGACACCCCGTGAGCCTGCTGACCGGGATGCTCATACCGCAACCGGCCAGCCACCTGATCCGGGCAACGCCCCGCCCGCAACCCGGCCACCACCTCAGCCCGCAACTGCGGGCAAGCATCCCGCTTGCGGACCGTGGGCCTGCGGCGCTGCTCCGCGGCCGCCCCCTGGGCGACCACGACCCGGTACTGGGCTCGCCCACCATGGCAGGTGATCTCCCGGGACACCACACCCGCAGACCACCCGATCCGGGCGGCGATCACCGTGCCCTCAAGCCCCCCGGCCACCCCACGGGAGATCTCCTCCCGATCGGCCTCGGTCAACGGCCTGCGCTCACAGCTCACTCAGTGCTCCTCATCGACGGTGTCACCGACGATCCACACCAAGATCAATTACTTCGACCAGTTGGGATCAAG
>JBOHFG010000034.1:0-25375 GCA_050699575.1 Pseudonocardiaceae bacterium
TCGCGCCCGGAGCCGACGGCGAGTATGTCTTCGGGAAGCTCCCCGAGCCCGCAGCGGCCGCGGAGATCGGCCAGGCATGGATGCGGATGCTGACCCTACAGCTCGGGATCCTGCTCAAGCCCTACCTCACACCACCCACCGCGCCCGCGGTCAAGCGGGATTGGTCTCGACCAGCCTCCTCCGGTTGACGGTGCGCGTAAACTGAAAACTCTCCGCGAAAAGGACTAGAGATGACTCTTATCGTCCTATCGGTAGTCGTTATCGCGTTGTTGGTTGCTGTTCTGGCGATCTACCTCTTCATAATCGGCATGCTGCTCAACCGCACCGCCGACAATCTCGATGACTGCTCGCAGAACGTGAAGAAGATTTCCAAGCAGGCTGAGGTGATTGGGCCTGCTGTCGAGCGCATCAACGAAACCGGTGGGGTAGTGGTAGGTGCGCTGCCGCTGCTGTGCGAAGGTGTCGAGCGTATCGCCGCTAAACCCGCTCCTCCTGTGACCACTCCTGCGGCTCCTCCACCGGGTTTAGGTTACCTGGATGCGTGACGACGACACCGGGTCGTTAACCTACCTTACCTATTCCTCGTGCTGGAGGAGTTCGCCAGCGAGTTCTCCAGCAAGATCAGTCCGGTGCATCACTTCTGGCAGACCCGGTCACTCGAGAGGCGTATTCCCGGGAGGTCATCAGCTCCGGTTCTGGTTCGGCGACGACAACTTCCTACTCCTACACCGCCCCGGAGCCTACTGGGTTGGCAATGAGCAGCTGCAGCTGGCCGCTGCCCGATGGGTGGAGCGGCGAGGCGGGCACCTGGCCGTTCTGCCCTACGACGACGCCCGGGGACAAGCCGACCCCAAGGTTGCGGCGGCGGAGTGACCGATCCCACAGCCTGATCGCGCGTGGACGCCGCCACGTTTCGGGGAGGCCGCGTTCTTGTGTTGCTCGGGTTTTTAGGCGGAGGTAGCCGAGCGACCGGATGCCTCCGCGCGGTGGGTGAGGTGTAAGGACACCTGGTGTGCCGTGTAGAAGGTGGCTCCCAGGCTGACGACGAGAAGGAGTCCCAGAGCGAGAATGGTGCCGTCGACGGTGGGAGTCACACCGTCACCGGCCTGGGCGCGGGCCGAGCCGGTTAGGAAAGGCACGATGAACAGCACGCCGATCCCGAGCGCGGTCTCACCGGCCACAACGGCGGGGAAGTGGCGCAAGGTGAGGTCGAAACCTTTGCCGATTTCACCGGCCGCGTGTGCCCTTGCAAGACGCGGTGTGAGCAGGAACTGGTTGTAGGCGCTAGCCGATATCAGAGCGAGTACCAACAAGAGCTTGACCAGTAGGAACCGCCCGTATGTCGTGGTGGCGAGTTCTGAGACACCCCCGACGTGTTTCCACGTCAGCCAGGCACCTGAGGTGATCACCGCGCTCACGGCGGCGAGCGTGAGGATGCTGAAGCGTTGCCATATTCGAGCCCACAACAGCCCCGCGTGCTTGCTCAGTGCAGGCCGGGTTCGACTCAGCAGCGCGAGGATGGCCAGTCCGCCCAGCCAGGTGCAGCCAGCGATGATGTGGGTCTGGGTCATAACGATGCCGAGCACGTCGTCGAACGTCTCGGCGCCCAAGTTCGTCGGCAACGAAGTGAGGAACGAGGCCGTCACCGCCAACGATGCGGCGAGCGTGGCTGCACTGTCGAGACGGTCGAGGATGCTTGGAACGAACAATGAGACCAGTAGCACGGCCACCACGACGAAAAGTACGTTCTGCACCAGGATCAATGCCCCTGACGACACCCAGGAACCAGCCTTCGCGGGCTGCATGAGGAAGTGCCACATCCGGGCCGGGGCCAGCGCTTCACCGAACAAGGTAGCCGTGTCCGCGCGGGCCACCCGACCCGCGAGCTGGATATAAGCGGCCACCATGAGCGTGAGACCAGACCAGGCGAGCAACGTCGCACTCCGGCGGCGCATGACGACCACGTCGGCGTCCTCGAGCCCCATCTCGGTCGCCCGCAGTACTGGACGCACGACCGCGAGATAGGTCAACGCCCCACCAATGACCGACGCCACGGCGAGGAAGTAGGCAAACCCGCTCAGTACTCGCCACCAGGCGGGCTACGATGCGGCCGCGGACGACACCAACATCATCTCTGAAACCAAACTACTCATAACGGACATTAGATTAGATTGGGCTAGGCTAATTTCGTCAAGAGCAGCTTTGTCGACTCCCCGGTGCCGCAGCGATCGTTCACGCTCTGCTCTGGTTTGAGTCTTCAGTGTGACACAGCGTCACACCGGCTGTGCCTGCGAGTCGGACGAGGTCGAGTCCGCCGGCCACCTCGCCGGTCGGTCACGCCGCCATCATGAGATTGTGCGCTTCACAGCGTGGATGACGACGTCGCTCAACTGGCCGCTAGTGCGGTAAATGTGGCGTTGCGCGGTTGCTCCATTGCCGCGTTCGAGTACGGTAGTGACCAGATCTTCGACAATTTCGAGCTCGCCTTGATCGTGCAGTACCGGCCGGACGTGGTCCACAAGCTTGCGGATCACCTGAACGGCCGGCGCAGGCCGACCAGTTGGATCGAGGAGATCGCCGTCGAGTCCTGATCGAGCGGCTCGCCAAGTCGCAAGCCGAAGCAATTCGGTACGAACCACCGGTGGGGGCACGCCGGCCCGCCACAACCGCGCCGCTGTTTCGACAAGGGCCCTGCCCAGGGCCGCCACTAGCACAGCATCGTCGGCGGCGAGGCAGACATCGGCAATGCGTACTTCCACCGTCGGGTGCTTGCGGGACAACCGCGCGTCGAAATAGACCATCCCTCCATCGAGCAACGTCCCCGACTCGACCATTGCCCGGGTGGTGGCGTGATAGGTATCGGCGGAGCCGAAGATCTCGGTCGGCCCAGCCGAGGGCCAGCGACCCCACACTTGTGACCGAAAGCTGGCATAGCCACTGTCTTGCCCTTGCCAGAACGGCGAGTTGGCGCTGAGTGCGAGCAGGCAGGGCAGCCATCCGCGGATGCGGTCCAACACCGCCACTCCCTCCGACTCAGACTCAATCTGCACGTGAACGTGGCACCCGCAGGTGAGCTGCTCCTTAGCGAGGAGACCGAACTCGTCAACTACCCGCTGGTAACGAGGCGATGAGCAGCTAATCGACGGATCGGTTGCAAGCGGCGAAGACGCCAGTGCGGCGACCCTGGCGCCCCTGCTCTCGGCAACGTCACTGGCGGCGCGCCGCCACCGGCGCACTTCGGACTCGAGTTCATGCAGCGACGCACACGGCTGCGTGTTCGTCTCAATCTGCTGTTGCATCAGTTCCGAGGTAAGGGCTTGATCAACCGCGCGCGGCCCCTCCGCCGCGTAACGCAATACCGCCGCGGACAGCGCCAGTGCCCGGCCACTGTCCGGATCGACCAGCAACAGCTCCTCTTCCACCCCTACGCTGCGCGTGACCATCTGATCGCGCGACTCAGAGCGCGGCGGGCACGTCGGTAGCGTTGCCGGTCGCACCAACGATGACCACCCGCGCAGCTATCGATGACGTATTCATCTCGGCAAAGGGCATGCTCGATCCTCCTCAGACGTCGGCGAGAAGCTCCTGTGGTATGATAACCGAAATGCAATAAGCTGTCCATCTGGAGCACGGTTGAGGCTGTGACCTGCGACGATGCTAGGTTTAGCATATTTGTTATTCATGACGTCTCCATTAATGACGTCGGGATATAAGCTCCACGTCTGACCTCATTGCACCGTTCGCGCGCTACCAGCGGCATTGTCATGTTGGTGGGGCTGGGACGTCGGTTGAGGTTGCCTAGTGTGGGTGGGTCAGACTGGGTTTGTGGATGCCACGCCGTTGTCATTGTACCAGGGGCACCGGTACCCGGTGGAGATCATCAGCCACTGTGTGTGGCTGTATTACCAGTTCACGCGATTCTGTTGCATAGGCGGGAAATAATCTAGCGTCCAAGGGTCGCTAGCCTGCCAAAGAACCAAGGAAGTGGAGCGGCCTCCGGGTGCGGCCCGACCTTTTCCAGCACGTCTTGCAGGCTGATCGCCTGTGGAACACCAGGTGGCAGGTGACCCAGGATGGGCGGATGCCATTCCTCCCTGATGCTCCCGGCGACTAGGTCCTTGACCTTTTCGCCGGTTACGGCACAACGCTCGTCGTCGCTGAACGCATGCATCGCCGCAGTGTGGGCATCGAGCTGTCGAAGCGTCGAGTGGACGTGATCCGGACACGACTCGCCGGCGACGCCGAGGTCATTCACGGTGACGCCCGTCAGCCCGCCGGCCTCGTCACCGGCCCGGTGGACCTGTGCCTCACCTCACCGCGATACAGGAACGCTGTCGACCATCCCAGAATCCACTTCGCGCTGGTCCGTGCTAGGCCACCTCGCTGGTCGCTCGCCGAGCTTCGAGGGGTGCGGTCGTACGCTCGGGTGCATGGCGACTCTCGACGACCCTTCCGTGCAGGCGCTGCTGGACGCGCTCAACCATGCCGTGATCTCGACCTTCAACCCGGACGGATCCATCCACAGCACTGTCGTGTGGCAAGAGGTTGTTGACGGTGCTCTCAACGTCAACAGCGCCGCCGGGCGACGCTGGCCGACCAATCTCGATGCTGATTCGCGTATTACTGTCGTTGTTCTTGCGCAGGACAACCCCTATGAATACGTCGAGGTTTGCGGCACCGTGACCCGCGCCGACGGCGCGGATGAGCAGATCGACCGGCTCGCCAAGAAGTACATCGGCCAGGATCGGTATCCTTTCCGTCGTGCACCACCACGACAGACAGCTCGTCGCGCCAGTCGGCGATGGCTTGGCCGAATCCGGGCCAGGTGACCTGACCGTGGAGTGATTGCAGGGACGAGTTTGGGCGGCGAGCCTGCAGCCGCACGTGTGGGTACGGTTTGCGCCGTACTGGACGTTACCCCGGTGACGGGAGAGTGGCCAGAGATTGATTTTGGCCTGGGCCGGTGTGAGTTGCCCGAGCGTCGGGGCTCCTTATGGTGTCCAGATGTTGGTGATGGGTGGTGTCTTCGCGGCGTTCCCGAGTGGGGCGAGTTGGTACATGTCTTCGATTGTTCGCAGGATGGTGTAGTGGTTGATGTGGCTGGGGACGTCGCCGGGTCGGACCATGGGGCCTACGAATATTGTCGGGATGTGGTTGGCGGTGGTGCCGTTGTCCTCGTCGAAGGTCACGATGAGCAGGCTGCGGTGGGTGCGGGCCCAGTCGAGGTAGGTGGGGAGGTGTTGCTGCGCCCAGGTATCCCCGGTGGCCACGGAACAGTCGTGCATGTCGTTGCACATGTTGGGGATTACGACGGCGACCGTGGGCAATGTGGTGAGGTCGGTGGGTAGTGGCAGGTTTGCGCTGGTAGGGATGTTGGTGAAGTTGACCCAGGGGTTGTGTTTGCGTACGTAGCGGCCCTGTGGTGAGGCGCAGCCGGTGAAGCCGACACCGGGCAGGTCTTCGGAGTAGCCGGCGAAACTGCGGCCGCTGTCGAGCAGTTGGCGTGCCAGGTTGGGCGCAGTGCCCAGTTGTTGTGGGCAGGAGTTGTCGGTGACGGCGTGGGTGGAGCCGGAGAGCAGGGCAAGGTAGTTCGGTTGGCTGGGATGCCGTTCACCGTGGGCGTTGGTGAAATTGGCTCCTGCGTGAGCGAGCGAGGTGAGATAGGGAGCTGTTGCGGCGCCGATGACCTGTTGGTAGGCCTTGTTCTCGAAGACGACGAGCAGGACGTGGTCGGGCCGGGGGACCGCGCCGGGCACGCTGGGCACGGGCGGTCCGCTGGGATCCGCTGCTGGCGCGGCGGGACCGGGGCTGCACCCGCTGAGTAGCAACACTGTCATGAGTGTCGCTGCCACCGCGCTCGCTGAGGGTGGTCGGTGTCGCTGCCAGCGGCTCACGGGACGCTCCTTCTCCGATTGCGTGCCCCTTGGTACTGATACGCCAAGAGATCCGCGCCTGAAGGGGCCAACCCCGGCCAGTACCGGTCGCGGGCACCACTGTGAAGATCAGGTCACCCTCGGCGGCCTACCGCCCGGCCGAGGAAGAATCCCACCAGCCCACCGGCGAGCAGGCCGACCACAAAGACCACGGCGAGGAAGGCCACCACAGCCCGGCGCAGGGTCTGGAGGAATCCCGCCGCCATGAGGTGATCGGTGGTGACCAGCAACAGCTGATGGGCCAACATGTGAACAGCATGGCAGGTCGCACAGTAACCAGCGGCGGCCGGGCTGGCCCCGGTGTGGCGGACCCAACCCCGACATGGAGACATGTTGTACTCAACAGGGGTGCGTTAACCCCGATATGTCTCCATGTCGGGAGGGGCTGGGTGTGGCGCGTTCATGCCGGCCACGGTGTGGGCGCATCCTCGATGCCGGGATGATCTGGCTAGAGGTGGCGCGGCGCAGCATGCCGAGGCGCTGGCCTGGCACCAGGCACAGCCGGTGCCGCAGGAACCAATGCTAATCCGTCCCGTCGTGCCGGACCGGGTGGTCACCGAGCAGACGTAACTTGACTTTGGCCAATCTGTGCCGAGCCGTGCTGGCCAGCGAGCGATCCGCCGCGAGCGCCCTCACCGCGTCGCCTTTCACCGCGGCAACCACCCGGGCCGCTCTGGCCCGGCTTCGCCCGCCTAAGACATGAAATGGTTCACCAGGGTCAGACCGTCAGCCTATCCCGTCCCAAGTGAGCACAAACAGCGATGCCACAATTTATTTCAATTCTGCTAGAAATCGCCACCTCCGAAGTCGCCGCCGCCGCCCCAATCGCCCCCCCAGTCCCCACCGTCATAGCCTCCACCGGAGTAGTCGCCGCTGTAGTCTCCGCCCCCCCAGTCCCCACCGCCGGCCAACGCGTCGTCGTGTCCGGCGTCATAGCCCTGCTCCCACGATGACGCTGATGCGATCCCGCTCATTCCGGAGAACAGCGAGCTGAACACCAGGGCGGAGCCCAGACCCCAGGCGCCACCAATCAACGCCGATTTCCACCAGGGCTCGCTGTACCAGCCCTGGGGTACTGGCCGCCCAGCTACCTGGCCGCCCGGGTAGTAGTGCGGTGTGCGGTCACTGGGATGGGGCGAGGCAGCGTATTCGTGACCCTCGACGTTCACATCCCGGTCCTCGCTGACCGAACCGGCGCTGCCCTGGCCCGCTACCGGTGGCAGATCCGGACCTGGGTCCAGCCCCATCGCGACGCGGGCTGCCCGGACGTAGTAGAGCCCTTCCAGGGCCGTGTGGGTCACCAGGCGGCTTTGAGCTGCGGTGCGGGCCGCGTCGAGCTGGGAGCCGGCGGCCGTGTAGCGCTCCGCAGCGTCGGCCAGCGCCTGCTTGGAGGGCCCGTCGGTGCCGATCAAGTTGAGGACCTGCCCGCCGAGCCGCTCCACCCAGCGGCGCGCCTCGGCCTTCGAGTCCTCAAGATCGCGCTTTTGGGCGGCTTCCCGGTATCGGAAGTAATACGCCGCGCCACCACCGATCAACAGCATAAGTACCACCACCGAGATCAGCGTGCTGCTCACGACGACCTCCTCCTCAGACGTGACCGGACAGTGCCGACATTACTCGCGCCAGTGGCGGGTTCTGCTCGGCCGGAGTCCGGGATGTGTGCAAGGGCACGAACTCGCGGGCACCAAGCCAGAGATGACCGTTGATCGCATCCAGGGTACCGTTCACCGTCCCATCTGACACTGCTGGATGATCAGGTGTTGACAGCACGACGGACTGTCACGACCCTCGCCCAGAACAAGGGAAGGACCGTGATGACATCAGCCACACCGATCTTCGAGCAGCTCTGCCGGGATTTCCACGACGCTGGCAAGACACAGCCCGTCGAGGCTCCGCAGCCGCCGGTCGTGAGCCGGCCGCCGGTCGTGAGTCGGTCAAAGGCTCCGGCGCACTCACTTGAGGACACCAGGCTTGGTCAGGTGTACCAGCCAGACAGCCACCTGCCCCGTGCCCTCGTCGAATGGGCATGTCCGACCGGCTAGTCCCCCCTGTTGACCACAGCTAGTAGGTGAGGATCCAGGCGGCCGAAGTCCAAGCCGGGGGCCGTGCGGTCGCTGCGAACGCACGGCCCCCGCCCCCCTGGAAGGCGCCTCACCCGATCGCTCGGAGGCGCCGCGACGTTCACTGGTCCGGCGGGTTGGGCTTGTGTGGCCGGTCCGTCCCCTACGGTCGCTCGGGACATGCTGGCACCGCAACCCCTCGTCAGGATTTCCTGATGGTGTGCCTTGCTCACGAGCGGTGTCGGCGTCGCCAGGCACGAAGCCGGGTTGGCTGCGGTTGGCCGTTGTCCCAGTCGGGGACGTAGCCGGTGTCGAGCTTGGAGCTCTTCCTACGCCACTGGGGCTCGGTGTCGAACTTCTTGAGGGCGAACTCGCGGAGTGAGCGGATGACTGAGCCGTAGGTTGCGCTCTCGGTCACCGCCAGCGGGGAGCCCGTGCGCCAAGTGATCGGCATCGGCTCCATGAACGGCATGAACATGTCCGGGAATCCGGGCATGGTGCAGCCGATGCAGATGCCACCCACATTCGGGCACCCGCCGACACCATTAATCCAGCCGCGCCTGGGGACGTTGCACTTCACTACCTGACCCCCGCAGCCAAGCTTGACCAGGCACTTTGGTGAGTCGTAGGTCTCGGCGAACTCGCCCTGTTCGTAGTACCCGGCCCGATCGCAGCCTTCGTGCACCGTGGTGCCGAACAGCCACCGCGGGCGTAGGTGATCGTCCAACGGGATCATCGGCGCCTGCCCGGCGACCTGGTAGAGCAGGTACAGGATCGTCTCGGAGAGATTGTCCGGGTGCGCCGGGCAGCCGGGCACGCAGACGATCGGGATGCCGGCTTTGGACCTCCAGTTCCAGCCCAGGTAGTCTGGCACGCCCATGGCGCCGGTCGGGTTGCCCGCCATGGCGTGGATGCCGCCGTAGGCGGCGCAGGTGCCAACGGCGAGCACGATCGTGGCTTTGGTTGCCAGTTTGTCCAGCCACTCGTTGACAGTGATCGGCTGGTTGGTGTCGGGGTGGCGGCCGAAACCGGTGAAGTAGCCCGCACCGTTGACCGTCTCGTTCGGGATAGAACCCTCGATGACGAGCACAAACCGTTCCAACTCGCCCCGGTCGGCCTTGTGGAACCACTCGATGAAGTTGTCGCCGCCCTGTTCCGGGCCACTTTCGAAGTCGATCAACGGCCAATGCAGCGCGATCTTGGGCAGCCCGGGAAGGGCGCCCAGGGCGATTTCCTCAATGCTGGGCTGAGTCGCCGCGGTCAACGAGACCGACTCCCCATCGCAGGACAAGCCGCAGTTGATCCAGAGGATGTGGATCGGGTTGTCGTCGTCTTGCATGGTGGGAGCGGTGTCGGGAGTTGGTCTTGTCATGATCCTCTATTTCGCGAGCGACCTCCGGTCGCTCTTTTGGGTGGTGATCTTTCGGGGCGTCCCGAACGTCACGGGTAGAGTAGGACGTTCGAGCTACTCCGTCGCTCCAGCCACGCAGATTGGGCTACCCGGCCTAATTTCGGTAGCTGTCAGTAGCTGTTCTACGGTGTGGACATCATTGATATCTTGGATCCATATGCACATAGCGTGTCCATACAGTTACGGACCCGTCTTGCAGCGCCGTCATTATGACCCGTTTGGGTGAATTTTAGGCTTGATGTGACGGGTGGCTGTGTGTTGTTGTCACATCATGTGATATCTGCTGTTCGTAGCGTAGGCAGGCCACCCACCCACGAGGGCCTTCAGGTCAGCGCGGGCCGGTAGCGGTGTGCGGCAATGGCCTAGTGGTGACCAGCGCGGCAGGTTCACACGATCGGGGTTGAGCATGGCGTACTTTCCGGGCGTTGTTCGTTCTCCCTCCTGTGGTAGTCGCTTGAACACGAACCGGGGTGAGCGCGGTGCCCGATGAGCTGGGACAGGTTTATGACCGGATCGTTCGGCGTTTGTTGAGAGGCAGAGTGGTTCCGGTGCTCGGCGCCGGGGTCAACCTGTGCGAGCGCCCACCCCAAGTCCCTTGGCAACGGGGTCGGTTCCTGCCCAGTGGACAGGAACTTGCCGACAAGCTCGCCGAGTACCTGGACAACACGCTGTTAGATGGCTACGACCTGGCCCGGGTGTCGCAGTATGTGGCGTCGCTGGAGGGCGAAGGATCGCTCTACGACCAACTCCACGACGTCTTCGACGCGGACTATCCACCCACGTTGCTGCACCGCTTCCTCGTCCGGCTGGCCCGCCGCAGCCGTGAGATGGAGGATGTTGACTGCATGCTCATGGTGACGACGAACTACGACGACTCCCTGGAGCGCGCATTTGCGGACGAGGGTGAGCCGTATGAGCTCGTCACCTACATCGCCGAAGGTGGCGATCGTGGACTGTTCCGTCACATCATGGTCGATGGCGAGCAGACCGTGATCCGAGTGCCGAACGAGTACGTCGACCTCCGGCTTGACCAACGGACCGTCATCGCGAAGATCCACGGCGCAGTGGACCGAACCCGTGGTGTGGACAGCTTTGTGATCACCGAGGATCACTACATCGACTACATCACCCGCGCCGATTTCACCGGCCTGTTTCCAGTGATGCTCGCGGCGAAGCTCCAGACCAGCCATTTCCTCTTCCTGGGCTACAGCCTGCGGGACTGGAACGTTCGGGCGATGCTGTACCGGCTGTGGGGGGAGCAGGAGGGTAGGAACTATCACTCTTGGGCAATCCAGGACAACCCGGACCCCATCGACCGCACTGCGTGGAACAAGCGCGGCGTCGAAATCCTGCCCGTCAGCGTGCAGGATTTCGTCGCAGCCATCGACCCACGACTTCCCGCCCAACCGGTAGTAACGCCATGACCACCGCGAGGGGGTCTTCAGACTCGTCACAGGACGTGCCAGAATGCCCCTACGTCGGGCTGGAGCCCTTCGGTGAGCAAGATGCCGGGTACTTTTTCGGCCGGGAGCGCGAGTCCGACCTTATCGTTGCCAACCTCACCGCATCGCGGCTGACTCTGCTGTTCGGTCCGAGCGGGGTCGGCAAAAGCTCGGTGTTGCGAGCCGGTGTGCTGCCTGCGCTGCGCCACATCGATGACGGCACTTATGACGACCTGGGTGTCCCCGGCGCGGCAGTAGCATATGTGAGCGCCTGGCGCGACTCCCCACTTGGGAGTGTCGCGGCGGAGATCAGTGCTGCGGTGTCGCACGTGACCGGCGCCGCCGCACTGGACGACGCCATGGATGCACCGACGCTCAGCGTCTCCTGGCTACGTGAGGTGCTGTCCCAGTCCAAGGTCCGGACAGTGTACCTGATCTTCGATCAGTTCGAGGAGTACTTCTTCTATCATTCCACGGATCATGGTGCGGACGGACTGACCGTCGAACTCGGTAGGATCCTGAGTGCCCGGGACTTATCGGTGCATGTCCTGCTGTCGATCCGCGATGACGCCCTCGCCGGCCTTGCTCGTTTCAAAGGGCGGGTGCCACACCTTTTCGACAACTATCTCCGGCTGGCGCACCTGAGCCGCGAGTCAGCCCACGCTGCGATCAAAGGTCCCCTCGATCGCTACAACCACATCGTGCCACTTGAGCGAAAAATGTCCATCGGACCCGGTCTCATCGAAACCCTTTTGGATCAGGTCCGTACCGGTTACGTGCAGGTGACGGCCCTCGACGGGGTCGCCTCGGCCGCAGCAGACGGCCGCGGGGACGTCGAGACGCCCTTCCTGCAACTCGTGCTGATCCGCCTATGGGAGCAGGAGCGAGCCACCGGATCGTCGTCGCTTCAACTGGGCACGCTAGACGACCTGGGCGGGGCCCAGACGATAGTCCAGTGCCACCTCGACGACGTGATAGCCGGTCTCTCGCCCGCGCAGGTCACTGTCGCTGCCGCGGTGTTCCGCCAACTGGTCACTACGTCCGGAGCGAAGATTGCGCTGACCGCAGAGGACCTCGCCGACCGGTCAGGGCTACTGGTGAACGAGGTCCAGGACCTCCTCGAAACACTGAGTGCGGGACCGCAACGTATTCTGCGGCCGGTGCTCTCGGCCGTCGGGGTCACGGCGCCGCGCCGCTACGAGATCTTCCACGATGTCCTGGGTCCCGCGGTTCTCGACTGGCGCCGCCGTTTTTCGGCGGAACAGCAGGTGCAACAGCAACAGGCCGAGTCGTCACGCCAACTTATCGCCGAGCGGGAGAAAGCCCGTGCGGCGGCGCTGGCTGCCCGCCGTCGGCTGCGCCAGCGGCTGCTCGCGGTGGGGTTGGCCGTCGTGCTGCTGGTCATCGGTGGTGTCGGTTACCTGAGCAACCGTAATGCGCAACAACAGACGTTGCTGGCAAAACAACAGACGTTGCTGGCGCAGGCGGCCACCGCTCTTGGCGACAACCCCGTGCAGAGTCTGCGGCACGCGGTCGAGGCCTACAACCTCAACGCCAACGAGTCGGCCTGTTCGGCGGTGCTGGCTGCGGCGTCGAGCCCGCGCAGTCACGTGGTCGCTGGGCCCGACCCGGGGCCGAACCCGATGATGGTGATCGGGATGAAGGTCACGCCGGACTCCCGCCACGTCGTCGCCTACGACGCGCGCGGCAGCATCCGGGTCATCGCTGGTACCGGCGCGGTGGAACGTGAGGTGAAGGTGTCTGGCCTGCGCGGTGCCGTCTCCTCTGGAGCGTGGGCGGCGGCCGTCAGCCCTGACGCGTCCCGCGTCGCGCTCGGGACTGACCAGGGCCTGGTGGCCGTCATCAACACCGCGACCGGACGGC
Organism: Pseudonocardiaceae bacterium; assembly: GCA_050699575.1. Classification (GTDB taxonomy): domain Bacteria; phylum Actinomycetota; class Actinomycetes; order Mycobacteriales; family Pseudonocardiaceae. The sequence goes on from JBOHFG010000034.1 coordinate 12,731, forward strand.
AGATCGATATCATGAGCGAAGGAGACTTAGCGCCCGTCGTCCGGTGGATCGGGTCCGCCGCGAACGGTCTTGTTCTCGTCGTCTCCAAACTGAGAGCCACTGAGTCGAGGGCCGTCGCAACGTACAGTCCCGACACCGGAAAGCTGGTCGCGCGTTTTCCCGGTGACGTTTCCGACGCCTTGCCCCTGGCTGACGACCAACACATCGTGACCTCCGGAAAAGACGGCAAGCTGCGGGTGTGGGACGCGCAAAACGGCACGAAGGTCGCGGAGTCGTCCGCGCTGAGTCCTACCGAATTAGTGCTCACCCGCTCCGCGGAGTCCGCCGCCAACCTGTCGGTCGTTGCCCTGGCAGGGGGCGCAAAGCCCTCGATCGTTGTGTGGGACTGGCACGCTGGGCTGAACCCCGTTCAGTACTCGGTCAACGGCTTCAACGACGTTGCTCAAATTGTCGTCAATGAGTCTGCGAAGACTGTCATCATCTGGCGGGGCAAGGAGGTACGGACGTACAGCCTCGTCGATGGATCACCGCGAGCATCATTTCCGCAACAGATGGGTTTGGTCACAGATGTGGCCATCAGCCCCGATAACCAGTGGATTACCACCGCCAGCGACGACGGGCGTGTCCTGGTCTGGTTCCCGGGGCATCGGCAGTCACCCACCGCCTCCACCTATGAACTTCTCGCGCACCGTGGAGAGGTCCTCCAGGTGAGCTACCTGCCTGACCGCAAGGTCGTGATGTCTCTGGGCATTGATGGCACGGTTCGACGCTGGGAACTACCCCAGGTGCCGCGCTTCGAAGGGCACGACGACTCGGTCGTCTACCTGGACCTGAGTCGCGACGGGCACTGGCTCGCGACGGCGAGCCAGGACGATCAGGCCTTCATTTTTGACCCGCGCGATCTGTTGACATTGCCGGTGGCCAAGGTGTCTGCTGGCAATCCGCTGCGGGTTGTGCTGTTCGACCCGACCGAACCGCATCACATCCTCACCCTGGGGAGGCCATATATAGCTCCGACGCTGTGGCGCTGGGGCGGCGACCGCAAGCCTGCCGAGCTTCTCAAGCAGTACGCGACACCTCCGCTGCCGACATTCGGATTCCTGGTCAGCCTCGCCATCAGCCCCGATGGCAAGACGGTTGCCAGTGGGGACACTAGCGGCACCATCTACCTGTGGGATGCCATGAGCGGGGCGCTGCGCACGGACCACGCGTTCCCCGGCACCGGACAACCCGCCGACAGCGTTGCCTTCGACCCGACCGGCCAGCTGCTTGCCGCGACCGACAGCGCCGGGATCCGCCTCTGGAGACTGGACACCGCCCAGCCACTCCCAGTACTGCCTCACCCCCATGCGACCAGGGTGACCTTCGACCTTTCCGGCCAGCGCCTCGCCAGCACTGACGGGGATGGCACAGTGAAAATCTGGACCCGGGACGGCACACTCGACCATGAGCTGGTCGCGCACGGTCACCTGTCCAGTAGCCCGTCTTTCAGTGGAGACGGTAGGCTGCTCGCCGTGGGTACGGCCGCAGGGCAGGTCGAGGTCTGGGATGTGCGTTCCGGTGTGACGGTCCTGCTCGACCGTCACCACAGTGCACCTGTCAACACCGTGGTATTTCTGTCCGATGACGGCTCCCGCCTGATCTCGGCTAGTGACGACACGACCGTTGCTCAGTTTAATTGTTCCGCGTGCACCGATCGTGACCGGGTGATCCGGGAAGCAGTGGAACGGGCTGAAACTAACCCCTGAGACTCCTTGAGGCAGAAAGGTTGAAGGTGTACGATGGAAATTCGCGTAGAACGTGACACCGAGATTCGCCCGGAACGTTCAGAGGTGTACGAGCCTCCGATGCTTGATGAGATCGGTCGGTTCGCCGCGTTGACCCGCGCCAATGTCTCAGGGTCGTTTGGCGACCGGTCCGGGTACTACTCCTAACCCAGGAGTGGTGCGCTCTTTTATTTGTCCACCCGACCCATGGTTTGTGGTCCTTCCGGACTGTGCCGCTGCGTATGACGTAGCTGCGGCTTTGGGCCCGCACGCGCCGAAGACGCTGCCGCATCCCTCGGGGCGGCCGTGGCTGATCGGCCGTTGGGCCACTGACGAGCTGGTGGCGGCCCACGTGGGACAGACGCAGGTGGCGGTGATCGGACGCTGCCCGGTCACCGCCACGGCGCTGTTGGCCATGGCCCACCGGGCGCGCACGGTGGCTGATCTCGATGGGCTGGGGGCCGGGCTGTCCGGCAGTTTCCACCTGGTGGCCGCCGTTGACGGCCAGGTCCGGGTGCAGGGCAGCGTCTCCGGGCTGCGGCGGGTGTTCTACACCCAGCTGGGGGAGCTGACGGTGGCTGCGGACCGGGCGGATGTCCTGGCCGGCCTCGCCGGAGCCGCGGTCGACGAGCAGTGGCTGGCGGCCCGCCTGGTCTACCCCGGCCTGCCCCACCCGCTGGCCGACGGGTGCCCGTGGCACGGGATGCAGGTGCTGGCCGACGACTGCTACCTGCTCACCGACCCGGCTCGCGTGGTGCGGTGGTGGCGCCCACCAGAGCCGATCCGGCCGCTGGCCGAGGCCGCGCCCGTCGTGGGGCAGGCTCTGATTACCGCCGTGGAGGCCCGCACCCGGGCGGGCGGGACGATCAGCTGCGACCTGTCCGGCGGCCTGGACTCCACCCCGATCTGCTTCCTCGCCGCCCGCGGCAACAGCCGGGTGATCGCGGTGACCTTGGTCTCGGCCGACTCGGGCCACGACGACCTGCGCTGGGCGCGGCTCGCCGCTGACCAGCTGGACGGCACCGAGCATCTGGTGCTCGAGATGCAGCAGCTGCCTCTGATGTATGCGGATGTCAGCCAGGGCGGTGCGGGAGCCGACGAGCCGCACATCACCATCCGGGATCATGCCTCCATGACCTGTGTCGCCCGCCGGCTCGTCGAGCGCGGGAGCCGGCTGCACCTGTGTGGGATGGGCGGTGACCAGGTCCTGCAAGCTCCCACCGCCTACCTGCACACCACCGCCTGGGCCCATCCCCGTATCGCGGCTGGCCATCTGCGAGGTCAGCGCGCGGTGGGCGGCTGGCCGCTGACGGCCACGCTGCGCGGGCTGGCCGATCGCCGCAGCTACCAGGCATGGCTGACCGCCGCCGTCGACGACCTCACCGCGCCTCCACCAGCCCGCGGCAGGCCCGACCTCGGCTGGGGTCCCACCGTGCGACTCCCACCGTGGGCCACCCCACTCGCGGCCGACGCCGCCCGAACCCTGCTCCACGAGGCAGCCGCCGGCGCACAACCCCTGGCCCCCACCCGCGGCCAGCACGCCACCCTGGAGCAGCTCCGCGGCATCGGCTACCTGACCCGTCACCTCGCCGGGATCCATGCCCGGGCCGGGCTGCCGCTGGCTGCCCCGTTCCTTGACGACCGGGTGGTCGAAGCCTGCCTGGCCGTGCGCCTGCACGAGCGCACCACCCCGTGGCGGTTCAAACCGCTGATCGCCGAGGCGATGCGCGACCTGATGCCCGCCGCGGTCCTGCACCGCACCACCAAGGGCGACTTCAGCGTCGACGGGCACACCGGGCTGCGCCGAGCTCGTGCCCACCTCGCCGAGTTGCTCGACGACCCGGTGTTGGCCCGGCTCGGCCTGGTCAACACCGATGCGTTGCGCAAGGTGTGCCTCGGGCTCTACCCCTACACTCTGGATCTGGTGGCACTTGACCGGACCCTGGCGTGCGAAGCCTGGCTGCGCACCCTGACCCCAGCACCGCCAGCCACCGCGAGGGGAGCATCCCGATGACCTTGCAGCTGCGGGCTGATGTGTCCACTGCGGACACCGATGACGGTGTGGTCTTACTTGACGAGCGCGCCGGTCGATACTGGCAGCTCAACCCCACCGGCGCGCTCGTCCTTCAACTGCTGCTCGACGGCGCTGCCACCCCACAGGTGGCCCAGACCCTGGCCGACCGATACCTGGTGAGCGCCGAACAGGCAGCTGCCGACATTGCTGCCCTGCTGGAGCACCTGCGCACCGCCGGACTGGTGGCCGAACGTCCATGACCCAGCCGCAGGCCGTGGCACGCGGCGGGAAACTCCCGGTTCGGCAGCGGCCGGCTGCCTTGATCGCTGTCGGTGCCGCCCGCGTGCTCGCCCACCTACCCCCGCGACGCATCCGCGCCGTGCTCACCTTGGTGCGCCGCCGCGCCGCACCGGCCACTTACCAGCAGGCCAAAGATGCCCATGGCGCGATCCTGGCTGTCAGCGTGCTGTGCGGTGGCCGATATTGCCTCCAGCGTTCCCTGGCCACTGCACTGCTCTGCCGCATCCGGGGTGTCTGGCCCACCTGGTGCACCGGTGTGCGCACCGCGCCCTTCGTCGCCCACGCCTGGGTGGAAGCCGACGGCCAACTGGTCGGCGAGCCGCAAGGCCCCGGCTACTACCGTCCGCTCATTGTCATTCCCCCTAAACGGAACGTCATTAACTAGGTGATACCCGCACCGTAGTCGCAGCGGCACGCGACGCGCTCCTTGATGATCAATGGTCACTAGCTGTTCGGGGTTCTGCTCTTTTCGGTGAACAACAGTCATCCTACAGATGTATAAAACCTTACGGGCTGCATCGCCTGGAGTACGTGGAAGATGACCTGTGGGGAGGACGCTAAGCCTCTGGGCGCCCGGCATCCTGAGTATGTCTTTGGTAATGAAAAAAGGCCCCGGGGGGGAATATCGGCGTTTCCTGGAAAAGGTTCCCGGGGAAAGAAGAAGGAGAGTAGAAATGTTTGTCTCGGACATTTTCAGCAGTGGCCTCTTGAGCGGTGACCGCGACTACGGCCACGACCGTCACCACGAGCGTCACCACGAGCACCACCACCAGGGGCACCAACACCGCTGGTGGCGCGACCGCGACGGCCGCTGGTGCCACGACTAAGTAGCCCGGCAAGCGGGTGGGCGGTTACTTGGCTACTCCGGTGTCGTCGATGTGCTCGGCGGTAACGGTGTTGCCAGTCTTGGTGGCCAGGACCATCACTCGATCATTGGCGACGACCTGGCTGATGTCGCTTGTCTGGCGGTTTTTACGGATCTTCGTCGAGTTGTTGACCACGTAGGTGGCCGTGAACCCATCTGCGGAGCGGACGGTCAACTGCCCCGGGTTTGCCGAGTCCACGGTGCCTCGCTGAATATCGACGACCTGGGTGCCGTTGCCGGTATCCACGGTGGCCTCACCATGCTCGATGTGGGCCAGCAACCCGCCGTTTCTGCCGTGCCCGTGATGCATGCCATGCGGTGCCGGTGTGCTGGAGGGGGCGGATGGGCTCGGCGACGGCGGGTCGGTGGGCGGGGCGGATGGATCAGAGCTTTGCGCGAAGGCGATGCCGGTCCCCGTTCCGGCGATTGCCAGCGCGGTGACGCCGGCCAGCAGGCTCATCTTGGTTCGCCTGATCATCGGTACAGGTCCCTCCTTGGAGTCACATGCTTCTAGAAGCCATGTTTCACCGCTTTCCTGTGAGAGAGCTGAAGAAAGGCTGGAAATTCGCGCCGGCAGACCATCTGATCCACGGCTGCGGGGGACAGGACGCGATCGTGTGTGGTACGGATGTGGGTGCGGGGCCGTGCAGGGCAACCTGGTGCACTGGAGTGTGTAGGCGATGTAGTCCCCATCGGGGGTCAGCACATCGCTACTTTGGGTGGTCGCTGTGGGCCGGAGCGGACTGTGGTCTGCCCACTCTCCCAGCTGAGCTTGGCTCCGGACAAGCATGCCGCCGAGTGGAACCTACTGGCTGCTTAGAGGGTTCGCGAACCGCCAAGTGGAACCTAATGGCGGTTCCCGCGTGCGTAGGCGACGGTCAGACGGTGGCATATCGATCGACGTTCATGACCTACTTCAGGAAGTTCATGCGCTTTACCCACCAGCGGCTGGCAGGGTGAGCAGGGGGCGGTCCTGGCCGCACAGGTTACTTCTCATCAGCCTCTGCTGTCCCCGGAGGAGGGGTATCTCGGCGGCCTTGGGCGGTGGCGGTCGGATCGTTCCGCGGGGCGGTGGACATCGTGCCGGAGCACGCTGTTGAGGCGCTGGAGTGGGCACGCCACCGGGAACCGGCCAAAAGCCCTACGGTGGTCTACAGCGTTCGCATCCCGGCTGATTGGATCGAGGAATTGCGCCAGCTGGCGGCTGGGCGTGATGTTCAGCCCACCGCGCTGATTCGGACGTGGGTGCTCGCACAGCTTGATGCTGAGCACAGCCCTGAGGACTACGCTCAGCGCTGGGAACGTGACATGCGCGCCACCGCGGAGCAGCTCCGCAAGTTGGCCGATGAGCGCCTTGGCGCTCCATAGACGGAGGTGTCCTGAAGCCGTGGGGTTTCTCACCGCAGCATCGCGAACGCGATGAGCGTGCTGGCCGAATCCGGTCGGACAGAGGTTCCGGCGAGCAGCGACGGCGGTGCGGACCAGGCTGACGAGAACGGTGACGACGGCAGGGGCGATGGTTCTGGTGGCCTGCTGGCACGGAAGACGGCGGCCCTTCCCATGATCCGGAGGGTCGTCGTGTGTGCTGGTAAGAGGGTGGAGCGGGCGACCGGGATCGAACCGGCATGGCCAGCTTGGAAGTTCAGTACTCCACTCGTGGACTGACCTGCGGATTCTCCGGCCAGAGTGTTCAGCGGGTTCGTAACTGACGTTCCCCGCGGTTCCCCGGCGTTGCCTGTCCTATCTGGCACGGATCTGGCACGCGGGGGTGGTGGGTGTCGTGGGAGCTCCGCCGGTGCCGGGTGAACGGAGGAACGGGTGATGGATACGGACCTGCAGGCAACCTGGGACTTGACGGGATCGCGGCGTTTGGGCTCGGCCTGACCGCCGCGCCGAGGAGGGGTTGGTTGTCGCACACGTAGGTCAGGTGAACGAGCCTGCTGGTGACATGGTCAATAAAGCCGTATACTTTGTTGGTGTGGAAGATCGTCATGGTCGACGAGGTACGGCAGTGGTTGCACAGCCTTCGCCATACCGACCGGGACACGCTGCGGCAGGTCAGCGACGCCCTGGATTTGCTGGCGATCGAGGGTCCCACGCTCGGTCGTCCGGTCGTCGACCGGATCAAGGGCTCGAGGGTGCATCACTTAAAGGAGCTGCGGCCAGGGTCGGCGGGTGCGAGCGAGATCCGGATCCTGTTCGCCTTCGATCCGGCGGCCCGGGCGGTCCTGCTGGTCGCTGGGGACAAGGCGGGTGACTGGAAGCGTTGGTACGGGCGGGCTGTGGCGCTGGCCGAGCATCGCTACGAACAGTGGATCAAGGAGGTGGGGTCGTGATCGAGTGGTACACGTGGGACCAGGTGAGTGCGGAGTTGGGCGACGTGCTCGGCAGCGCTGAGGAGCGTGTGCAGCGCGTCGAGCAGCTGCGCCGTGGGCTGGTGTTGCGGCGGCTGGTCGAGCAGCGCAAACGGGCAGGGCTGCGCCAGGTGGATGTGGCTGAGCGGATGGGTGTGTCGAAGGCGCGGGTCAGCCATATTGAGCACGGGGCGGTCGCGACGATCGAGCTGCTTGCCCGGTACCTTGACGCCATCGGTGGCCGTTTGGAGATCACCGCCGCGTTCGACGGCGGAAGCGAACGCGTGGTGCTGGACTGGCCGGCCGCCTAGTACCGGGTGCTCTTGCTGCCCCGTCAGCACTGGTCACGACGCGCCACGGTGTCGTCGAGGGCCTCCGGGAGGAGTTCGGCCGCTTGCAGGCTTGGACACCGGCATCCTCAGCGCGACGATTAGGCCCGCCCCGCCGCTGCACCTCATACGTTGGCTGGCCACCGTGCTGCCTCAGGAGCAGTTCATCACCTCGATCGCGGTCGGTGGGCTGATCTACGGTGCCCGACGCGTCGGGCGTGAGGGTCTTGGGCGTGCCAGTTTGATCTTTTCCGGGGTAAGTTGATCATGTTGGCTTGTGTCCGGCGATGCGGCTGGCGGTGTATCCACTTCGGTGGCTGTCAGCCGCCCTGCATCTTCATGACCTGCGGCACACGGGCGGCACGATGGCCAGTTGTTCACGGACCGGGGTGACGCTCCAAGAGATCATGGCGCGGCTCGGGCAGTCCAGTGCGCGGGCCGCGATGATCTATCAGCATGCCACCAGCGGGCGTGACAGGGAGATCGCCGAGGCCCTGAACATGATGATCGCCGAGGCCCGCGCAGCAGCCAAGGACGCTGTTGGAAAGCCCAGCGACCCGGACCGGGGCTGGCGCCGGTGACATGATCTGGCACGTAAGGGGTGAACGTCCCGGCAGCGTTAGGGCCCAGGTCAGCGCGATCATGCCGCTGACCTAGGCTTTAGCGGGTGGAGCGGGCGACCGGGATCGAACCGGCATGGCCAGCTTGGAAGTTCAGTACTCCACTTGTGGGCTGACCTGCGAACTCTCCGACCAGCGTGTTAGGTGCTTCGTAGCCGCTGTTCCCCGCCGTTCCCCGGCATTGCCTGTCCTATCTGGCACGAATCTGGCACGGGGGGGCCGGCGTGGCCGGGAGCTTCGCCGGGCGGGCAGCACCTCGGAGACGGGGCGTTAGCGCTAGGTCACGCTTTTTCGAGGTCCGTCCCCTACTGTTCGGGACCGTTCTGGTGCTCGCTGTCCTGCGGGTTGCGCGACGGCTGACACGTGGAGGGTCCCCCCGTACCGGCGTGAACTGAGACGGACCCCGCAGAGACGCACCCCTTCCGCATCGGCATCGGCGATCCCCGACCAGGATGGCGGGCTGTCAACCCAACGCGATTTCCAATTCCACTCGGTTGCGTTCAGTGGAGTACGCGGGGCCGCCGGGCCCAGGTCAACAGAAACGAGGGACGCGGTGGGAGTGGTCCGAACCGTGCTGAACTGAGCGCCAAACTGAACCCCTGCCGCCCGCTAGGCGCTCGTTCCCGTTTGCTCCGTGACCCCTTCCCGCCGACAGGCCTGGTCGTGCTCACCCAGCCTCGCCAGGACAGCGGCGAGGCCGCGGACTGAACGCACGGTGTCAGGATGCTCGTCGCCCAGGACCCGGTGGCAGCGGGCCAAGGTGTCCTCGCCGAGCTGGCGGGCCTGCTCGTACTGCCCCACCTCCCGCAGAGTGGCGGCAAGGCTGTCAGCCGAGCGCAGGGTGTAGAGGTGGTCCTCGCCCAGAACCCGACGCATGCGGCCCAGAGTGTCCTCACTGAGCTGGCGGGCCTGCTCGTACTGCCCCACCTCCCGCAGGGTGGCGGCAAGGATGTCAGCCGAGATCAGGGTGTAGAAGTGGTCCTCGCCCAGGACCCGGCGGCAGCGGGTCAGGGTGTCCTCACCGAGCTCGCGGGCCCGCTCGTACTGCCCCACCTCCCGCAGGACGCCGGCAAGGACGACGGCCGAGCGCAGGGTGCGGGGGTGGTCCTCGCCCAGGACCCGGCGGCAGCGGGCCAGGGCGTCCTCACCGAGCCCGCGGGCCCGCTCATACTGCCCCAAATCCCGCAGGACGAGGGCAAGGACGACGGCCGATTCCAGGGTGGTGGGGTGGTCCTCGCCCAGGACTCGGTGACAGCGGGCCAGGGTGTCCTCACCGAGCTGGCGGGCCTGCTCGTACTGCCCCAAATCCCACAGGACGGCGGCAAGGATGACGGCCGAACGCAGGGTGCGGGGGTGGTCCTCGCCCAGGACCCGGCGACAGCGGGCCAGGGCGTCCTCACCGAGCCGGTGAGCCTGCTCGTACTGTCCCAAATCCCGCAGGGCGCTGGAAAGGATGACGGCCGAGCGCAGGGTGGTGGGGTGGTCCTCGCCCAGGACCCGGCGGCAGCGGGCCAGGGCGTCCTCACCGAGCTGGCGAGCCCGCTCAAACTGCCCCAATTCCCACAAGGTGAGGCAGAGACCGCCGGCCGAGTCCAGGGTGTCAGGGTGGTCCTCGCCCAGCAGGGAGCGACGCAAATCCCAGGCGCGTTCGACCAGCGGCCGGGCGAGGGCGGGTTCCCCCCGGCTCTGTAGATACCCGGCGGCGCGGTTGAGCAACCAGGCCACGTCTTGCTCGACCCCCCCGATGAGGGTGCGGTGATGGTCGGTGACGGCCAGGACGTGCGGCAGGAGCGGGCGCCAGGCCGGCCAGACCGGCGGATTGTCCTGCGGATCGTCGGCCGGGACCGCGGCCCGCAGCAACCGAACCACCAGGGTGGGCAGGTCTTGGGGCGGGTGGGGCTGGGTGCGCAGGATCGCGGCGAGCAGCCGATGCACCACCAGGGTCGCCGGCTCGACGCGGGCCAATCCATACTGGCGTATCAACCGGATCAGCGCGCTGAACGCCAAGGGATCGGCGGCCACGGTTCCGAGAGGCTCGGGCAGCGGGGCGGGGTGGAGGGTGAACAAGGTCCACGGGATCGGCTCCGGTCCCAAGCAAGCGGCCAGCATGAGCAACTCAAGCGCCGCCGGGGACTGGGCGCCCAGCCGGTCCAGGGCGATCTGGACGCTGGCGGTCAGCGACACCGGGTATGTGGCGGGGGCGTCGTGGGCCAGCAGCTCCGTGGTCCGCTCGGCTAGCAGGGTGAGGTAGTCCGGCACACCGGTGTCGGTGTCGGCCAGGTGCGCCCCGGCTTGGGTCAGCGCCAGCGGCAGATCTCCCAAGGCCTCCGCGACCCGCCCCGCCTCACCCTCCGTCAGCCGGGGGGCGCGGCGGCGCAGCAGCGCGATCGACTCGTCCCGGTCAAACACCTCCACCGCCACCGGGGTGCCCAGCTCCCGCCAGCCGGGGTTGCGGGAGGTGATCAGCACATGCCCCCCACCTCCCGGCAGATAAGGGGCCAGCGCCGCGGGATCCTCGGCGTTGTCAAAGATCAGCAGCCACCGGTCCCGCTCCCGCAACACCCCCCACAACCGCGCCACCGCGGCGGTCACGGAATCGGTGACGGCCGCCACCCCCAGGGCGTGGGCCAGCTCGGCGAGCCGGTGGGCCACCAGCGCTGGTTGCTCCGCCGGGACCCACCACACCACGTCATACTCGACCCCGTACCGGTGGGCGTACTCAGTGGCCAGCGCGGTCTTCCCGACCCCACCCATCCCGTACAAGGCCCGCACCACCCCCGTCGAGCGCTCGTCCCGCAACGCGGCATGCAGCGCGGTGAGCAGCTCATCGCGTTCGGTGAACATCGGATTGCGGGCGGGAACATTCCACACCGGCGCATCCTCCGACCGGGCCCGCGACAGATCCCGCAACCCCGCGAACAACACCTCACTGAGCTCCTCCGGGGTCACCACCGTCGCTGTGGTCACCCCACTCTCAGCCAGCCGGGCCCGGAACGCCTCCTGCCGAGCGCCATAGCGCGGATCGACGAACAGATCCCTCGGGCCCTCCGCCTCCTCACCGAGCAGCACCACCAGCCGTGGTAACCCGCCCTCGCTGGCCGCCTGGAACTCCCACTCCGTGTAGGACAGCTCCGGGCGATCAGCCACCGGGGAGCCGTAGCGAAACCCCACCACCGCCACATACACATCCGCGCCCAGCACGGCATCCCAGCACACCCGCGCCGGTCGCTGCTCCCTCGGCCCGAAATACGCCATCTCGACAATGGCGTCCCCGGCCCGAGACACCGCCCGCTGTGCTGCCGCCACAAACGACCGCCCCACCGGAAACCGTCCGAGCTCCGAGGTATGACTCACAAACACCCGCCGCGGCCGCACCACACCACCCAGCATCCCACCCTCCACCCCAACCACGGGACAAAACCGGCCGGGGGGAGCCGCCGTGCCCCTGTCCGTGCCCCAGAGGCGCCACACAGGTCACGTACCAGCGACGCTCTCCCAGGTCAGCGCGTACCCACCGCTCACGCTGTGGTGTCCGTTCCCAACCGTGTGTCGCAGGTTCGAATCCCGCCGGGGCACCACCACTCACCGGGCGAAACCAGCCTTGAACAGCACAAACGCTAGCCAAGGGAGATCTTGTGTTCTGTCACTGTCTGCCGTTATCAGGCCCCATCTGCCACCGTTCGCGAAACCATCGCGGAACGGAGAGCAGCCCTGGGGACCCCTGTGGATCAACTCGTACGGCCCCGTCGCGTCAGTTCCGCTGACGGCTGGCTAAAAATGATCACCTGTGAGGCCCAGTTTGGAAGACTGCGCCCACCGCGTGGTCAGGGGCCTCGACCTACGGTCGGCCGCGTCAGGATGCTCCGTTATTGACCGTGGTTGACCGGGGCTAATAGCACGCGAACAGCACGCGGGGGTTGGCTTTGCCGCAGGACGGGCGGGGTGGAGCGGGTATCCCGGCACGTCGGCGAGCTTGTCTCGAAGCGGGCCAGGTGGAGCACCGCATGCGCTGAACGACCTGGCCCCCTGCCCCTGGCCCGCTACGCCTCCGGCGCCGACGTGCCGGGATACCCGCTCCACCTAGTGACCCACCACCCTCATGCCTGGCCCCGGGGCCATCCCGGAGCGAGGTCCGCCGGAGGAGCTTGTGGTTGGTTATGAGCTTGGGAATCTGTCTACCCTGCCAGGTGATGGTCGCTGACATGTGGATGGCCTGCTCCGCGAGGCGCCGTAGGTGACCGCTACTGACCCCTCCTTACAGCACGCGGATAGCACGACCGGTGCGCCATGACCCGGCTCGCATCGCGTTTGGTGGTGCTGGGTGGTCCGTCACCACTGGCGTCCGCTCGCCGCTAGGGTCTGGCCGGTTCACCGTCATTTCCCTATCCCGATCAGAC
>JBOHFG010000035.1:0-2459 GCA_050699575.1 Pseudonocardiaceae bacterium
TATGTGCTGCGCGCTGTGATGTATTCCCCGCGCGGCATTGGCCGCGCAATCGTCGAGTTGTACCGCTGGGTTAGTGACGCCGAGGGCAGGTCGCTGCGGCTCTACGCGATCGAACGTGGTGATGTCACCGGCTATATGGCACTGTCCCGGCAGCGCAATAACCGAGTCAGTACTCGGCTGACCACCGTTTTCGGACTCGCCTGCTGTACCGTAACAGCGCTGATGATTGCCGCGCTGCTGTGGCCACGTTCCCCGCTACTGTTCCTTGCGCTGGCTGTCGCGCTGGCCGGCTGGCACGCCCGCCGCAAAGACCGGCCGTTCGTCGACCCGGCCATCATTGTCCCGCGTGCGCGCAAACTCACCCCCGACCTGGTCACGCACGCATTCATCGCCGCCGGTCTGTGCAAGGAAGACAACCCGGTCACCTTTCCGCAACCGATCTGCCGCGACGGTGACGGCTGGCTCGCGCTGGTCGACCTGCCCTACGGCAGGAAGGCTGCGGACGCACTGAAGAAACAACAGGACATCGCCGCCGCGCTGGACATCGACGAGGTTCAGGTCTTCCTGGATCGCATCCGTGGCGAAGCCGGCTCGGCGCGGCAGGTCGCGCTGTGGGTGGCCGATGTGGACGTGTTCGCCCAGAAGCCACCCGTCACCGCGCTGGCCAAGGCCGACGAGGTGGACTTCTGGCAGGGCTTCCGATTCGGACAGGACGCCCGCAAACGGCCGGTGCAACTGGTCATGGTCTGGTCCTCGCTGCTGGTCGGGGCCATTCCTCGGATGGGCAAGACCTTCGCCGCCCGGCTTCCGGCGGCGGCCGCCGCGCTGGATGCGTGGGTGCAGCTGTTCATCTTCGACGGCAAGGGTGGCAAGGACTGGCAGCCGTTCGAGCTGGTGTCCCATCGCTACGGCTCCGGTGCCCGCGCGGCCGTGGTCGAGCACCTGGTACACGTGCTGCGCGAGCTGGTCGACGACATGAACGACCGTTACGAGCGGCTGCGCGAGCTACCCAACGACTTGTGCCCCGAGGGGAAGCTCACCCCGGCCATTGCGCGCAGCAAGCGGTTGGGGATGCCGCTGCGGCTGGTGTGCATCGACGAGATCCAGCGCTACCTGGAACACCCCGAGTACGGCAAGACCATCCTGGAACTGCTCACCGACCTGGCCAAGGTCGGCCCGGCCGTCGGGATCATGCTCGTGCTCGCCACCCAGAAGCCGGACTCGAAGGTCATGCCCGACAGTCTGCGCGGTCAGCTCGGCATCCGGTTCGCCATGAAGGTGATGAACTGGCAGTCCTCGGACACCATCCTCGGCGCCGGCGCCTACCCTGACCTGGACGCATCCAAACTACTGCGCGCACACAAAGGGGTAGGCATCCTGCTCGGTGCAGACGACGGCGCGCTGGCCGAATCCGGCGGGCAGATCATCCGCACCGACCTGATGGACCTGCCCACCCTGCACACGATCTGCGAACGCGGCCGGGAGCTGCGGATCAAGGCAGGCACCCTGTCCGGGGTCGCCGACGGTAGCGCCTACATCGCCGAACACGCCGCGCCCCGGCTGCTCGATGACGTGCTGGCCGTGTTCATCGGCGACGAGGCCCGGCTCTGGTCGGAGACCGTGGTCACCCGGCTTGCCGAGGCCAACCCGGACGCCTACGACGGCTGGACCCCCACCGACCTGGCCACCTGCCTCAAGCCCTACGGCATCACCACCGGCCAAGTCTGGGGACAGACGCCCGAGGGCCAAGGCGCCAACCGGCGCGGCATCACCCGAGACGCCGTACTCGAAGCCCTCGCCCAAGCCCTTGACCGACCACCCCAAACCTGCTAGGGGCCGCTAGACCTAGCGCCCACCCCGCTAGGTCTAGCGGCCGCGCTAGGCCACCGACCAGCGCACTAGCGGCCTAGCACCCGTCCACCCGACCCAACAGAACGGGAGGTATCGCCAGCCCGATGAACCAGCCGCAACCGATCCCGCCCAACCTCAAGGAGGCAGCCCAGCTATCAGACGAGCCACCTTACGACCAGCCCCCTACCCGAGGAGGTGATCACTTGCAGGCATACACGGTCGAGCAAGTCGCCGAGCTGCTCCACGTCGGCCGGGACAAGGTCTACTACCTGCTCCGCACCGGCCAGCTCCGCAGCATCAAGATCGGCAAGCTCCGCCGGATCACCGGCCGGCACCTGGCCCAGTTCGTCGCCTCCTTGGAGGACGGTCTATGAGTGTGTTGCATCGCATCACAGTGTGATGCATATTGTGATGCGGCACCGACGTCCGAACCAAGGATGGAGTCCATGCCGGCAGCCCAGACCTACAACCTGCGCCTCGGCGCGGACCGCCGAGGCAAGCTCGAAGAGATCGCACGGCGAAAGGATCGTGACCTCTCCTACGTGATCAGAAAGGCCATTGATGAGTACATCGAGCGCCACCAGCACGACCCCGACGGCGACTGACAC
>JBOHFG010000036.1:0-19076 GCA_050699575.1 Pseudonocardiaceae bacterium
GGGCGGGTCGGTCAGGGTGAACCAGTTCCAGCTGGCGCATTTGTCCGGTTCGCGGTTCTCTGGTTCGCCGTGCCAGCGGGTGACCTCGAAGAACAGGGCGATCCGGCCGGAGTCAGTGTGGTGGTGCATGAGGTGGACAAACCGGGCCTCGGCCGGGTCGATACGCACATATAATCAGGGTGCAGCGTCGGCTCACCGCCGAGGATGGTCAGCTTCGACCCGCCCATCTTCCGCCAGGTCGTCAACGTCTGGGAAATCTGGTCGAAGGGCATCTTCAGCGCCCGCTCCAGCCGTTCGCCCATGTAGCAGTGCTCGCACCGAAGTTGGCAGGCTTCGGTGATATAGAGGTAGACGTTGCGGAACCGCCCGTAGGGAATCTTGTCAACGCGCTCGGGTGCGGGAGCGTGTGCACTGGCGGGAAGCCGGGCGTGGCCATAGGCGTCCCGCCGGCTGTGGGGCCGATCTGCTGAGCGGCGGACGGATGGAGCGGCCACGGGGACCGGAGTCATGAGATTCTCCTTTCAGACGTGCTCGTACCGGAACCGGGCAGGTTGACCAGCGGTTCGGTGGCGGCTAACGCCGTGACGACAGACTGCAGGCAGGTGCCGGGATCGCAGGTGGCGTCCGCTGCGTGATACGCCAATTGCAGGACCGTCGCCGCCCGGCGGATCGCGGGAATACGGCGTCGGAATCGCGCCAGCCGGGGCGCGAACCGTTGCGGTTCATCGCCTCGGCGGGGTAGGAGCCCTCCACCGCAGAGGTCGCATCGGTCGGGGTCGTGGATGGCGGGATGGGCCGGCCGGTGAGAGTCACCGCGCGGGTCGGGCTCGCAGGCAGGGCAGACCCGCCGACTGCGCGCCCGGCCCGCGACGACGATGTCATCCGCGGTCAGCTCGATGAGCATCAGCGGCGCCTGAAGCTGGTCTGCGATCGACTTGAGCACCAGGAGCTGAGTGAGGCTCCCAGGGAAATTCTCCAGCACTACCAGACCACGGGCCGGGAACTGCCCATGCATGAAGGCCGTCTGCAGCAGCAGGAAGACGGTCTCCTCGGGCAGCCAGCCCAGCGAGTCGTGCGTCTCGAACAATCGTTCATCGGCGGTGCCATGGCTGTGACATTCGTGGGCAAATTCACGCAGCCGGAATATCTGGGCGTCCAGGCAACCAGCCAGCGCCCTGGAGACCGTGCTTTTACCCACGGCCGGCGGTCCAAGGACAGCGACGAACCGCTCCACCGCGCAGAGGCCGACGTCATCGACATGTGCGGTGATCTCGCGAGCAGCGGTGCCGCACAACTTTTCATGATCAACTGGAACTCCGCACTGGCCAACGTTCTCCTGGGGCAACGACGGAGTTGAGGAGGGCTGGATCAGCATCTCTGGTCGTACCTCCGATGTTGCTGGCGGGATCGCCGCGATCACAGGCCACTCGTGCGACGATTGTTGGCTGGGGTGTCGGTCTGGGCGCTAACCTGCGACCAATCAGCTGTATCCAGCGTTGCGATCGGTGGACGGGTTGTGAATGGGTCCGGTGTTGCCGCAACGCCGGCAACACGCGAAAAGAGGGTCCGAACTCGGCACGCGCTGCCACTACGACTACAGCCGGCTCTCACGCATGGAGAACGGCGAGCACCTCGGTGACGAGGCCCTGGTCGGCATGATCGACCAGATGCTGCACGCTGGAGGACTGCTGAAGGCCCTGCGATCTGCAGCGCAACCGCTATCGGTCCCAGCCAGCCCGGTGGCGCTTCCGGTGGGAACGTTGCACGTCGGAGACAGTGATCCCATCGTGGTGGAGATCCGGATGCCGGACGGGAGGAGCGTGCGCGTGTCGATGTCTCGGCGGCAGCTCGGCCAGCTGCTTGCGGCGGGAGCGCTGCCCGGCATCCTGCCCGCCGGTGTGCTCGATCCCGGCGGGGCCGGCCGGCTCACCCAAGCGATCGCCCAGCCCAGCTGGGTCGATCCGCAGGTTATTGAGTACTTCCGCCGGATGCTGGCCGAGCACTACACCGGGGACAAGATGCTCGGGCCCCGCCAGCTCCTCCGAACAGCCATGGCCCAACTCGATGTGCTCAGCACGCTGCGCCAGCAAGCCCGCCCGCCGGTGGCCAAGCCGTTGCTGCGCATACTCGCCCAGTACGCTGAGTTTGCCGGCTGGCTCCAGCAGGACGGCGGCGACCTGCATGCGGCGGTGTACTGGTCGGATCGGGCCACCCAGTGGGCCCAGTCCGCAGCCGACCACCAGATGGCCGCCTACCTGCTCATCCGCAAGAGCAACATCGCGTGCCTGGCTCACGGCGCGACGAGTGCCATCGATCTGGCCTCAGCTGCACAGGACGTCCCCGGGGGATTGGACCGAGGCTCCGTGCCCTGGCGGCTCAGCAGGAGGCCCAATGTCGGCCGGCCGGAGGACGCCATCCCCATTCTTGAACGCAAGATCGCTGCCCTGCCCGCCAACCTGCAACCTGCACCGTGACCGCGGGCACCGGATGGCCAAACTGGCCAATGCCGTCATCGCCACCAGGCAACCCGAACCGGACAGGGCCGCCCAACTTGGGCTGGCCTGCCTCGACCTCGCCCGCCACACCGGATCAGCGCGCATCAGCAAAGAACTGCACACCCTCCACAAGGCACTCGTGGCCAGGTGGCCCGGCCAGGCTAGTACCCGCACCTTCCACGATGCCTTCACCGGGAGCTGGGCGCCCACAGGCCTTATTGCAGTGTCGTGAGGGCGTCGTGGAAGGCGCGGACGTCGGGTTGGCCGGGCCAGCGCGCCGTCAATGTTGTGTCGAGGGTGCGCAGTTCCTTGGCGGTGCGGGCCGATCCGGTCTGGCGGGCCAGGTCCAGGGACGCTAGGCCGAGCTGCGCGCCACGTTCAGGTTCGGGTTGCTTGATGGCGAGGACGGTATTGGCGAGCTTGGCCATCTGGTAACCGCAGTCACGGTGCAGGTTGGCGTCGAGGCTGCCGGCGATCCTGCGTTCGAAGATGGGGATGGCGTCCTCGGCCCGGCCGATGCTGCGGTAACAGGTGGCTGACTGGTCCTCCAGAACTCCGGGGTTGTAGTACTGGATGTAGACGGGTGCGGTGGCCTCGCCCCCGCCGGGATGGGTGCTCAGCAACTGGACGGCGGTGTCGAGCTTGCGGCGGCAGCGGTCACCGTCATTGATCATCGACCAGCCGCGGGCCTCTTGCTGGGCAGCCAAAGCGGTGATCTTCGGATCAATGTCGCCGGGGGCGGCCTGGGCGGCAGCGGCCAGCTCGATGACGGTGTTGGCGTCGTCGGCCAGGTAGGCGATGCTGCTCTTGCCGGCGAGCAGGTAGGCGGCCATCTGGTAGTCGCTGGCGGACTGGGCCCATTGGGTGGCCCGGTCAGACCAGTACATCGCGGCGTGCGGGTCACCGGCGTCCAGCTGGAGCCAGCTGGCAAACGAGGCGTACCGGGCAAGTACCCGCAATAGTGGCGTGGCCACCGGGGGGCGAGCGTGTTTACGCAGCATGTCGAGCATGCCAAGCTGGGCCATGACAGGGCTGAGAAGCTGGTGCGGGCCCAGAATCTGGTCTGCGGTGTAGTGCTCGGTGAGCACTCGGTCGAAGTAACCGATGACCTGCGGGTCGACCCGGCTGGGCTGGGCCACGACAGTGGCCAGCCGGTCAGCTTCATCGGGAGTGAACACACCCGCAGGGAACAGCGCGCCCAGCGTACCGGTGGCAAGCAGCTGGCCGAACTCACGCCGGGGGATCAACATCCGCACCCTCCTCCCATCGGCCATCCACATCTCCAGCACAACGGCCGCACCATCCCCGCCGGGTCCCATCCCCACCACAGGGGCCGCGACGACCGGACCGGGTGAATCCGAGGATAGGTCAGCGGCGGTGCGCAAGGCCGTCAGCAAGCCACCCGCGCCGAGGATCCGGTCGATCTCAGCGAGCAGCGCCGGGTCACCCAGGTGCTCGCCAGTCTCCATCCGGGACAGCCGACTATAGTCGTAGTGGCAGCGCGTGCCCAACTCGCGCAGGGACAGCCCCGCTCCGGTCCGGAGATGTCGCAGGACCACACCGAACAACCGCCGGGCAGAGAGGGCCCCGGGATCGACCACCACACCGTCCCCCTTTTCCTGGTGTTGCCGCTGTGTTGCGGCAACACCGGACCCGTTCACCACCAGCCCGCCACTGGTGATGCTGCTTACGTAGCAGATCGCAGACTAACGCCCGGCGCAGCGTCGGCGACCATGTTCAGGGTGCGAGGGGAAGACAATGAGCCGCCATTATCGGCAGGTCCGGCTCCTGGCCAGACTGGGCTGGCAGCGGGATCCCGATCTGTGGACCATCCCCTGCCTGGACGGGCACGGCCATCGCGCCCACTTGCGTGTGCGGGTGGGCCTGGGGTGGGTACGGCTGGACTGCCCCACTCCCGGCCCGCTGTACCTGAACCCCTTCCACGCGCTTCGGCTGCGCGTCGCGGTCCGCGAGGTCGTTGGCGACCTCGCACTTTTCAGTGGTACCGGGCCACCTGCGCGACCAGAACCCACCCCGAACGATCCAGCGGTCCCGCCACGTCGGCAACTGGTGGTGTTCCACCGCCCGCCACCCAAGCTGACCGTGGCTGACATCGCCGCGCGACTCGCCGATCCCGCCGACCCGGAGGCCGAGTGTGACGATCACTCCGCACAACAACCGCACCCCGCCGCTTCCCGCCCGGTCCCTGCAAGATCATCTCCGCGCCAGCCGCGCCGCCTGACCCGTCACCGGCGGTACAAGCTCGGCCGACGGATTCACTCCACCTCGCTCCTTCAGCGGGAACTCATCGAGAGGCCTGGAGATGACGCTCGTTCCCCATGTTTCTTTTCCGCCGACCGCTGTTCTGGTCGCGTCGGGAGGGCTGGACAGCACCACGCTCGCTTACCACCTCCATGCGGCGGGTGTCCGTCTCGTGTTGCTGTCGTGTGATTACGGCCAACGTCATCGCCGGGAACTGGAGTTCGCGGTAGCTCTTGCCACCCGGCTCGGTATCCGGCACCACCTCGTGGACCTGCGGTCGGTGGGAGCGCTGTTGGGTGGCAGCGCCTTGACGGACATGACCGTCGCTGTTCCCGACGGGCACTACACGGATGAGTCGATGAGTATTACCGTCGTACCGAACCGCAATGCTGTCATGCTGAATGTGGCGGTGGCTCTCGCGGTCGCCGAGCGTGCCGACGCTGTCGCTTTCGGCGCTCACGCCGGTGATCATGCCGTCTACCCGGACTGCCGCCCGGAATTCGTCGATCTCGTGGAGAGCTGCGCTCGGGTCGGTAACGAGGGGTTCCTGGTTGAGAGGTTCCGTGTCCTTGCACCGTTCCTGACGTGGAGCAAGGCGCAGATTGTGCGGCGTGGAGTGGAGCTGGACGTGCCGTTTGCAGCGACATGGTCCTGCTACAAAGGGGGTCTCTATCATTGCGGCTTGTGCGGGACCTGCACGGAGCGCAAGGAAGCGTTTGCGTTGGCGGGTGTCATCGATCCGACCGAATATGTGGTGGGGTGAGTGCGGTGTACCGGATAGGTAAGCGTTTCAGTTTCGACGCGGCACACGTCCTGCACGGCCTCCCCGTCGGGCATAAGTGCGCGCGGTTGCACGGTCACACCTACACCGTCGAAATCGAACTCAGTGGGCGAGAGCTGACCGCACCGGGATTCGTCACCGATTTCGGCGATCTTGCCGTTTTCCAGTCGTATCTCGATGAGAATTTCGACCACAGGCTGCTCAACGATGTCCTCGAGGTCGAACCGACGTCGGAGCTTTTGGCCGAGCACTTCTTCGGTTGGTGCGTTGCCCACCTGGGGCCGGTCGCCGGAGGCCGGTTTACGGCGGTGCGGGTGTCGGAGACGCCGTCGAGCTGGGCCGAGTTTCGGGTGGACTCCTGATGGGTGGCCAAGGTCTGCGGGTCACGGAGATGTTCGGCCCGACGTTTCAGGGTGAAGGGCCTTCGTGCGGGCAACGTGCTGTTTTCGTGCGGCTCGCGGGCTGCCCGCTGGAGTGCGTCTGGTGTGACACGCCTTACAGTTGGGACTGGTCGTTGTTCGACCGGGAGGTCGAGAGCCGGGAGTTCACCGTCGACCAGGTCGTGGGGTGGGTCCATAGCCATCCAAGCCAACTGGTCGTCATCACCGGGGGCGAGCCGCTGGCACAACGGTCCCTGGTAGCGCTGTGCACCGCGCTGACAGACCTGGGCCTGCGGGTGGAGATCGAGACAAGTGGCGTCATCCCTCCTTCTGACGCTCTCACCGCTGCTGTCGCGCTTTTCGTCGTGTCCCCGAAGCTGGCGCATAGCGGCATGGTGCGATCTCAGCGTATCCGCCCCAGCGCGCTCCGTTGCTTCGTGGGGACCGGCAAGGCGGTCTTCAAATTCGTTGTGCAGGTGGGGGGTGACCTGGATGAGGTCGCCGAACTGGAGAGTGCCTACGGCCTTACCCCGATTTGGGTCATGCCTGAGGGGACGAGCGAGGACCGGGTACTCGCTGGGATGCGTTCCCTCGCTGATCCCGTCCTGGCCCGTGGCTGGCACCTGACGAGCCGGCTGCACATTCTGGTCTGGGGTGATCGCCGTGGCCGCTGATTCGTCGCCGCACAACCCTCGCTCTGGCCATCCTCTCCTGAGGGCCTTCGACCATGCCCGGCTCTGGGTCGCCTCAGAGGTCGGTATCTGCGAGGCGGCCCGTTTGCTTGCCTGCGCGGCGGAAGCCGGCTTCGGGCCGATCGGGGAAGTGATCGGTATCGCCGAAGGCGGGCGGACACCGGCGGCCTTGATCGCGGCCCACCTCGACGTGCCCCTCCGCATCGTGCACGCGCGTCATAACCCTACCGAAGCCCTCTACACCCAGGCTACGGGAGAAGTGGCCTGCGATATCGGGAGCATCGCTGCGGGCAGCATGCGGGGCCGAGTGCTCCTCGTCGACGACATCTGTGGCACCGGCGCCACGCTGTGCACTGTCGCCGACGCTCTCGCCACTGCTGACCTTCGGTTGATCAGCTGTGTGCTGTGCCTGAATGCCGGGGCACACATGATTCCTGACCTCTGGGTGTGGGAGGTCCGGGACTGGGTTGTCTTTCCGTGGGAAGCCGTCCCGGATACGCCACTCCTGCGGGTCGACCTACCGATGCCGACCGAGGTGCACGTCCGAATGAGTGTCGATTTTCAGGCCAACGGCGTCCGGGAGACGCAGTGAACACCCCTACCGAGGCCCGAGCCGGCGCGGCGTTGCATCGTCGCCCGCCCTCGCACTCGCTGATGCCCTGGGTGTGGGAACTGTGCCGGCTTCGGAAAGCGGCCCGCCATTGCATGCGCCGAGGTTCCAGCCCCGGCCCGGACGGCGTCACCTGGGCGCAGTACCGGGTCGGACTCGGCGCCGGGCTGAGCGACTTGTCGATCAGGTTGCGGACCGGAGCGTGGCAGCCAGGGGAAGTCCGGTACGTGTCAATCCAGACGTTCAGCGGCCCAAGGAGCGAGGCCGGCCGGCTGACCGGCTCACGAGGGTTGCTATCACGTCGTCGGCCTCGTGCGCGCAGGACTCAACCCACCCGACGCCGATCATGTCCAGGTCCTTCTTGATGTCGTCGAGCCATTCCAGAGGGCTGACGTCGACATCGATTCGGTTCTGTTTGTACTCCGGATCGGCTGCCTTCCGTGATTGCAGGCCTTCCGCACCGTCAAAACACACCACGCACTCCACCGGCGCGCCGAGCGCCCGGCAGCTCGACCGCAGCAGGGCAAAGAAGGCGAAGACGGCCGTCACGTCGGTTCCGCCCGGACTGCGGACGACTGCCGGGAAACCGAACGCGGCTCGCCACAACAGGTTGAACCCATCGACGAGGTGCAGCACCTTCTCGCCATCTTATAGACCATCCAGTTCTGCTCGCCGCCGTGGCCACCCGAGGCGTTGGGGCCACCCCGGTTCACCCGGCCAGGTTCGATCCCCGCATCGCCGCTGTCGACCTCACCACCAGCGACACCACCGTGCGGGTGATCTGGACCGGGCAATACCCGCCGGGCACACCGCGCTGCGCCGGTTGCCCACTGTGCGCTCGCGGGGCTGCGCGCTGGTGCTGCGGCGCCTGGAGGGTGATCTCGCCGCACTGGCACCCACCCGCCGCCCGGCCTCCGTCCGGTCCCTGCGGGACCAACTCCGCGCCAGCCGCGCCACCTGACCCGCTGGGAGGGCTGGACGGCACCACGCTCGCCTACCACCTCCAGGCAGCGGGCATCCGCCGCACTACGCCGCAGCGGAGGGCCTTGTTCTTGACCTCCGCCACCGTGGTGGTATCGACCACGCCGGGGCGGGCCGCCCCGGCGGCCCGCCAGATCTGGTCTTTTCTGGTCTTTGGGACCGTCGTAGCCGGCCACGATGCGCGGCAGCGGCCTGCCGTGGCAGTGACCGGGCCGCACTGCGGCCAAGGCGGCGTGACGGACGGCGAAGTGATCCTGATGGTGGCATTCGGCGGTGGGCAGCAGAAGCAGCGCCGGGCAGGTAGTAGCAAGGCTGGGGCCGTCGCCGGTTTCGATCAGCGTGATCAGCTCGTTGACATGCGACGCCGGGGTGCGGGCTTGCTCGGTGTCGGTCCAGGCCAGGAGCCGGTTGCGGACGCCGAGGACCGTGCACGCGGCGCCGAATTCGCGGATGCGGACCTGCGGTCGGACATCAAGAGCCCTCCCTGGCCGTGACAGAGCTGATCCGCCCAGGACGCAAGGCTGGCCCGTTTCGGTGAAGCAATTTCCATGTCGCTACGCTCGCCAGCCGTGACTGTGCTGACCGAGGTTGACTGCGTCGTGGTGTCCTACAACAGTGCCACGGACCTTCCGGCCTGTCTTGACTCGCTCACCAGCCAGGACGGCATCGCTGCGCGCGTCGTCGTGGTGGACAACTTCTCCTCCGATGACAGCGTGGGAACCGCACGGCAGCGGGGCTCCGCGGTCATCGTGAACAATGTGAACCGTGGCTTTGCCGCGGCAGTGAATCAGGGCCTCCAGCAGGGCTGCGCACCGTGGGTGCTCATCCTGAACCCGGACGCACAGATGGCGCCCGGCGCGCTGCACGCTCTGCTCGGGAGGGCTCAGGCAGACGCGGCTGTGGGCTGTGTGGGGCCTCGTACCCTCGACGACGACGGCACCGAGTATCCGAGCCGGCGCTGTTTTCCCAGCATCGTGACGGCTGCGGTCCATGGGTTACTCGGTTCCGTGTGGCCGGCCAACCCGGCAACCCGTCGCTACCACGCCCAGAACACTCCTCGCGATCAGTCCTCCGTCGTGGATTGGGTGTCAGGGTCCTGCATGCTGCTGCCACGGCGCGCGTGGGAAAGTGCCGGAGGGTTCGATGAGCGGTATTTCCTGTACGTCGAGGACATGGACCTGTGCTTCCGGCTGCGGCGTGCCGGGTGGAAGACCGTGTACGAGCCAGCCGCGACGATCACACACTCCCGTGGGCACTCATCGCGTCATCGCCGGCTCCGGTCAGTCCTGCACCACCACGTCGGGGCGGCCCGCTTCTACTGGCGGTCAGCCAGCCGGTGGCACCGGCCGGTCACCTGGCCCCTTGCTGTTGTTGCGCTGGCCGTGCGGGGTGCCGTGCAGGTGTCGGCGGGGGCGCTGCGGGCGGGGCGCTGAGGTAGCGTGCAAGGTGGGCCGGCCGCCAGGATTCGTCCTGGCAACGGAACCGGTAGCCGTGAATCCTCGTGCGGCAATTCTCTGCCGCGCACAGACAGCGGGGCACCGCGATGCTCACGTACTCGGTGGTTTCGTAGTCCCATGTCAGCTCGTCGCCCGGCTGGATTTCTTGCAAGGCGACGAAATCGTATCCGTCCTGGCTGTTGTCGACAACGCCGGTGTTGGGCTGGCATGAGTGGTTCATGAAGCGAGCCGGCGTGCCGAGTTCGACGTGTGTGTCCCAGCCCTTCTGGAAAGAATGGGTGGTGCGTTCAGGGAGCACGGATACAGCACGGCCGACGATAACAAGTTCTGCTATGCGGAATCCGCGCAGAGCGATGACCGCGCGGCCTTTATGTTCAGAAGTCACGATGCGAACATCCTCGCAATTTTCCTTTATCGCGATCACGGCACTCCAGGTCGATTCAGCGAGTGCATGTAGGTCAGTTTGGACTCGCCGCCGGAAACGTGCGGAATATTGCTGCTTTGCAGATACCGCTGGACAACGCTGACGAGAAAGCGGAGTTCCTCATCGACGGCGTCTGCGGATCCTGGCTCCAGGGTGCGGCTGTGCAGGTATTCAATCTCGACCTGGTAGAGGTGCTTGTTCCGCAGGTCGCGAAGGGGGCGGCACCAGTCCACCATGAGCCCGTATATGTTGCCCGTGTGCGTCGCTTCGCACGTGGTGTCGAAGCGCGTTCTACGGAAGGATCCCACGTAGTTCGCGTTCACCTTCACTTCCGTCTGCAGGTACGTATCGAACCCTGTTTGCGTGGCGGGGATGGCGACGTTGCGCCAGCGTGCCTCTCGTCGTCGAATCGTGTCGCGAACGAACCACTTACGTTTGACGATCACCGTCCCAGCCGAGTCGGGTATGAAGGAGATGTACCCGGCGTCACTGACCGGTTCTGTGATGGCGAACATGTGATTGTCAAAATCCCACATCTGATAATCATCGCGGTAGTCCCAGATGTAGTCGGGCATCTGGGACGAGCCGACCAGGTTTCTCAGATCGACCGTGATGGCGTGAATGTCGACGGGCGCGGTGAGCGTGATCTTGTGCTCGATCTCGTCTTCTGGCCAGAAGTTGGTGTAGCAGCACTGGTGGTTGTTAAGGAACTCCCGGTGGCGCCCGGCCTGGCTGATGGCCTCGGACAGGAGCGCGGGAAAATTGATTTGTTTACCGGCGACGGGGGTGGTGCCTGACCGGACGAACAGTGCGTCGCGATCACCGAGCCTGACCTGTGCGTGCAGGATGATGATGTCGCCCGCCCGGCCAAGGATGAACAAAGGCGCGACGGCCTGTCCTGGCCACAGGGTGTCGCCCAGCCTTCGCAGTGCCGGGCCAGCATTCAAGCTGTGAAACAATGGCGCGGTCAGTGTGACCATGTCCGTGGTAGAGCCGGTGCACGCCATGGCTTGAACAGGCTTGTCCTGTGGCCAGCTCAGCAGTGTGGTGTTGTGGCCTGCTCCGCCATCGGGCAGTTCGCTCACCAGTACTGGCTGCTGACCATCCCATCTCTCACCAACGCGCCACAACGCGGGGCCAAGGACCAACACACGCGACTGGTCTCGTTCGAGCATCAGTACCACCGTTTCCGTTGCCCGGCAGCCGTGCGATGAGTGGCCAGGACATGGGCAAGGCCGATCTTCGCGGTGGTCACGACGTCACTGGTGATCGTGCTGAGCGTGAGGTCGACCGGTATACGTTCGAGCGCTGGGCCAAATACCGTACGCTCGTCAATGGTCGAGAGATCACCGCGCTCCATGAGCCGCGCCTGGCGAACTTCTTCAGGACATTCCAGTCGTATTATCGTGAACCCGGCCTCCCGCAAACCGTAAGCGTCCGGTGCCGGTTCCCGCAGATCATCGTTGATCACCGCCGTGTCCGGGGCGAACCCGGCAACTGTCTGCAGGAACCTGTCAAGCAGTGCCCGATCCGAGATCCGCCGTAGATGGCGCGCTATGTCCACCATGAGTTGCTGGTCTTGCTTCCCTTCGTCTACCGTGACGCCAGCCTCGGCATAGACGATGTCCTGGATGCGGTAGAGCGGAGCTGACAGCTTTACGATCTTCGTCGTGTAGCCGCCACGGCTCAATAACTGCGTGAGGGCGGCGGCCAGGGTGGATTTCCCCGTTCCGGACAGGCCCACCAACGCGATCCTCGGCGCAAAGCTGCTGCTCACGGTGTTTTTCCGATGCTGATGTCCCCGTTCGACCCCAGGCAGACGATGTCGCCGTCGAACGGCATCGGGCTCATCGGGGCGGTCACTGCGGGAACGCGATGCTCCCGAAGGAGAATGGCGAGGTGGCAGAAACGGGCAGCCCCGCGGTAGAACACAAAGCCAGCCACGTGCGGGATCAAGGTCGCCAAGATGGCATAGGGTCGGTCGGCGATCACGACCGGCGGCTGCGAGTATGTGCTGATTCGCTGCACGAGCTGAGCAACATACCCCTCGGGCGGCCGCGGCAGCGGTTGTCCCACCGACACGATTGGTTCCTCGCTTGCCGTGACCAGTTCTGCGACACCGCCGGAGTCCATCAGTAGAGCGGGCCCCTCGCATGCTCCCTCACTGATCACGGCACCTTTGGCTGCGAAGTTCTCGACGTCGCCTGTCCGGGAATAATCTACAGGGATGGCAAGATCACCGTGCAGCGACCACTCCACCACTGTAGATCCACACCGCGCGGCAAAGAGCCGCGTCACGTCAGCAATGGTTGAGAGCATCTGAGACGTCCACCCTGCCAGAATCAGCTGCGGTCCGGCAAACTGGCCTTCATATACGGTAAGCTCGTGGGCATCAGCGAGTCCTCGGTTGATTTCGAGTAGTCCGTCACGACTGTATTCGATCCGCACGCCACCGTCGGCGAGCACGCTGCTGAGCGCGCCACCGCGGCCAATAATGAATTCCCGTACAACGACGGTCACAAGAGTGCTCGAGTCGTCGCCGCACAGATCCCGCAGCACTACACCCAGCTCAGGTGTCGGGATGATCCGCTGGCGCTCGCTCGGTGAGATGTCGAGCAGCGCGGTCTCACCGAGCTGATTTTCGACATTCGCCCAAGCGTCACCGACCGTTCCACGGTGGTTGAACCGCAACACCAGCGCTGAGCCGAGCGAGCAGCCATAATCGGTGGCCACCGCGTAGAGGCGGAGCCGTTTGCGGCGATAGTGGTCGATCACGTCGCCAAGCTGCCCCAACGGAAACTCACGTTCCGGCGGCGTCTCGCCGTAGAGCGGGCACACACGAAGAACAGGCCGTTGGCTGCTGCCAGCGGAAAAACGAGCGGCTGGCGGCGCAACCGTAAGCGGGCGGGCCTGGACGACCTGGATCTGTGTCCCGTCCCACGCCCATTCGATTTCGAGGTCGCCGCCGCCGAGTTGCTGTCGCAGATGTAAGGCTGTGTGCGCGGCGTGCTCCTGGGGCAGTCGCGGCGTTGCGAGGGGAAGGGTGAAACTGTGGCGATTGGGCTCTGCGGTGCCATCCACAAGCCCGGCTGCGAGGCCGGCAACGCTTTCGACCTCCACCGTGTCGCGGTACACGGCCGCGATTCCTGCGTAATGCGCACCGACCATGCGCTGAATCACCACGGCCATCTGCGGCGGCCGCCACCCCGCGTGGGGTCGGTGTGTCTCGGCCTGGATCGAGAACCATGATCTCCAACACTCGATCACCGCACGGTTCAGCGCGTCCGGAGCGACATTCAGCACCGATGTGTACAGGCCCGCTCGGCTGGCGCGCCAGCCGTCTTCGTCGAGGGCAGAGGACCGCACCGCGAGCTTCGTAGCACCGGGCAGGTGTTCGTGCAGTGCGGCACTCAGGTTTTCTCGCATCGCAATCGTGAGATCTACCGTCGCCAACAGTCTGGCCGCTCCGCTGCTCCGCTCAGAAGCAGAGTGCCACCCCGCCCAGTCAGCGGCGATCAACTCAAGCTGCGTGCTGGCTGCGGTCCGGAACCAGCTTTCGGGGATCACCACGAAATCCGGGACTGCGGTGAACGCCCGCGCCTGGGCCAGCCCCACCGCCTTGCCTCCGCAAGCTGCGATGTTGACAGTGTCGGCGAGTGCGATAGGCGCCTCACGCTCGGGCGAAATCATGAAAAATTCTCGTCGCACACGGACCGGCACTGTGCTGGTATTTTCCGCCGTATAACTCGATGTTGCCCACTGGTTTCCACCAGGCCATTTGCCCGATCTCCATTCCGGGATAAATTAACAAGTTTTTGACTGAGACCAGCTGAAGTGTCCATTGCCCGACAAACCCAATGTCGCCGAGCGATGCCGACAAATTGATGAACAACCCGAGGCGTGCCACTGACGACCTCGCGGAGAAGGTAGGGACGTAGTGGTTACTGCCCATTATCTCCACCGTCGACGCCAGATACAGGCGCTGCGCGCGAAGCAGGTAGCCGTCTGACGGCATTGAGATGACGTCCGTAGCGGGCTCCCTTTTCGGATCGACCACTGCATCTCGATAGACCCGGAGGCTGTCACCAATGCGAAAGTTGTAGCTGTTCGGATTTACCCGACCGGGATCAAATGGGTCGATAGTGATTCGTCCCGCAAGGAATTCCGCGAGGATCTCAGCGCCCGTTAAAATCATGATGCACCTCGACCTTGGAAGTACTGGTCGATAGACAACTTCGAACATTCCACTTCGGTCGACCCTAGGTAGCGACCCCGGTATGGGACGATATCACCAACAGTTGACCAAAATGCGAGTTTCCCTACCGTCATTCGTGGATAAACAATTACTCGCTGAGCGGTTTTAAGTTCAAGGGTCCAGCGGACGATTGCCCCCATATGCCCCAACGGTGCACTGAAGTTAATCCACATTCCCAGCGAGGCGGCTGATCGCGTCGCGTAGAGTGTCGTGGCAAATGAGCGAGCCCCCAAGACCTCGGCAGTCTCCCCGAGGTAAAACCCGCCCGGCTCTAGAATATAACCACTGGCCAGGACAACGTCCCGTCGCATCTGCGGAATCTTCCGTGCGTCGAGATCGGCTGCGGTACTCACAAGCAGACTGTCGCCGAGGGTGACGCGGTAGCTGTTCGGTTCCAGATTGTCCTTCGCGAACGGCTTAATGACGATCTCCCCTTGCTGCACCGCTCGTGCGATCTCTGGGCCAGTAAGAATCACGTGACCTCCGCAACGAACAGTCAGCTGGACGGCGATGCGCCCCCATGAGACAGTAGCAGACCGACTGACACTTCGGCAACAAAGTGGTCGCCGACCTTGGTGCTGCTCAGTCACGCGCGTGCTGTTCGCAGAACTCGGCGAACAGATCGGTGCCGGGTGTATGACCATGCCCACCGCTTCATCCCAGCCAGTTGGGATCCAGGGCAGGCCGGGGCGGGCACCTCCCGAACGAATCAATTCCCAGTCGCGTGACGTACCCTCATACCATCTTGTTCCCGGCACTCTCGTGGCCGTCCAGCTCTGCACGCATTATGCGAAGCGCTTCCACGCCCGCGTTGACAAGCTTTTCTAAGCCATTTTCGGTGACTATCATGCATAACCCAGAGGAACGCGCTCCGCCGAATCGAAATTGGGCTTCGTCACCTACAACATCACAGGTGATATTGCAGCGGCCTTCAACCTTCACCCAAGAATCAACGCAGATCCCGCTCACGGCGAACACCCCAATCTCTCTCGAATTCCCGATTCCGCGCCCTGCCAAGAATTTCGGGCTCTACCCTGAGAATCTTTATATCAGCTAGCGACAGGGGCGTACGGACGGCCACCAACGCCGCCGCATATTCCATGTCTATCACCGTCCCGCTCCGGACGTCCACCTTCAGCTCCTGGTGCCGGGCGTGCGGGCTCTGGTGGTTCATATACACGATACGTCGGGTCACCAGGCCCCGCCGCGCCTTGCTCTTGGCGTGCTTCATGATGCTCCCCTTGCTGGTATCACGCGCGCCAGAAAGTCACGATCCCGTTTCCCAGGTCAGCACCTCATTGAGCAGGCACCGGTCACCCGGCGCCCCACCAGCGGGCCATCCTCGCCCGGAGCGGCCCGCTGGAACTGGAAACCATGCAGCGCGAGATGGTCCCAGCAGCTGCTTCGCGATCACCATGTCCGGGCTGTCAGTCCCCACCGGGTACCACCTCCGCCCAGTCCGGGGTGGCACCCCCGCACAGCTCGCACGCACCACCGGTGGCCACGTCGCCGACGTAGCCACGCCGCAGCGGGTGATGTGGCCGTGCCGGGGTGCGCGGGCAGCGGGAAGTCCATGGCCGTCTCCTTCGGCTCGGGAACGGGGTCCTGGGATAACCGTGGCGTGGACAGGCGCACGGGGGAACCGACACGAACCGGCACACGAACTAGGAGACTTTCTCGGAGGATTACCGCATACCTCCTACCCGCTATGGCGCCGTACTACAGTCCGTGACAACGACAGTGGAGGGGGTCGGTCATGGGCGCTCGCCCGAACCGGGCGTTCCAGCTCGCCCGGCGCGCCCGGGCTCTCACCCAGGCCCAGGTCGCCGCGATGGCCGCTGAGCTGGTCGAGCAGGCCACCGACCGGCAGTGCGGGATCGACGCCGACTACATTTCCAAGGTCGAGCGAGGCGAGATCCGCTGGCCGGGTGCGGCATACCGGTCCGCCTTCCGGACCCTGCTCGGCGCCGCCTCGGACGCTGACCTGGGGCTGTCCTGCCCCCGCTCAACCGAAGCGACGCTGATCGTCGCACCGTCCCTGGCCGCACCGGCTATCGTCGCGGGTAAGCCGACCTGGGCGGAGGATGCCGTGTTCGACCGGGACCTGATCCGCTATGCCCGCGCCGCCACGCTCGGCGCGCTCTCCGCGCACCTGCCGGACCTGCTGCGCGGTGCGCTGCACCGCAGCGCCGTCCCCGCCCGGATCACCGAGCACCACGTCGAGCAGCTCACCCAGGTCGTGGGGTTCTTCCAGCATTCCGACGTGCTGTTCGGTGGCGGCATGTCCCGCAACGCCGCTGCCGGGCAGCTGGAATGGGCCTGCGACGTCCTCGCCAAGTCCGCCATGTCCGATGCAGTCCGCCGGTCCTGGCAGTCAGTCACCGCCCGGCTGGCCGACCTCGTGGGGTTTATGTCGTACGACTGCGGCGACCACACCGCCGCCCGCCGGTTCTTCCTCGTCGCACTCCAGCTCGCCGCTGAGGCCGGTGACGTGCAACAGCGGGTGCACACCCTTACCAGCGCCGCGCGCCAAGCCATCGGGCTGGACCGCACCGATCTCAGCCGGGACCTCATACGGCTCGCGCATGCCGACGACCAGCACCTGTCCCCAGTGGCGCGGGCCGTCCTGACCATCATTGAGGCTCGCACACTCGGCAAGGAAGCCGACATCGCCGGAGCCGAACGCGCCATCGGGCAGGCCGACGACTTGTTCGGCCACCGGGCCGCCGACCCCGACGACCCGACCTGGGTCTGGTACTACGACAACGCGCAGATGACCGGCGATGGCGGGCACGCCCTGTTCGACGCAGCCATGCGCTCCGGCGACACACGCATCGCCACGATGGCCGGACAGCGGATGCAAGCCGCCTATGACCTGCTCCCAGCTCACGCGGCCAGGTCCCGCACCTACAACCTGCTCCGGGGTGCCTGCCTCGTGCTGCGGTTCGACGACCCCCACCACGGCCTCACCCTTGCCGGGCAGGCCCTCGACGCGGCTGCATCCCTGCGGTCCAAACGGATCGCCGACGACGTCCGGATGCTCGCCAAGACCGCCGCCCCGCTGGAGCGCGATGCGGCCTTCCGGCCGCGGGTGCGCGAACTGCGGCGCGTCGCCCAGGCTTGCGGCTGAGTCAGAACCCGTCCCAGCCCACCGGCGCGGTACCGTCCCGCAACGTGGCCAGCCAGAATCGCACCTGCCCGGCCCGGACCGGATCGCCCGCGGCGGCTCCCGCCAGCCAGGTCACCATGCGCAGCACCCGCCGACGCGCAGGGCCAGCACGATGCCGGGTTGCCGATAGGATCATTCTGTCGGACCTTGCTGCTTGAGTGCTCCCATGCCATTGAAGGTAGGTGAGATGATCAAGCTACTGGAAGCCGACGGATGGTACCCCGTCCGGGTTCGAGGCACTACCGCCATGCGGCCAAGCCGGGCACAACCACAGTGGCTGGCAAGCCAGGGACACGTTGCCCGCCGACAGACATCCAGGTCTGGTGCCTCGGCGTCATCCTCGACTCAACCACTTAGTACGTGAGCAAAAACAACTATCCTCAGGGGACGCGGCAGCACTACATCTGGCATGGCAACACCGGTCGAAACTCTCTTTACAGCGATCGTGACCACCGCGTAGTACTCACCGCCACAGGCCCAACTCGTTGACGACAGCAGCAGCCAGCGGCAGGTGAGCTGCGTCGACCGAGGTACCCGGAGGCAGCGCAGGAAGATCGATATCGGTCCGCAGGCGGATCATCTCTCGCCAGGTCAGCACTTTCTCCCAGACCTGCTCGGCCGCAGCCCCGGCGGCGCCGACCAGACGGCCCGCGGCCCGGGCTTCGGCGAGGGTCAGCCCACCGGCCAGAATCCGGGCGGCTCGTACCTGACCGATACCGCGAACGCCGGGGATGTTGTCCGACGGGTCACCCATCAGGGCCCGGAAGTCACACCACTGCCATGGCTCCACGCCAAAACGCTCGACAACTTCCGCTCGATTCACCAGGGCTCTCGACCGCTTCTTCACAGTGTTCAGAACGGTCACCCGCTCGTCGATGAGCTGGTAGAAATCCTTGTCCATGGACGATATGGAGCGAGGCCGGCCGGCTGACCGGCTCACGAGAGTGGCTATCACGTCGTCGGCCTCGTGCGCGCAGGACTCAACCCACCCGACGCCGATCCCGTCCAGGCCCTTCTTGATGTCGTCGAGCCATTCCAGAGGACTGACGTCGACATCGATCCGGTTCTGTTTATACTCCGGATCGGCTGCCTTCCGCGATTGCAGCCCGTCCGCACCGTCAAAACACACCACGCACTCCACCGGCGCACCGAGCGCCCGGCAGCTCGACCGCAGCAGAGCAAAAAAGGCGAAGACAGCCGTCACGTCGGTTCCGCCCGGACTGCGGACGACTGCCGGGAAGCCGAAAGCGGCTCGCCACAACAGGTTGAACCCATCGACGAAGAGCAGCACCTTCTGGCCGTCCATATTCCAGTCCACGCGGCTCATAGCACGTTCCCACAGTCCTCACCTTGATCGACTCGGCAGGCCTCACCGAGGAGAAACAGGCAAACGCAGCACTCACGGCGCAGCAGTCACGCAGGCGTTGACCATGAGCGTCCGAAACCTTGGTGTCAACCGGTGGAAGCAATTGCGCTGGCCAAGAGGTCGGCGAAGGCTTCTGCTGACTGCCCCAGCCCGCAGCCGGGACACCACCTCCGTGTGCAGCTCAGGACAGGCATCCAGCCTGCG
>JBOHFG010000037.1:0-1219 GCA_050699575.1 Pseudonocardiaceae bacterium
TATCACTATGCGGATCACAGTGATGACCAACATGGCCAAGAGCCTGCGCTGCCCACCACCCGACCCCGACTTCCCATCGTCATCGCCACTCGACCTCGCGGCCGAGGTCGCTAGCCAGCTGGAGAGCCTCAAGTGGTTCCTCTGGCACGGCAACACCTTCCGCGCCCACCAGGTCCTCGACGACCTGCAAGCCGACCTCGACACCGAGGAACCAGACCCTGAACAGCGCAAACTCGCCAAATACCTGGCCGAGTTCGCCGGGTACATCCGCGCCAACACCGACCGGATCCCCAACTACGGCGAGCGCCGCCGCTGCGGTGAAACCATCTCCACCGCCTTCGTCGAATCCACCGTCAACCAAGTGGTGTCCAAACGCATGGTCAAAAAACAACAGATGCGCTGGTCCCCACAAGGCGCCCACCTGTTCCTCCAGGTCCGCACCCGAGTCCTCAACGACGACCTGGCCGCCGACTTCGCCCGCTGGCATCCCGGCTTCACCCACCACAACGGACCTGTCGAGCTTGTGTCGTAGAGCATCGCCACCGGGCGCCCGAGCAGTTGATCTCCCACGGTTTTGGTCGGTCTCCCGTTGTGTGGCCCGGATGGCTGGTTGGCCTGCGGGTTTCCGCCGGCTCGCATCCGATGCGGCTTTGTCGCGTTGGGTGCGTGTGACGGAGGGTGGTGGTGATGGGGTCGATCGGGGTGGTGCCGGGTGCGGCGAGGCTGCATCTGGTGGACGAGGTGTCGTTGGGGTCCAGCCAAGATACGGGTAAAACCGGCAATGAGTCGATCTTGACGTCTCGGACCTGCGGGAATGCTGTCTGAGGCCGGAATCGAACGGCGGAGAGCGGTGGAGGCGGGGGCTTGCCTTGGTCAGCGGTCGAGGGTGTTGAGGGTGAGCGCGTCGGCGTTGTCTTTGTCGGTGGTCAGGCTACTCTTCGCGGATCTTTTCCCAGGTCATCGCGGGTCCGTGCTCGGGACTGGGTACTCGACGGTGGTCTGCGGACCATCCGCCGTCGCGGGCACGCCCCGGGCCGAACATCACTCAAGATCGACTCATCGCCGGTTTTACCCGTATCTTGGTCGACCCCCATGTTCGCTACCACCGGCACCTGCTGTGGCGCTACTCGCTGATCTGGACCAAGCCACCCGGTTCCCCACCAACTGCCGAGAACACCCATTCTCGGCAGTAAACTCCAGGTGTGACTTCCGAGAACGC
>JBOHFG010000038.1:0-12477 GCA_050699575.1 Pseudonocardiaceae bacterium
GCGGGTGACATGCATCCGGCTCGCCGCTAGCAAACCTACATATGTTGTTCTAAGCTGGGTCGCATGCGGAGGAAGACACGTGCGCTGATCCAGGTGGCGATGGCCCTGCTGGACGATCCCAGGGGTCAGCACTGGGGTTATGAGCTGACCAAGCGGTCCGGTGTCCGGTCTGGTGTGCTCTACCCGATGCTGTCGCGAATGCTCGAGGAGGGTTGGGTGCGGGACGGGTGGGAGGACCCGACCACCATGCGCGACAAGCGCCCACCCCGGCGGTACTACGAGTTGACCGACCACGGTCGGCGGGCGCTTGGCGGGGTAATTCAGGAGGCCCGCCATGATGCTCGGTTCGCCGACGTGTTCACCAATCCGGGCGCGGCGGGCCTCCAGCTGGGGGCGGCTCGGCCGTGCAGCATCTTGCCGGGGAGGTTCGCCTGATGGCCGAGTTGCTGGCTACCGTCGCGTCCTGGCCAAGTCTACTGCTGGTCGTCGTCGTGTTCGGGTTCGCTCCGGGGTTCCTCCTGCGGTTGATCGTTCTGGCCTACCCTCGCGGCGACCCTCGCCGGGACGAGCTGATCGCGGAGCTGTACGCCGTGCCCCGTGTCCAGCGACCCCTGTGGGTCGCACAGCAGCTGGAGGTGGCGCTGTTCGAGGGACTCGGCCACCGCATATCGGTGACGCTGCGCCGGCGCCGGGCACGAGCGCGGAGCGCCCAGCGCGGTGAGCAAGTCGAGAAACACCGTGCTGGACCTGAGGCCCAAGCGGGGTTCGTAGGGTTGTTCTGAATGTTTGTGGCATGACTGCCCGAGCGGCGGCAATCCGTTAGGGGTATTGGTTGTGATGCACTGGACCCTTCGGAAAGGACCCAAAGATGCCTGCCCACCCGGCGCTGCGCTGGAGTAACTGGAACTTGTTGCTTCTGGTTCCACTGTTGACGCTGATCACGCCATTGTACAACAGGATAGAGCCGCGCGCGTTCGGTTTCCCGTTGTTCTATTGGGCGCAGTTCCTGTTCATCCCGCTCGGTGTGATCTGCGTGGCCGTGGTGTACCGGAAGACAAAAAACATCGGCAAGCCGGACACCGAGAAGGGAGCGCCACGATGAGTGCGCACGGGACCGAGCTGGTCGTCTTCACACTGCTGTTCGCTCTGGTCACCGGGCTGGGTTTCTACGCCGCCCGGTGGAACAACAGGGGCACGCTCAATCACCTGGATGAATGGGGGCTGGGTGGCCGCAAGTTTGGTTCGTGGGTCACCTGGTTTCTCCTCGGTGGTGACCTGCTTCACCGCCTACACCTTTGTCGCGGTCCCCGCGCTGATGTTCGGCGCCGGGGCGACGGCGTTTTTCGCGCTGCCCTATACCATTGTCGTCTACCCATTGGTGATGCTGCCGATTGTGCGGTTCTGGTCGGTGTCACGAGTCCACGGCTACGTCACTCCGGCCGACTTCGTGGCCGGCCGCTACGGGTCAGCCCCGCTGGCGCTGCTGGTGGCGGTCACCGGGATCGTCGCGATCATTCCCTACATCGCCCTGCAACTGGCCGGGCTGGAGGCGGTCCTGCGGACCATGGGCCTCAATGAGCCCGGGCTGGCCGGGCACGCGCCCCTATTCGTCGCGTTCATGATTCTCGCCGTCTACACTTATCGATCCGGTCTGCGGGCCCCCGCACTGATCGCCTTCGTGAAAGGCCTGCTGATCTACCTGGTAGTCATCACCGCGGTAGTCATCCTGCCAACCAAGCTCGGCGGGTGGGGCTCGATCTTCGACGCCGCCGACGCGAAGTTCACCGCCACCCGAGCGCCAGGCGCCGGTATTCTGCTGGGTACCCACAACCAGCTGCACTACGTCACGCAGGTGCTGGGCTCGGCGGCGGCACTGTTCCTCTACCCGCAGGTGCTGACTGGTGCGCTGGCTGCCCGCAGCCGTAACGTGATCAAACGCAACATGGTGGCGCTGCCGGCGTACTCGCTGGTGCTGGGCCTGTTCGCGTTGCTCGGCTACGCCGCGATCGCTGCGCACACCACACCGCTCGTCAACGCGGCCACCGGCCGGCCGGACTTCAACACGGTGATCCCAAGGCTGTTCCAGGGACAGTTCCCCCCCTGGTTCGCCGGGATCGCATTCGCGGCCATCGGGATCGGCGTCCTGGTTCCTGCGGCGATCATGTCGATCGCCGCGGCGAACCTGTGGACCCGAAACATCTACAAGGCGTACCTGAATCGCAACGCCACCGCCGAACAGGAAACCAAGCAGGCCAAGGTCGCCTCGCTGGTAGTGAAGATTGGCGCGGTAGCCCTGATCGTGCTACTCGACCCGCAATACTCCCTCGACCTGCCACTGATCTCCGGTGTGATAATCCTGCAGACCTTCGCCATGGTGGCGATAGCCCTCTACACTCGCTGGTTCCACATCGGGGGGCTGTTCGCGGGCTGGGCGGTCGGGCTGGCGTGGGGCCTGTCAATGATCTACAGCATCCCCAACCCCACCACCGGCGTCCGACACGTCGGCGGCACTGCGCTCGAGCTGGGCAGGCTCTCTTTCCTCGGCTGGTACCCCTTCCCCGGCGCGCAGACCCAGATCTACGTCGGATTCGTCGCACTCCTGGGCAACCTCATAACCGCCGCGCTGCTCACCATCGTGCTACGCCAGATGCGCGTCTCCAACGGCACCGACGAGACTGAGGCACCGGACTACCATGCCGACGAAGGCTCCCCGCGCCTGGCAACCATCGCGCCGGACCACACCGAGCTCGACTCGAGTCCGCCCAAAGTCGTTCGCTGGTAGTGCCGTCAGATTAGTGCCTACCCTTCACATAGGGAAACTTGTCCGAGCCGTCCACGTTCTCCCTGTTCCGCACGAAATCTCGCATTGCTTCATCGAATTCCGGGACACCACCCCGGTTGCAGTCCACGATGATGCCCATGCTCTGGGCCACCTGCCATACGGACAAGTCCGGATCGAATACGACATTTCTGTTACGAGCCGCTTTTACCAGGAGGACAAAACCATCGTAATCGTCCTCCTCGATCTTCTGCAGGCTTCGCAGAATAGCATCCCTATCA
The DNA here is from genome assembly GCA_050699575.1 of Pseudonocardiaceae bacterium. Classification (GTDB taxonomy): domain Bacteria; phylum Actinomycetota; class Actinomycetes; order Mycobacteriales; family Pseudonocardiaceae. The sequence goes on from JBOHFG010000038.1 coordinate 3,061, forward strand.
ATCCTCTTGCTCATCACCAACCACCCTTCAGATCTGAACATCCTCCAGTGTGACAGATAGTAATGATCTCCGTCCAGCGATCTCGCACATCCGAGCCACAGCGTACACGAATGGGTCCGTTCAGTGACGAAGAGGCACACATGGCACCCGTAAAACCCGATCGGGACACAGCCTGCGCCCCGCGCTCACGGCCACGCCGACCCACGAACCTCGGCCTCGCCGCGTAAAGATCATGGCGTTGGTGCGCTGCGCACTGCATCAGCCGGCAGTGTGGCGTGCATCAGCGAGACGTTGTAGCGATCGTATTGGGTCATCGTGAAGTAGAGGTCGGACCCTGTGGAGTCCGGGTGCAGAAAACCACCGTAGAGGGTCGGGTACTCCCGGGAGGTTGCGACCGGCACCGGCGCGCCCCACGGACCGGTCGGCTGCGGGGCCAGCCGAACCACAATCACCCCGCGCGACTGATCCATGGTCATCATCTCCCAACTGCGGAGGGTCTGGTCGTAGCGGACCGACAGCTCCCCCACGGGCCCAGCAACGATGGGGGCGGCGACCACACTACTGCCCCGCTGCCAGGTGTTCCCGGTCCAATACTCGTAGGCGGAGGTATCGAGCAGCCGCTGCTCGGGCACCCGGGCAAGGTAGGCGTCACCGAAGCGGCCGGGGGGTGTGCCGAAGGCATACACGACGCCATCCCGCCGGGCATAAGCGATCATTTGGAACTTTTCATCAACGCCAGGGGTGTTCGGCCGGCATGTGCTGGGAGCCGTTACCCAAGTCTGCCCACCGTCGTCGGAATACGCAATGCCACCGTAGTTAGTGATCCACTGACCGGGTTGGCCGAAATGGCGCACCGACATGTAGGCCAGGTAGTTGCGCCCACCGACGTTGACGCCGCCGGTCGGGAGCTTGCTGACCTCGACACCGTCACGCTTGAGCGAGGGCAGCAGCTCCTTGGCGTGGCCCGCGCGGTCGGTGACGAAGTTGTCGAAGAACATGCCATCGGCCGGGTTGTGGTCGGTGCTGCGAGCCAGCGTGCTCGAACGCCAGTCGATCGCGGTCGGGTTCTCGACTCCGCTGCCAGGACCAGCCCACCCGGCGCCGAAAGTATCACCGAAGGCGGTGAGGATCTGTCCTCGATCGTCGGTCCACATAATGCCCAGGTCGGTGCCCTTCACGCCGGCACGCGCCGCAGTCTCGTTGAGGGACCCAGCACCGGTGAGCCCAGCAACCCGGCTCGCCTGGCCCCGCGGCGCCGTTTGAGCCTCCCCCGACGGGGCCAGCGCACCGGTGACTGCCACCACCAGCACCGTCAAGACGACCCCGGCCTGGGCACGGTGACTGTGCATCATTCTCCCTGTCGTATGAGGCATCCGCCGAACTGTCGGGGTCGGCTACTACGGTGTGCGTCCGTGACACGTTACCCCCGGTTACCGGTCGAGCTGTTCCGCTTCGCCACCACCGAACGGGCCGAGCTCAATACCGCCGTGCTCTACGCGTTCGGCGCGGCCAACGAGCGGCTGGAGACCTGGCTGACCCTGGGGGACCTCGCCGCTCGGCTGCAAACGGTCGGCTACTTCGCTGCCCCAGCCGACGAAGACCTGGTGCCGGTGCTCGACCAGCTGCGCGAATGGCAGCTCATCGACCGCACCCAGGACCACGCGGCGCACTACTCCACTGCTGAAGACTTCGAGCGCAACAACCTGCGGTACTCCCTGACTCGCCGCGGCGAGGCCGCCCTGGAGGGCTTCTCCCGCGCCGCCGCGGTACTCGAGGCCACCGGCGCGCTGCAGACCGCCGTGCTCGACGCCATCGCCGAGCGCCTCGACGAGCTCGCCGCGATGCTCAGCGATCCGACCGCCACCGACCGGCGGGTCTATAGCACGCTGGCTGAGCTGGAAGGCCACCTAGAGTCCCTCGTCGCCGGCGTCAAGCAGTTCAACGGCGAACTGCAACGGCTGCTCCGGGACGACTCCGGCGCCCTGGACACCTTCCACGAGGTCAAGCAGGCCACCATCGCCTACCTGCAAGAATTCGTCACCAACCTGGATCACCGGCAGCGCGCCATCGCCGCCTCGGTGGCCCGCATCGAGGCGCACGGCCTGCCCGAGCTGCAACAGCGGGCGTTGCGCGGCGCCGACCTGCCCGCGCTGCCGCGGACCGATCCGTCCCTCGCCTGGCTGGAGCAGCGCACCGCGAAATGGGACGGTCTGCGAGCCTGGTTCCGCCCCGCGGACGGCAGCGCGCCCCGCGCCGCGGCCCTGCAGGACGTCGCCCGCCGTGCGATCGTCGCCCTGATGCGGGTGCTGGAGCGGCACACCGAGGCGCGCCGCCGGGCCTCGTCGGCCGCGGCGGACTTCCGCGCCCTGGCGCGCGCCTTCGCGGCCTGCCCGACCAGCGCCGAGGCGCACCGGCTGGCCGCGGCCGCGTTCGGGCTGTGGCCCGCCCGGCACACCCAACTCGGCCTGCCCGACGAGGAGTTGGTGCCAGCCGCCACCCCGTGGGCCGACGCGCCGCGGGTGCCGGTCTCCCCGCACCTGCGCACCCGGGGCCGCCTGGAGAGCATTGGCGCCACCGCAACCATCCGGGACGTCCGCGAGCTGCGCCGGGCCCGGCAGCACCGCGCGGCACACGAACGCGCCGAGCTGGAGGCCGCCTGGGGACGGTTGTCGACCGCGGGTCCGGTGCGCCTGTCCGGGTTAGGCACCCTGGAGCACGGCCGCTTCGAACGGCTCCTGGAACTGCTCGGCCGCGCGTTGAGCGCCCCGCCCGATGCCGCCGGGCACCGCCGGGGCATGTCCGCCGACGGCCGGGTGGAGCTGGTGTTACGAATCCCGGCCGACGGGTCGCGGGCCACCCTGCGTACCCCCCGGGGCACCTTCACCGGCCCGGATTACATCATCGACGTGCGGGTGCTGGGCCACGTTGTCGGGGCGCTGGCTGCGGTAGGTGGCGCATGAGCAACTTGGGTAGCCAGCTGGACCGGGTGGAGGCCGAGGAGATTTCCCGGGCGATCCGGCTGCTGCTCGCGCACCCACTGCTCACCGTCGCGGCTGACCCGACCGGGTTCGACCTGGTGCGACGCCGCCGTGACGCGCTGGTCCACTGGTTCGAGGAGCACTGCGGCTGGCGGCTGGTCGTGGAGGCCCGCGACGGTTACGCCCGGCTGCTCAAGATTCGCGCCGAGATCGACGCCACCCGGCCATTACGCCGTGAGCGCAGCGGTCGCGCGCCCTTCGACCGTCGCCGGTACACCCTGTTCGCGATCGTCTGCGCCGAGCTGCTCGCCACCCCCGTCACCACCATCGGCCTGCTCGCCGACCGGGTCGCCCACGCGACCGCCGCGGAACCGGACATCGAGACCTTCCAGACCTCCCGACGTGGGGAGCGCGCCGCGTTCGTGGACGCCCTGAAACTGCTGGAGCGGGCCGGCGCGCTACGCGCGCTGGACGGCACGGCCGAGTCCTACCTGGACTCCGACACCGCCAAGGTGCTGTTCCAGGTGGACACCACGCTGCTGTTGCGGCTGCTCGCCGCGCCGCACGCGCCGTCTACAGTGGATCTCTCTTCCGGTCTGGCGGCGCTGACCCGGGAGCCGCGTTACGGGGCCGCCCCGGACGGGGGTGAGGTCGGCGACGCGCAACGCAACCTGTGGCTGCGGCACAGCATCACCCGGGCGCTGCTCGATGATCCGGTGGTCTACCGCGATGAGCTCACCGACGCCCAGCTCAGCTACCTGGCCAGCCCGACCGGGCGCCGGGTGGTCCGCCAGGCCGCCGTGCAGGCCGGGTTCAGCTTCGAGGAGCGGGCCGAGGGCTACCTGCTCGTCGACCCCGACGGGTTGGCCACCGACCAACGCTTCCCCGACGACGCGTCCCATCCAAAGATCGCCGCGTTGGTGCTGCTCGATGATCTCGTCACTGCTGCTGGTCCTGTTCCTGACGCTGATCTCACCGGCCGCGCCGCCGCCCTGCTGGAGAGATTCCCGAGCTGGGCCAAGACCTACCGCTCCGAGGACGGCGCGGCCCGGCTAGCCGCCGACGCGGTGGACGTGCTGTGCGCCTTCAAGCTCGCTGCCCGCGAGTCCGGCGGGGTGCGCGCCCGCCCGGCTGCCGCCCGGTTCGCCGTCGCTACCCCGGTGGTGCAGGAGAGATGACCATTACCGATCTATCCCAGGTCCACACGGGACGGTGGCAGCCGCACCGGGCGGGCATCGTCAATATCTGGCGCTACCTCGACGAGGTGTTCGGCTTCCACCACGGCCGGTTGCTGTTGCGCGGCGCGAACGGCACCGGCAAGTCCAAGGCGCTGGAGCTGCTGCTGCCCTACCTGCTCGACGCCAACCTGCGCGGTCACCGGCTGTCCACCTTCGGCAGCGACCGGTCCATGCACTGGAACCTGATGGGCGACGGCTACCCGAACGCCAACCGGGTCGGCTACGTGTGGCTGGAGTTCACCCGCACGGACGCGAACGGCGCGCAGCACTTCTTCACCTGCGGCGCCCGCCTCCAAGCCACCACCTCCACCACCACGGTAGCGGCCACGTACTTCACCACCACCCTCCAAATCCACACCGGCTTGGACCTGTTGTGTGGGGGGCGACCGTTGACGCGGGCGGAACTCACGGCGGCTATTGGTGCTAGTGGGCGGGTTTATGATCAAGCTACTGAGGAGTACCGGGCGGCGCTGCGCACGACGCTGTTCGATGGGGTGACGCGAGAGAAGTACGAGGCGCTCATCGTCGCGCTGCTGCAGCTGCGCACCCCGAAGCTGTCCGAGCATCTCGACCCCGACCAGCTGTCCGGGCTGCTGTCCCGCTCACTGCCACCGGTCGACGCCGACGACGTCGCCGAAATCGCCGAGGGTTTCGAGCGCCTCGACCGGCACGCTGAGCAGCTGCACACCTTGGCGGAGGAGGCAACCGCCGCGCGGCGGCTCGCCGATGTGGCCCGCCGTTACGCCCGCCGGGTGCTGCGCGCCGCCGCCGACCGGCTGACCAGGTCGAACAGTGCGATGGACAGCGTCACCCGCCGCGCGCGCACCAGTGCTACCGCGCTGGCCGACGCCGAGGGTGAGCTGACGGGCGTCCGCACTGCCGAGGGCGGGCTGGCCGGCGAGCACCGGGATCTGGCTGCCCGGGCCGAGGGCATCCGGCTATCCGACGCCTACCAGGAGGGCAGCCAGCTGCCCACCCTGCGGGCCGACGCCAAGGAGGCGCACCGCCGCGCCGAGGGTGCCCACACCGCGGCGGCCCGGGCGGCCGGTACCGCCGAGCAGGACGCGGCAGCCGCGCTCGCGGCGAACGACAAGGCCGCCGCGGCCACCGAGGCTGCCCGGCGGTCCGGGGAGGACGCCGCAGACGCCGCCGAACCCGTGGGCCGGGGCGCGCTGGTCACTCAACTGTCAGCAACCGAGGACCTGCGGCGCGCCCGGCAGCTGTTGGAAGCCTGCCTGACCGCCCGGCGCGGCGACGTCGACACGATGCAGCGCACCCTGGCCGCGCACGCCGACGCGCTGCGCGACCACACCGGCGCCGAGCAGCGCTTGGAGACCGCCCGCGAGGAGCACGGCAGCGCTCAGAGCGCAGCCAAGACAGCCGCCGACGCCTACGCCGGCGCGGTGACCACCCTCGGCAGCGCGCTCGCCACCTGGGCCGCCCAATGCACACTGCTGAATCTGGACCTGCCGTCGGCTGAGTTCGTGGCCGACGAACCCGCGGTCACCGCCGTGGTGGATGCCGCCGCCACTGCCGTCCGGGAAGACCTCACCACGCGCCGCACCCGCCTGCAGGCCGAGCGCCAGACAGTGCGGGCGCAACGGAACAACGTCCAGGCCGACCGCGACGCCGTCGCCACTCAACGCGACCTGCCACCACCGGCGCCCTACACCCGCGGGACCCCCCGGGACAGCCGCGCCGGCGCGCCGCTGTGGCGGTTGGTGTCCTTCAAGGACTCCCTGCCCGACCGGGACCGGGCCGGGATCGAGGCCGCGCTGGAGGCGTCCGGGTTGCTCGACGCCTGGGTAGCGCCGGACGGGACGCTGAACGGCGACCTGCTTGACACCTTCGCCGAAGGCGCGCTGGGCGCCCCAGCACCCGGCAAATCCCTGCGCGACGTACTGGTCGTGGACACCGACACCGTCGCCGCGGATCGGGTCGAGCGGCTGCTCACCGCCATCGCCTACCGCACCGGCACCGGTGTCACCGGTCAGGGCCACGACACCGGCAGCACCAGCCACGGCACCGACCACCCCGCCCAGATCAGTGCCGATGGCACGTGGCGGCTGGGCGTCGCGCGCGGCCGGATGACCAAGCCCGAGCCGTGTTACATCGGCGCTGCCGCGCGGGAACGCGCCCGGGCCCGCCGGCTCGCCGAGCTCGACGAGCAGCTGGAGGCCCTAGACCAGCAGCTGACCAGCCTGGACGAGCAGCTCAGCGAGGTCGAGCGGCGTCGCACCCAGCTCAGCGACGAGCTGGCCGCCCGCCCCAGCCACGAACCGGTGCGCGCCGCGGCCCGCACCCGCGACCAGGCCGACGCGCGGGAGGCGGCCCGCGCCGACACCGTCGCCCGAGCAGCCACGGAGACCGAGCGGCTCGGCGAGCAGGTCCGGGCCCGCGGCCAAGAGGTGCGCCAGCGCGCCGCGGAGCTGTCGTTGCCCGCCACCCTCGACGGGGTGCAGGTCTACCGCGACGAGCTCAGCGTGTTCGGTGCCACTGCCCGCAGCTGGTTGGACGACCGGGCCACCGCCGCCGGGCTGGTCGAGCGGGCGGCGCTGGTCACCGAGCAGGCCGACCGCTCCGCCGGTCAAGCACACGCGGCCGCGACCCAGGCGCACGAGCTGGCCGACACCGCCGCGCGGCTGCAGTCCCGGTTGGACGCCGTGGAGGCATCGGTGGGGGTCGCGTTTCGGGAGTTGGACGCGCAGCTGCGGCAGATTACCGACCGGATCGACACCATCGAGGAGGACCGAACCGCGCTGCGCGGCCGGGAGCTTGACCTGCGCGAGCGGATCGGTGGCCTGCGCGAGCAGCGGGACACCGACGCACGGGACACCGACGCCGCAGTCACCGAACGGGACGCCGCTGCCACCGCGTTCCGCCGGCTGGCCACCGGCACGCTCGGCGCCGACACCCAACTTGAGCTCGAGCTCACCGACGGCGTCACCTCCGCGCTGGCCGCCGCCCGGGTGATCGCCCAGCGGGTCAGCGAGCCCTTCGAGCAGCGTCACCTGCGCGACGCCCAAGGCCGCCTGGACGAGGCCGTGCACGAGGTGCGGGAGCGTCTCGCCGGCCGCGCTGACCTGCAAACCGAGGCCGGCGACGATGCGATGGTGCTCACCGCCACCGTCGATGGCCGGCCACTGGGCGCCGCCGCGCTACACCAGCTGTTGGCCGACGAGCACGCCACGGCCGCCGCAGCACTCACCACCGAGGAACGCGACCTGTTCGACCGCACCCTTACCGGGGACACCCGCCGGCACGTCGCCGACCGGATCCGCACCGCTGATGACCTGGTCCGCAGCATGAACCGGCGGCTGGGCAAGGTGCGCACCGCATCGAAGGTGCGGGTGCAGCTGGCCTGGCAGGTCGACCCCGAGCTCCCCCCGGGTACCCGTCAGGCCCGGGACCTGCTGCTGCGCGACCCAGCCACGCTGACCGCCGAGGAACGGGACGCGCTGCACCGCTTCTTCCGGGAACGCATCGCCGAGGCCCGCGACACCCAAGCCGCAGCCAGCTGGGAGGCCCAACTCACCCAGGTCTTCGACTACACCGCCTGGCACCGTTTCATCGTCACCGTCGACCTCGGTGAGGGCACCGGCCCACGGCAGGTCACCCGCAAGCTGCACGGCACGCTCTCCGGCGGGGAGAAGGCAATCGTGCTGCACCTGCCGCTGTTCGCGGCCCTGGCCGCGCATTACGAGGTCGCCCCCGATGCGCCCCGGCTGGTGCTGCTCGACGAGGTGTTCGTCGGCATCGACCCTTCCAACCGTGGCCAGCTACTCGAGCTGCTGCGCAGCTTCGACCTCGACGCGGTGCTGACCTCCGACCACGAGTGGTGCACTTACGCCGAGCTCGACGGCATCGCGATTCACCAGCTACTCACCGACGAGGTCGACAAGGCCGTCACCACCGCGCGCTTCATCTGGAACGGGATCGCCCTGCACCAAGCCGACCTCCCCGAACCCACCGCCGCCCCCGTCACCACCGGCACCCTGTTCGACTCGTAACCGCCCGGCCGCTTATCGGGACCCCTTTTACCGGTGCGGGTGAGATCGCGGTAATGGATCATCTGGGGCGGACAACGAAATCGATAGTCAGGCGGTGATGGAGGTGCCCAACGCCCTGTTCAAGATCCTCGGCACGCTGGCCCGCAGAACCTCGCAACGCTGTGGGTGACCGTCGAGTAACTGCCGCGGTGGGTGTCGCTGTCAGCCGGCGACCGTAGGTACCAGCCCACCACTGGCGACCCGGCCACTGCGCTGCGCAATCAGACGCCCGGCCGCAATTGCGTTTTCCCTCGTAGCGTGGAGACATCGCCTATTAGGGAGGGGCGGTGTCAGGGACACGCAGGAAGTTCGATCAGGACTTCAAGGAGGGCGCGGTGCGGCTGGTCCGGGAGACGGGTAAGCCGATCGCGCAGGTCGCCCGGGAGCTGGGCGTTCACGACGGGACGCTGGGTAACTGGGTGAACGCGGACCGGCGGCGCCGGGAGCGCGGTGGTGGCGCGCTGAGTGAGGATGAACGGGCGGAACTGGTTCGGCTGCGCAAGCACTGCGCGGAGTGGCAGATGCGGTGTGATGTCTTGGTGTCAAGTTGTGAACACACCACCAGTTTCAACCGGCCTCGACCAGCAATTCGTTGAGGACTTCGGTCGGTTTCTTCCAGTTGAGTGTCTGTCGTGGACGGTTGTTGAGTTCGTCGGCGACGGCGTCGAGTTCGGCCTGCGTGTAGCCCGACAGGTCGGTTCCTTTAGGGAAGTACTGGCGCAGGAGTCCGTTTGTGTTCTCGTTGGTACCCCGTTGCCAAGGTGAGTGCGGATCGCAGAAATAGACGTCGATTCCGGTCTTGATGGTGAAATTCGCGTGGTCGGCCATCTCTTTTCCCTGGTCCCAGGTCACGCTGTTGCGGAGGAATTCGGGAAGGTGTTCCATTTTCTGGGCCACGAGAGCCGAGACACGCTGGGCGGTCCGGTCGTAAGGAATCTTCACGAGCATGGTAAATCGGCTGGCACGCTCGACCAGGGTGGCGACCTGAGACTTGCCGCCCTTGCCGATGATCAAATCTCCCTCCCAGAAACCAGGAACCGCGCGATCCTCGGCCTCGACCGGGCGTTCGCTAATGTTGATCATGTCCCGGATCTTTCCCCTGGCCACGGTCGTTCGTGACCTGCTGACCCGCTGCGTACGGCCCTGCCGCAG